>JABMRV010000083.1 GCA_013202285.1 bacterium | reverse complement strand
GTATGCTCGGTGAAGTCCTGCTCGCCATCGTTTTCCCACCAACTAACGTCATCGCCTTCATGAGCGATTCCGAGGACGTCCATATCACCGTCGAGGTCAATATCTGTGGCATGAACAGAATAAGGGCCGTCGAAACCACCTGCTATTGTATGCTCGGTGAAGTCCTGCTCGCCTTCGTTTTCCCACCAGGTAATATCATCGGCACTAGTAGCGGCTCCGAGTACGTCCATATCGCCGTCGCCGTCAATATCTGCAGCATAAACAGACCATGCACCGTCGAAATTACCTGCTATGGTATGTTCGGTGAAGTCCTGCTCGCCATCGTTTTCCCACCAGGTAATATCATTGGCGTCACGAGCGGCTCCGAGCACATCCATATCACCATCACTGTCAATATCAATTGTAAAAACTGACCTTGCTCCGTTAAACTCATCATCAATTATATGCATAGTCCATTCAATCTCAATCGGTTCCTGATGGAAGTAATATGCCCCCATATCGGCGCGGGTTTCGTCGGGGTCTTCGGGGGAGTCGGGATCTCCGGCGTCGATGCAGGGGCTGTCCTCGGTCAGGTGGTAGTCGCCGTTGTCGGGATCGGCGAACAACGGGTCGGTGTCGATGTTGCCGTCGCCCCACATGCACCATCCGTTAATATTATCTCTTCCCCCTTCAAAATCGGTATATGAAATGGTGAAGGAATTATCACCTACCGACACCGTGTATTCATTTCCCTGAATGTTATCCCAAATTATTGAATTTATAATCGAAAGACTGGACTCAAGGCTTAGACGAGATACACCTGCATTGTCCCGCGCGGAATTACCGCTGATAGTACAATTCCGAATCGTTATATTTGATTCAGCATGGCAATATATAGCTCCACTGTGACTGTTTGAGGAATTTCCGGTTATGGAACAGTAACTTATAATCGGATTGGAACTCATGAAACCAATTCCACCTCCACCTGTAGTTGCTTCATTGTTAGTTATTTTACAGTGACTAATACTGAGGTCGGAGGTACCTCCGAAGATTCCACCACCATAATAATGATCCCCTGTTGCATTACCACTTATATTACAGTAACTGATTGTAGGACTTGAATAATCGCAAAGTATCCCACCACCATTATACTCTGCTTTTCCGTTCTGTATTGTAAACCCAACCAATACGGCATCTTCTGTTTCCCCATTCTCAAACGTCACCACACTCCCATTCTCATCCCCGTCAATCACAGTCTGCTCGATGTAATCTTCATCACCTGTTGTCAGGAAGAGACTACCGACTACTATATCCTTGCCGATAAAGTTGATGTTTTCGACATATTCACCCGGATCGACCAGAACCGTATCACCGTTGGAAGCTACATCGATGGCAGCCTGTATCGTCTCGTACTCGTCGGGCACATTCAGTACGTAGTCCTGCTCGACGATGATATTTACTACCGCCTCGACAAAACTCTGGTCGAAGAACCACAACTCAAAGATCGCACTGTACTCTCCGGCATGAGAGTGATCCGTCTGCCAACTAAAATTCCCCTCGCCGCCGCCCAGATCGGTGAATTCATATCCGTCGGGCAGGTCGTCGCTTCTGAACATGATGCTCAGAACATCGGCGTTATGCCACCCTCCAAGGACACTGAACTCGATGAGATCACCCTCGACAGCATTCACTTCCTCAGGGATTTCCAACCACATCGGCGGAGGCGATTCGAAGACTTCTATCGTCGTCAGCACGGTGGTAATGGTATCACCATCGGAAGCCGTGAAAGTAACCATGTAATCACCGAGATCATCCCCGGTGTACCAGTAGAACGAGCCGGTTCCATCGCCATTGTCATTGAATTCCCAGCCCTCCGGCAGGTCGTCGGATTCCGCCGTTAACTCAAGCTGGTCTCCATCCGGATCGGAGGCGCGAACATCGAAAGCTATCTCACTTCCCCATAATACGCTGATCTCATCCGGCACTTCATCCCAGACCGGTGGCTCGTTAGCCTCCTCGACGAAGATGTTAATCAAGGTATCAGCAGTAAATTCACCATCGGAGAGCGTCAACGAAAGGCTGTAATCCCCTGCGTCATCCTCAACGGTCTGCCAGATGAACTCGCCTCTACCACCGCCATGATCGGTGAAGTAATTATCGACGTCAGGAATGTCGTCGCTCCCCACCGTGATGGTCAGATCATCTCCGTTGGGATCGCTGCCCAGAACACTAAATTCGATCCTGTCGCCCGCCTCAGCAATAATATCATCCGGTACTTCATCCCAGACCGGTGGTTCGTTAGGCGCCTCAACTGAGATGTTAATCAGTGTATCAGCAGTAAGTTCACCATCAGACAGGCTCAGTGAAACGCTGTAATATCCTGCGTCGTCTCCACCGGTCTGCCAGATGAAAATGCCCGAACCGTTGCCTTGGTCGAAAAACAACGCTTCTTCAGGCAGGTCACCCGGATCGTAGGAGATAACAAGGTGATCATCATCCGGATCGCTGCCGGAAACAGTGAATTCGATCCTGTCGCCTTCCAAAGCAAAAATATCATCCGGGACTTCATCCCAGACCGGAGATTGATTGGGCGCATTCACAGCGATGAGGATCAAAGCTTCAACTGAGGCTGCTCCGTCAGATAGCGTTAATATCAGGGTATATTCACCCTCATCTTCGTCATTGGTCTGCCAGTTGAACTCGCCTCTGCCATCACCTTGATCGGTGAAGTAATTATCGACGACAGGAATGTCGTCGCTCCTAACCGTAATGGTCAGATCATCTCCGTCGGGATCGCTTCCCTGAACTGTGAACTCGATCAGATCTCCGATTTCAACGTATATATCGTCAGGTAGATCGATCCAGACCGGATCTTCGTTAGCTGCCAAACCGGTAAGGGATACAACGACTTCGTCATCATCAGGATCGTTGGAAACGATAACAAGTTCAGCGAGGAAGAGACGTGAGGCGTCAGGTTCGAAGGTGACCGTGATTAAGCTCTGTTCAGCAGGTTCAAGACTGAAACCTTCCTCAAAATCGACCGTAAAACCCTGTCCATCGACACTAATGTCTATGACATCGAGTGTCCGCTCACCGACGCTGCTTATTGTCAGATTGTTTTCAACGGACTCTGTAAAGTGTATCTCGCCAAAATTAAGGGCGAGAGGTACGACGAGTATCGCCGCTCCCGGTTCATGATGAAAATAGTAAGCGCCCATATCGGCATGAGTGCCGTCCGGGTCTCTCGCAGCATCGGGATCGCCGGCGTCGATACATGGACTGTTTTCTGTCAGGTGATAATCGTCGGCATCCGGATCAACGAACAACGGATCTCGATCAATGTTCCCTTCACCCCAAACGAGGTCCTCTTCGGGAACATTTATGCCCTGCAGTCCGCCTTCAATGTCACAAAATTCCAGCGATACCAAGTTGTTACGATCCCGTGGATATGAGCGGATGTTGTCGTCTTCATTGTTCACAATGATTGAATTGGCGATAACTGCACGCCCGCCATAGCGACAGAGGACGCCTGACCCCAGGTTACCCACAATGTTTCCGCTGATCGTACAGTTGTCTATGGTGATATTGCTGTTGTTGGCGCAGACACCCCCGCCATAGGTCGATGAATTGTTAATTATGAGGGAGAAACTGACGGCGGGGTCCGAGCTTTCATCCTGACAGTATATCCCTCCACCGCGGATTGTTCCTTCATTGCCGTTGATTATACAATAGCTTATTATGGGACTGGCTTCGTTGATTGAGATGCCGCCGCCATAACTAACCGCAAGGTTCGATATGAAACTGCAGGAACTGATAAGAGGCGCGGCATTGTTAGTAACATAAATTCCGCCCCCCCTGCGAGCCTGATTATTCCGAATCAGGCAGCGTGTAATGGTGGGGCTCGCATCATCACACAGGATACCTCCTCCATTCCCTACACCTGGCTGGATGCCGTTCTGAATTGTAAATCCTGTTAAAACAGCATCATTGCCCTCACCGTTGGTAAACGTTACAACGCCCCCGTTTCCATCTGCATCTATAATCGTGGATTCTATAAATCCTTCATTTTGAGTCGTCAAGTACAGACTACCGACAACTATGTCCTTTCCCAGGAAGTCAATGAGTTCGATATAAGTATCGGGCTGCACAAGCACCGTATCCCCATTCGAAGCCATGTCGATGGCTGCCTGTATCGATTCGTACTCGTCCGGGACGTCGAGAACATAATCCTGCCGAACCGTTATCCGGATCAGTGTATCGACCGCTGTCTCTCCGTCCGAGAGGGTGAAGATCGCATTGTATTCACCGGCATCGGCATGATTCGTCTGCCATGAGAAGTCCCCCGAGCCGTCTCCAGCATCGTTGAAAACAGCCTCAATCGGCATCTCACCCGGATTAAAATCGATGCTCAGAGTATCGTTGTTGCGGTCGATTCCCCTGACACTGAATTGTATCAGCTCTCCCTCGTCAACTATGATATCATCAGGCAGCTCCTCCCATTCCGGCGGAAAATTCATCTCAATGACCCGGATGTTGAGAATCTCTTCGAGGAGGAACTCGCCGTCGTACAGGTATAATTCCAATACATAGTCGCCGGCATCATCGTCTTCAGTCTGCCAGCTGAACGTTCCGGTGCCGTCGCCATGATACTTAAAGTAAGCCTCATCGGCAGGTAATTGACCGGAGCTATACCCGATTGAGAGGTAGTCATCGTCAGGATCGCTTGCACTCACGTCGAACTCGATCAGATCTCCGATTCCAGCGATGATATCTTCGGGGAACTCCTCCCAGACGGGAGGATGATTGTCGTTGACAACTATGAATCGAACCTCAGCCTCCACGGATACATGGCGATCTGTAAGTGTGAACAATCCAAGGTACTCGCCTTCATCACCGTCTTCAGTCGCCCACTCGAACAGACCCGATCCATCACCGCTATCGGTAAAACATGCTGCAATCGGCATATCCAGCGGATCAAAGCTGATGAACAACCGGTCGTCATCGGGATCGGAGCCCCTAATAATAAGCTGATATAAAAGATTCTCCTCAATCACGACCGAATCAGGTATATCAGTCCATTCCGGTGGTCGATTATCCACCCCAACCATCATGTTTATCAATGCATCCACGGATGACAGCCCGTCGGTTAACACCAGTCTGACCGTATAATAGCCCGAGTCTTCCTCATCAGTCTGCCAGTGGAATGACCCCCTGCCCTCTCCGTGATCTTCAAATGTCGCATCGTTAGGAAGATCGTGAGCGTTAATAGTAAGATTGTCGCCCTCGGGGTCGCGACCCTCAACGTCGAACTCGATCACCTCTCCCTCATCGATATGAAAATCATCCGGGAGTTCAATCCATTCGGGCGGATCATTCGCTCCGATTACTTCGACGTTAAAACTGTGCTCGGTAACAAAATCACGCCGAGGGAATCCGTCAGCCGACGGATCATGAACTCTCCTGATGTTTCGAATATTATCAGAGAATTCAAGCTCATTGGGGAGGCGTACATTCGGAGTCTGCCTGTCCACTACCACCTCATGGGGTGGGGCAGACATTCCTGTCTGCCGAAGCACTCGTCCTCTTCGGAAATCTCGCTCTTCCTCGTAGCCATCATCAGCATATACTGTCACCACAGCATTACCCGCCCAGTTGAATGAAGAAGACATCAGCAGCGTACCGTTAAGGGACACCGCGGCTATCAGGTTGATGTTATCCGTTTCAACCCCGAACTCCATCTCGTCTCCATTTGGATCCCAGAAGACATCATTCAGATTCGCAACCGCGTATGGTTCGAAATTCAGCTGTACTTGCTGATCTTCAATCGGATTGACCACCTGCGGAGGACGCGGTATGAAAACACCGACTCCGTAAAGTGGAACGGGCACTGTTGATTCATCGGGATCGTTGCAGAAGATGGTCAGAATGCCCTCATATTCCGTCGTTTCATCCGGTGAGAAGGTCACCGTAACATCTCTGCTCTCGTTGGACGGAATCATCAGAACATGCTCAAAATCAGAACTGAATGCCTCTCCTTCGATCACTACATCAAGTATCAATAACGTTTCGTCTCCGATGTTGCTCAAGCGTAGGGTTAGATCATGATCCAGACCGACGTTGCGGTCTCCGAAGTCGATCACCTCCGGTTCGAGAACGATATCCGGTATCGTCGGATCGAGCCCGTTCTCCCACCATGAAATCCGATTTCCACCGACACAGATTACATCTGTATCGCCATCGAAGTCCATATCGATACCCTGCAGTCTCCTGGCGTTCGGGAAGTCCCGATCGACGATTCTCTCAATGAAATAATTCCCGTTCAGGCTCTCCCACCAATGAACAATTCCCGAATTCCTTGCTGTGGCAAGGATATCTATATCGCCGTCAAAGTCGAGATCGGCAGCGTGCAGTCCCATTGCGCCATCGAGGTTATCTGCCAGTGAGTGAGCTGTCCAGTTTTCATCGCCATCATTCTCCCACCACGAGAGTTCGTCACCGATAATCGCTGTACTTAGCACATCCATGTCTCCGTCGTCATCAAGATCGGCAGCATATACGGATTTAGCGCCTGTGAATTCGGCATCTACGGTATGCCTGGCAAAATCCATATTTCCGTTGTTCTCCCACCAGGCAACTTCGTTATCCTCGTGGGATGTTCCGAGAAGATCGAGGTCGCCGTCGCTGTCGATGTCAACCGCCATTATATCCTGACCGTGGGGGAACTCATTCTCAACGATATGTTCGGTGAAACCCATATCGCCGTCGTTCTCCCACCAGCCGACCTCCCCGCCGTCATAACTTATCGCGATGATATCGAGATCATAATCCTGGTCAAGATCGACGGCGGACAGTTTGAATGCACCCTCGAATTCATTCGTAATTGTGTGCTTGGTGAAGCCCTCATCACCGTCATTCTCCCACCAGGCAAGTTCATTGTCCTCTCGCGCGCTGCCGAGTATATCAACATCTCCATCTTCGTCAAGATCGATTGCAAAGACGGACGTCACCCGGTTGAATTCACTTGTGAGTACGTAACGCTCGAAATTGAACTCACCGTCATTGCGCCACCAGGAGATCTCATTGAGCATCTCCGCCGCACCCACTATATCGTAATCTCCATCGCCGTCGATATCCGTGGCATGTATGTAACGAGCGCCATCGTAATTATTTATTATATCATGCCGTGTCCAGTTCACATCCGTATCCGGCAGGATGCCTTCACCTGACAGCATCACATCGATCCGTCCTTCCACGTTGTCATCCGAGAGAACGGTAAGTATCCCTTCGGTAATACCGGAAGTATCGGGCGTAAATGAAATCAGTATCTCCCGGCTCTCGTAGCTTGAGATGATGAACTGACCATCAAATTCGACGCTGAACCTGTCATTATCAACCGAGATATCCAGAATCGTCAGATCCGCATCGCCGTTGTTGGCGATTAATAACAACTCTTGTGACGTATTGTAGAGATCGACGGGCGTAAATTCAATGTGAGCCGGTGTTACTGAGATCATCGGCAGCGGTGGATCGAGTGTGTTTTCCCACCAGAGGACATCATCATCGTAGTAAACCGCACCGAGGATATCGAAATCGCGGTCTCCATCGAGGTCGGCGACAAGCGCCAGATTAACTCCGTTAAGATCGGCAGAAACGGTGTGCTTGGTGAAGCTTTCATCTCCGTCGTTCTCCCACCAGGAGATTTCGTCGTC
This sequence comes from bacterium, assembly GCA_013202285.1. Lineage (GTDB taxonomy): Bacteria > Electryoneota > AABM5-125-24 > Hatepunaeales > Hatepunaeaceae > JABMRV01. The sequence continues at coordinate 488 of JABMRV010000083.1, read as the reverse complement.
CTGTTGGGCAGCAGCCAAAACATCCAAATCACCGTCGAGATCAAAATCCACAGCGGTAACCGATCTGACGCTGTTGAAACTGTTATCGATGATTTCACGCGCGAAATTCTGATTGCCGTCGTTCTCATACCAGACGACCTGATCTCCCACCTCAGCCGCGGCAAGAACATCGATATCGCCATCATCATCCAGATCGACAGGATAAGTGAATATGGCGCCGTCAAGATTCTCGTCGATATGATGCAATGTGAACTCTTCGTCGCCGTCGTTTTCCCACCAGCTTACACAATCATCAAGACGGGCAGCCCCGAGGAGATCGAGATCGCCGTCAAGGTCAAGATCGACTGCAGTTATGTGATGGGCATAATTATAATTGCTCTGAATTACATGCTCGGTGAAATTCTGCCCGCTGTTGTTCTCCCACCAGGCGATCTCATCATTAGCGCCGGAAGCTCCTATTACATCGATATCGCCGTCACCGTCCAGAT
>JABMRV010000082.1 GCA_013202285.1 bacterium | reverse complement strand
TTCCTTTATTTTCTTCATGTTTTTATTCCGATCTCTTGCACAGCACGATTTGTTGACTTATCTTCCGAATGCGCAATATTTGCACTCGACTCCACAACTCGGCGCTTAATTCGTATTACATTTTGCAGTATCAGTAATTCCGGAGGTTTATGTCCATGCTAATGCATAAATGGACAACCTTCTTCAATAGAACGTGCATCGCGATCACATCGATCGCATTGTTTACACTTGCCGGTTGTGATTGGGATCCCCCGCACGATAACATCTTCGACCCTGACAATCCCAGCTATCAACCATTGGGCAGCCTGACCTTTAAGGTACTGACCTTCGATTTGCCTTCTCAACCCATTGCAAATGCTACCGTTCTGCTTCCTGAACTCGGCAGATTATGGACCACCGATCAGACTGGTGAAGCCAGCTTCAGCGAGTTGCCCGAAGGAAAATGGTGGGTGATAGCCTACCGTGACGTCATACCTGATACCGCTTACGGAAGGGATTCCATCCGTGTAACTATCGAACAGGCGATGACTACACTCTACAGCCTCCGCCTCGACGCATTGCCCTCTTTCACCGAAACCCGGGTCAATTCCATTACTATTGGCAGTAAGGATCATGAAGGAAGCACATCGATTGATATCCTCGCCAGGCTGACTGCACGGGTACATGATCCGGACGGAATCGCCGATCTGGATCGTGTTGAATGGCGGATCCCCGGTTATCCACCCGACACGCTTGAACACTATGATCCGGACTTATTATACTGGTGGGATGAAGTTCCCTCAGAGGAATTTCCCGGACAGAACCTGGTGAACACACTTACCTTACCATTCACCTTTGAGGCTTTTGATCGTAGCGGGAATTCATCGCAATCGATAGCTTATCTCGCACGTGTTATTAGTAATATACCCTACGGTATGCGAGTGATTCCACCGATTGATAGGCTTCCAAAGTTGGAGTGGTATTTCTCTCGACGATCCTATTTCCCGAATGACACCTGTTTCGTTTACTTAGTCAAAATATTCAGAGAGGAATCGATTGAATATGAGAAGGAGGTGGCACACACCAACATAGGTATCGACGTTCAGCATACAGTAGAAGATTCACTGGGTTACGGATGGCATGATTGGGAGATCTGGGTTGTGGATACCTTCGGAAACCAGGCTCGATCATTACGCGAGAGATTTCTCATAGAATTCGAGTAAGGTTATGATGAGTATTATATGAGCAATAATCTGCCACAATCATCTAATGCCAAGATAACAGCGGCAAAAACCGATTCTCACAGTGAGGATACAAGCCGTGTTCTCGAAAAGGTACTCAATCTCGCCGTTGAAATGATGAATGCCGACAGCGGAGTTATCCTCCTGCGCGAAGGTGTTGAACTCCGTACCGTTGCAGCACATAACATCTCCATGGATACGGCTGCCAGCCTCGCCGATCTCTCTTCAAGCGGCGTCCATAAAGCGCTCGATACCGGAGCGCCTTTGCTCATCCACGACACCCGTGCAGACCCTCGCTACGGCGAAGCTGACAGTATTATCATGCACGAGATCACCTCGATTATCTGCGTACCGATGTACGTGGAGGACAAGGTGATCGGTGTGATCTACCTTGACAGCCGTAAAGATCGGCAGCGTTTCACGGAGGATAACCTCAATTTTGTCGGCACATTCGCCCGAATGGCAGCCATTGCCATCGATTATGCCCACAACTACAACAAACTTTACTTCGAGAAGCAGCTTCTCCAGACAGATGCAGAGAAGTTGTGGCGTTTCGAGGAAATCATCGGGCAAAGCCCCAGGATGGTCGATGTATTCAAGCTGATCCGAAGGGTGATGAATTCCGATATCACGGTTCTGCTTGAGGGTGAAAGCGGAACCGGTAAGGAACTGGTTGCACATGCTCTGCACTATAACGGACCGCGACGTGATAAACCTTTCGTGGTGCAGTTCTGCGGAAACCTGGCGGAAGCACTGCTTGAGAGCGAGTTGTTTGGGCATAAGAAAGGTTCCTTCACCGGGGCTATTGTGGATAAAAAAGGGCTTTTTGAAGTCGCCGATGGAGGTACGTTTTTCCTGGACGAGATCGCTGACATCAGCCCGACGATACAGTCCAAGCTGTTGAGGGTACTCCAGGAAGGTGAGATCAGGCGTGTTGGAGATACCCAGTCACAGAAGGTTAATGTACGTATTATCTCAGCCACCAACAAGAACCTCAAGGATGAAGTCGATGCGGGAAGGTTTCGCGAGGACCTCTACTACCGGTTGAACGTGATCTCGATTCGTCTTCCGGCGCTGCGCGAACGCATTGGAGACATTCCATTGCTGGTAAATCATTTCCTGAGGAAATTCACCCGGAACAACGATGAGCCGGTAAAAAAGGTCTCACCCAAGACGATGGAAGCGCTGGCGAATTATCAATGGCCCGGCAATGTCCGCGAGTTGCTGAATACTATCGAGCGCTCCACTATCCTCTCAGAAGGAAACGTCATTAATGTTGACGATCTGTTTATTCCCGAAACTGAAGAATTAGCCGGAGGCAGAAAAACACTCAAGGATTATGAGAAGGAAGTTGTCCAGAAAACCCTTGAAGATTGCGGAAACAATAAAACCAAGACTGCTGAGATACTGGGTGTTTCACTACGCTGGCTGCACTATAAGTTAAACGAATGGAAGAAACCGAACAACTCGAAAAATACAAAATCGTAGATGAGCTTGCTCACAGCAATATCTGCACCGTCTATCGCGCATTTGACGAGAGTCTAAATCGTCCGGTTCTGATTAAGAAGTTGCACCCGCAGATGGCGCGCGAGGATGACATCAGGAGTCGTTTCGAGCGCGAGGCACAAGCTTGTGCCCAGGTTAAACATCCCAATATTGTTGACATCTATGGTTTTCATGTTGATCCCGAAAACACCATGCTGGTGCTCGAGTTTGTCGAAGGGCTCTCTCTCTGAGAACTCATCGCCGCCCGGAAATATCTTACATGGCAG
>JABMRV010000081.1 GCA_013202285.1 bacterium | reverse complement strand
TGCGCGGGAATGACACAGAAGGAACTTTATCAACAAGCACTAAATAAAGAGTATCCAAATCAAGCACTGGTTACAATGGACAGAAAACATCTTTTTTTCGTATTAGCAATCATGTTCATTCTTGCTGCCGTTATCGGTTGCGAGGAGGAAGATTCACCGACTTCGCCGGCCCCGCCGGGTCTGCCGGAAGAACTCTACCCAATTCAATCGTCGGTTTCCTGGATCTACGATGTTGAAGCGTACAAAAACGATTCGCTGCTCTACCGGAACACTGATACACTCACAATTGACAAGCAGGTTATCTGGGGTAGTTCTAATTGGTACGGCTTGAGCGATGAGGACAGCATTTACTGGCGCAACGGAGTCGAAGGTGTCTGGCGATTACTGAAAGACAGCGGTTACTCCGATGGTTTCGCCGAAAAATACTACGCCTATCCAGTCGCTGCTGGCGACAAGTGGTATGTCAGGTCGGATGATGACAGTGTCAACGTCGTTTCCATCATCGAAACGGTTGACGTACCTGCCGGCGTCTTCCATGGCTGCTATTATTACCGGTTTGAGCGCTCGAACCGCAGCCGGCTGGCATCTGTCTGGATCAAGCCGGGGGTCGGTATCGTTCAGCAGAGCGAGTTGGTCTTCGCCAGCGGTGATACCCTGGAATCTACGTCAAAATTAAGGAAATACTGAGTTTCTGGGTTCTTCGCTACATCGAATGGGTAGCGCAGGTGTCCCTGCCTGCGAATGGATTTCGTGCCGCAGGGTGTTGTTCGTGCCGCAGGGTGTCCTCACCCTGCGGCTACAGAATAGGAGTAAAAAAGTATGAATAAACCGGAAGAGATAAAGATCATCAAGCCCGATGCGTTGGACTTCAAACCTACCAAGCGGGATGGTGTTATTGCCGCCAGGATGATCGGACCCGAAGACAGCGCAACGCAGAATGTGGTCATAGTGGAGCTTGCAGAGAATGCGGTTGTTGAGGAGCACGAGACGGAGACCGCCGAGAGCATCTACGTTCTCCAGGGCATGATAGATCTGAAGTACGATGGCAATTCAGAGCTATTGATACCGGGAGACCTCGCATATTTCCCCAGGGGCACGTCGCATGAGCTTGTCCCGCGGCGTACACCATGCCGTCTGATGTTAATCTATTCCTGGTGAGCGTTCTCAGGTAACGCAGGCGTCCCTGCCTGCGAATGGGTGTGGCCGGGTGGCCCGACTTGCTTGCAAGTCGGATTTCAATCCATCATCTGACGGAGTAACCTGGCAGGGCAGGAACCAGATCAGGAACTGGCTCGACGATCGCCAGGATGTGACGGATTGCACGGTGGGGGAGTTGATTGATCTGTGGTATGGGGAATTCTGCGCTTCGAATAAACCAGTAAAATAAAATGGCGAAGATACTTCAAAACACGATTCTGAGATGGATATTGGTGTTGCCAGGAGCTTTCCTTTGTGCTTTTCTTGCATCCTTTCCAACTCATTGGTTTGTTATGTTAGTGCAAGCTCTTGGAAACTTTGGAGAGGATGACATTATAACAATCGACGGTAAAAGTTTGATTTCTGCTATTCCTCCTGAAACACTTGAAATACTGCTCTATGCAGGAATAACACCTTTCACAATGATTTATTTTGGATCCATGATTGCACCTAATCGTAAGTTTCAAACTGGAATAGCAATCTCGATACTTTGGGGAATATTTTTCGGAGCAGCCTTAACATATTCAATTATTAATAGCTATTATGAAGGTTGGAATTGGTTGCTACTTGGCATAACAATTATATTCGGTATAGCTGGAGTTACTCTGGGTCTTATAAGTGTTTACAAGAAAGTTCAGGAGAAAGATATTGCTTAATCTGATCCTGAGTGCTGTCAAATGTCTCATTTGACAGATTTGTTTCTTCTTATTGAAAAGTGAAAGAAGGATAGTCTTTTAAAATTAGGAGTTTACAATGTTCTATCAAATTTTGGGAATCATTCTTATTGCCTTTGGTACTTTCCTTACGTTCTATGGTTCGAGCATTAAATCAAAGCAGGATAATAAAACTATGCAATTCGAGTTTAAAGCAAAATATGATGAAGTTATTTCCAAAATAGATTCATTAAAGTTCCCTTCACAAAGCGATCAATACAATGGGGAAATTAATTCTACGAAAAGTGATGTCGATGCTATTGAAAATGATTATCTGAAATGGGCAGATCAATTCTTTAGTAATATAGAAAGTACTCAGCTAGAAGATGCAAAGTATGGTTTAGGGAAAAAAGAAAAGGAAATAGAACTAAGCAGAAAATATCGATCTGTTTACATTTGCTTTCTTGATCAGGTCAAATCATTTATTGACGCATACAATCAAAGATCAGAAGTGAAAATAACCTACACTTTTCCGACGTTACCTCCAAATATTTATAACGCTGAAGAACAAAACTATCTATCAGAGATTCGATTTAACAAAGAAGTAATTTGGGCAGTATTTATTAGCGGCGGGAATGCTCTCGAGGGCGATATTCCTAGAATTATTATATCTAGATCAGATAAAAACGGAATTGAGAGTGCTAAGAAAGAAGATCTGAGTTTTTTACATTTACACAGTATTTTGACTATTCATTTTGACATGGAAGGCAATGAGTTGAGATTGTGGAAGAAGGATGAAAATGTGCGAGGTCTTGCTGAAGAATACCCTTTTGAAGATTATGAGAAATCATTCGAGGAAATTATTGAGAAGTATGTTTCTAGGCAATTATTTGTATTATTTCATAAAAAACCGTAAACAATCTCACAATATATACAGCAACCAGGATTCCCCCAAATCCGGGGATAACGAGTTCACGAAGTAACAGGAAGCCATTATGCCCAAAATAACCGTAGAATCCGACGAGCCTGTAGTGGTCATTCCCTCAGATGAGTATGATGCTCTCCGAGAAACCATAGAAATACTCTCAAATCGTCGATTGATGAGTGACATCCGCAGGGCTATCAAAGAACACGAAGAAGGAAAGAGCCTCGACTTCGATGAGTTCTGGCGCAAGGAGATGAATGAAGCTTAAGCTATCCACCAAAGCTGGACGGCAACTCAAGAAGATCAGGCACAACGCGGATCTCGTTCAGCGGTTACGAGCAGGCTTCCTAGAGATTGCTTCCAATCCTTATGCTGGTAAACCGCTTGACGGAGTTTATGAGGGAATGCGCTCCTGGCGAGTAGGCGATTGGAGAATAATTTACAGAATTTACAAGCAGCAACTCCTTGTTCTAATCATCGAAGTGGCTAACAGAAAAGAAGTGTATAGATGAACGCTAATGCAGACAGGTCAGTCAAAAGGAGAAAAAGATGATATTCGAATACGATTCACAGGCTGATGCAGCGTATGTAAAGATCTCAGATAATGAGATTGCCGATACCCGTGAAGTCGCTGAAGGAATTATCGTTGATTTCAATAGCGACGGAAAGGTTGTTGGCATTGAGATCCTGAGCATGAAATCAAGAAGTTCAAAAACCTGGGATACCAGGTCTAAACAGGTTGTTCTACAAAGCTAAACTATGTCCAACTACCTATACCTAATCCCCCTCCTCCCGTTCATTGGTTTCCTGATCAACGGGCTATGGGGCAGAAAACTTGGTGACCGGGCGGTCGGGATCATCGGCTCGGCAACTATCGGAATCGCCTTTGCGATGTCAATCGCCGCATTCATTGAGCTGCTCGGGTACGATGCGCATCATCGCATCATTGAGCACGACTGGTTCGTCTGGCTGAGAGCAGGCGCTTTGGAAGTCTCGTTCGGACTGCTGCTCGATCCGCTGAGCGCGGTGATGATCCTGATCGTCACCGGCGTATCGTTCCTGATCCACATCTACTCAATCGGTTACATGCGCGGTGACAGCAGTTTCAGCCGCTACTTTTCCTTTCTGAACCTGTTCGTGTTCTTCATGCTGATGCTGGTGCTTGGGAACAACTTACTCATCATGTTCATCGGCTGGGAGGGTGTCGGGCTGTGCAGTTACCTGCTGATCGGGTTCTGGTTCACCGATGATGCTAAAGCCACCGCCGGTAAGAAAGCGTTCATCGTCAACCGGATCGGCGACTTCGGTTTCCTGATCGGCGTTTTCCTGATATTTACGACCTTCGGTTCGTTCTCCTTCAGCAATCTGGAACACCAGGCGGGGCTGTGGATTGGCGGCAGTTCGGTGATCTTCTGGATAACGCTCTGCCTGTTCATCGGCGCAACCGGTAAATCGGCGCAGATACCGCTCTACGTCTGGCTGCCGGATGCCATGGCAGGTCCGACGCCAGTGTCCGCCCTGATACACGCCGCAACGATGGTTACCGCAGGCGTTTACATGGTTGCGAGGAATTCGTTCCTCTGTGTGCTCGCACCCGAGTCGCTGGCGATTGTCGCCTGGGTAGGGGTTATCACCGCGCTGTTTGCCGCCACCATCGCTCTGGTGCAGAACGACATCAAGAAGGTTCTGGCGTATTCGACGATTTCACAGCTCGGTTACATGTTCGTCGGCTGCGGTGTGGGAGCCTTCGCTGCGGGAATTTCGCACCTGATGACTCACGCATTCTTCAAGGCGCTGCTGTTCCTCGGAGCCGGATCGGTGATACACGCTATCCATCACGCTCATGAGAAGGGTGGCTATCACGGCGATCCCCAGGATATTCGCTACATGGGAGGACTTCGCCGGAAGCTGCCAACGACCTACTGGACGTTTGCCGTCGCCTGTTTTGCTATTGCCGGTATTCCCCCGCTGTCGGGATTCTTCAGCAAGGATGAGATTATATGGCAGTCATTCGCCAACGGTTTCGGTGCGGTGGGCGTTATCGCCATGATCGCAGCGCTGTTGACGGCGTTTTACATGTTCCGCCTGCTCTACATGACCTTCCACGGCGACTGGCGCGGTCGTCATGACCAGGAGGATCACCTGCATGAATCACCGAAGGCTATGACAATACCGCTGGCAATTTTGGGAGTGCTGTCGATCATCGGCGGCTGGATTGCGATACCGCATATACTGGGCGGCGGCGCCTGGCTCGAGGAGTTCATGCATCCATCATTCGCCACGGCGGAGAGGATCGTTGCGGAAGCCGGTCGAGCTCACGCCGTTCATTCGATGGCTGGGGAATGGGTTGCAATGATAATCTCCGTTGCTATTGCCGTCGGAGGCATTCTCTGGGCGAGAAAATGGTATATCAAGAATCCTGCGATACCGAAGCGTCTAACTGCGCGTGCAGTGGGATTGCATAAGATGCTGCTCAACAAGTACTGGATCGATGAAGTGTATGATTACATGATCGTTCAGACCGTAATCGGCACCGCTGACAGTCTATGGCGCTTCTTCGACGTCAAGATCGTCGATGGGTTGGTGAATGGACTGGCGAAAATGTTTGACTGGTTCGGATCGATTTTCCGCCATATCCAGACGGGTCTGGTGAGTAATTACGCCCTGATGATGGTTGTAGGTGTTGTTGTAATTGTCGGATATATGGTTTGGAAATGAGAGAAGGGCTAAACACAGAGGACACAAAGAACACAGAAAAAAACTTTGTGCCCTCTGTGCGCTCTGTGTTAAAAAAATAAAACGGATAGTCAACGGTATAGCGATGAAAGAAGGATTAAACACAGAGGACACAGAGATCACTGAGAATAAATACTTTGTGCCCTCTGTGCGCTCTGTGTTAAAACTAAAACGGTTAGTCCTAAGAATTTCGATTGATTTAATAAACACAGAGAACACGGAGATCACAGAGAATAAAACCTCTGAGTCCTTTGTGCGCTCTGTGTTAAAACTTAAACAGAAAGTCCTATAAATTTCGATTGGTTTACTAAACACAGAGAACACGGAGATCACAGATAATAAAACCTCTGTGCGCTCTGTGTTAAAACATGTTTCACCATGGACAGGAACAGCGAATCATGAACGTTTACATGCTGAAAAATTTCACCCTGAAGGAGGTTTACTTCGGGCTGGCGGAGGGCGACACACATGCCGCAGTCAAATCCCACCGTGGCAATCCGGAGAGTCCCGTGGGGCACTGGAAGTTTGAAGATGAGGAGATCAAGTGGGGCACGGTCGAAGAGGGATTACACGAGCAATATGCTCATGCATTTATGCAGGCTTTGCGCCGCGAACCGCAGGATGACGGCTGGGTTGTGGTCTTCGGGATGGATTGAACCTGTAAAGAAACTCAATTTGTGTAAGTAAAGGTGAATAAACACCTTATTCGATCAGCAGTTGTTCTTTCAGCCGGAATCGGTGAGCGGCTGCGCCCCCTCACGAATCACGTTCCCAAGGCGCTCTTTCCGGTAGGAGATCGACCTGCGATTATCAGGATAATCGATAAGCTGCGGTCGATGGCAATAAGCGATTTCCATGTCAACACGTTCCACCTTGCCGCAGAGATCGAAGAATGCCTGAATCAACTTTCGGGCATTAACATGACGGTTAAGCGTGAGAGTGTTCTGCGAGGCACAGGCGGCGGGATTGCCAATTTCCGGGAACAGTTGAAAGAGAGCGATTTCCTCCTGCACAACTGCGATGTCTATTCAGACGACGATTTCATGAAGCTTATTAGGCATCATTACAACCGAAATGCTCTCATTACCATGATGGTGGTTAATTATCCACCGATTAACACGCTAATTGTCGAAAATGGCGAAATCACCGGTTTCTCCACAGAGGATGGTCTTTATACGTACAGTGGTATCGCGGTAATATCCTCCCGAATCTGGTATTATTTACCGGATGAACAGACATTCTCGCTAATTCCGGTTCTCAAAACTGCTGTTGTAAATGGTGAAACGATTTCCGCTTATGTTTCATCGGAATACTGGGTCGATTTCGGGACGCCGGAGCAATACTGGGAGCTTCATCGCCATCTTGCCGGGGGTGGGAACGGATATGTGAGCGAACTCGCACTGTTGGATAACGCAACCTTGAACGGATTTAACTTCATCGGCGCGGAGGCGAGGCTAAAGAACGCTGTTATTGAGAATTGCATCGTCTTTCCGGGCGCGGAAGTAATCGATGAAAACCTGAAGAACACGATAATTAATGGCGACTGCCGGGTAAGTGTTTAATGAACAACGATCAGATCGACTGGCTCCGGCAGCGGTTTGCTTTTTCAAAGCATGATAAATTACCGGTTTACGGCTCGCAACGCGAGTTCTATCGGCTTTACGGCGAATCAGAAACGCGTGTTGCAATAATAGATTCCGACCTTAATCAAATGACTAAGTTCGTTGACATAGCCAAGCTTTTCCGAAGGTTAAATGTCAATATACCTGTTATTTATGAATATTGTTTTAACCGTAACATCCTCATAGAAGAGGATCTCGGCGACGATTCGCTCGACAGGATACTGCCTCAGACCGATGACAGGTTTGCTCTTTACAAACAAATTATAAATAAGCTGTTAGAATGGCAGAAACTGTTTGACAGCAGTCCCGATCTGGCGGAGGATTATGATCTGCCCGAGTACGATTTTGATTTTGCCCGCAATGAGACGGTTCTTTTTACAGAGAGATATCTGGAGCGATACTGCGGTTGGTCGAAGAGCAAAACTGCGGAGTTAATGCTGTATTTTAACGAGTTGGCGGAGAGGGCATCGAAGATACGTAAGACGTTGATGCATAGGGATTTTCAGTCGCAGAATATCCTCTGGCATCGGAGCAAACCGCATTTTGTCGATTTCCAGACCGCCGTTCTGGGACCTTATACTTATGACCTGGCGTCGTTACTGTTCGATAATTACGTCGATCTAAGTGTCGATGAAAAAGAAGAGCTGATAGACTATTTCTACCGGTCATATCCCGATGAAAATCGGGAGGATTTTTACGTTGCGGCTCTGCAGAGGACGTTTCAGGCGACAAGCGCTTCTGCTTATTTGAGCCGGGAACAGGGAAAGACGCAGTATGAGAAATATATACCGAAAGGATTGTGGCATATGGAGTTACTTGCCGAGCGTTTTGATTGGATTGAAGAGAAGGTTTTAGAGCAAATAGCGAGGTAGATGAGGAAGGAAAGAGGAAGGATGAAGGATGATGGATGAGGGGAAAAGGATGAAGGATGAAGGATGAAAAAGGAAGAATGAGGGATAAGGACGGGATGAGTTACAGTTGGCAAAAAAATCGTTGAATCCAAGTTAGAGGAGGCTGAACATCATACCCGGCGGGGGATCGGGGCGTTTTAGAAGGCAGATTAGTTCAATATTAAACTATACCAACTTTGCCAAGAGATCTACCACCACCGAAGCTGTCTGACGATGAAGTGAGAGCAATGAAATGCTACATGGCTCTCAGGAGAGCGACATCCTCGATCAAGGGGCAGTTATCGAAACATACGAGGAAATTTAAGCTGAGCGAGGCACAATTCGGGATGCTGGAACTGCTCTACCGAGAGGGGACGATGATGCAGAAGGAACTCGCCAGGGAGCTGAGGGTCGGCTACTCGGAGATCACTCACTTAGTCGAGGTGCTGCGGGCAAAGAAATTTGCAGTGAGGCGGCGAAGACCGAGTGACAGGCGGTATATTGTGATAAGTATAACTTCGTACGGGAAGTGGTTTATGGAGTTTGCGGAGCCGGTGTCGGTGAAGATTGTTACCGACTGGTTTAAGAGGCTCCAAAAGGAGGAGCAGGAGGAGTTGATGCGGCTGTGCAATAAGGTGGAAAAAGGAGCGGAAGGATGAAGGATGAAGTTGCGGTGCTGTCAAACGTACCGTTTGACAGAGGCATGTGTTGTTTAATAAGGAGGTAAAATGCTGAACGAATACATTCAGGCAGCGATGAAGAGAGCGCAATACGAATTGATGGAAGACGGACGATTCTTCGGCAAGATCAAGAAACTTAAGGGTCTTTGGGCTGACGGCGATACATTAGAGGATTGCCGGCTGAACCTGTTGGATACTCTTGAGGATTGGCTCTTTATAAGCATTCGGGAGAGAATGTCGATTCCGGAGATCGACGGGATTCGGATAGCGCCCAATCGAGATTTGACGAAGGTGAACGCGTGAAACCAGTTTCCCGGCGGGAGCTTATTCGTCGATTGCGAAAATTGGAATTTCGTGGTCCATTGGCGGGTAAGCGACATGCGGTTATGATACGGGGTGCACATCGCCTGCCGATACCAAATCCGCATACGGGCGATATTGGAGTACCGCTTCTGAAGAGGATACTGCGTGAAGCGGAGATTTCAGAGGCGGAATGGGAGAGTGCGAAATAATGAAGGATGAATTGTCATTGCGAGCGCAGCGAAGCAATCTCACTTCCCCCCCTACGGAGTAGAGCCTGTCCTCGCGGAAAGCGGGGAGGGGGGGTAAAAGGGAGGTTACATTGAGGTTGAAGCAGGCAGGGATTGATTTCATTACGACTGCTAACCGCATATTGCGAAGTGGGAGAGGGTGGGAAGAAAGTCTTTAAAGAGATGGGTATCGAATTACATCATTCAAAATATGTAAGCTTTCAGACTTAAAAATAGGAATTTGGTTATGTATTATAGAACATTCATATCAATTGGTCTGCTTGCTGTTTCTCTATTTACGCCAACATCTAATCTGCATTCAACAGTTAAAAAGCGTGTTCCTTCAGGAACAAGAGTTTTAATTAAAATCAATCAAAATGTGTCATCTAAACATATGAAAACTGGAGAATCAGTTTCTGCTATAGTTGCATCTGATGTATTAGTTGATGGTGCTATTGTTATAGCGGCTGGATCAAGATGTATTGCAACAGTCACAAAGCACAAGAAGTCTTGGTATGTTGGTCAACCAGGTCAGATACAAATCAATGTTCAAATGGTGCAAGCATTTGATAGAACTTTCATACAACTCACGGGAGCTATTGCATCAAGTAAAGGGCGTAGTAAGCAAACGGAATCTGTAATAATAGGCTATATTCTATGTTTCTTTTTCTATCTTATGACAGGGGATGAGGGGTATATTCCAATGGGTACAATTGTTGAGGGTTATACAGCAGGAACGGTATTCATCGAGGCATCCGAGTGAATCAGATTGTAAAATACAAAGGCATTATGTGGTTCATAATCTTAATCATTTTCGTCAATATAAGAGGTAATCTTCTTTTCGCAAATGATAATAATGCAAGTACTGATTCAAGTATTTTAAAAAATTTAAGTTCTTCAGAAGAGATTCACCTATTAGACTTTATTGAAATATGGGCAAGTTGGATAATCATAGGATTTCAATACTTTATTTCAGATATAGACGACCACAACTGTCCAATGAACCCATCTTGTTCTCGGTATGGAGCATTAGCGATTAAGAAACATGGATTCGTAATTGGTTGCATAATGATTTCTGATAGACTTAACCGTTGTAGTCATGACCTATATTATTACGAGAAAATAAACAAAAAAGGGAGACTATTTAATGAAGATATTCCTTAGTTGCATCACTGTCTTAGCGTTTGCATTGGTTTGTAAAGCAGAAAATAGCGACACTATCAATTTTGCACAATGGTTGAAGTCGAATGGCGAATATGATAGGGCGGTTGACGTATATTTAAAATTAATTTATGATAATCCATCTAATGATGTATTATCATATTCAATTCTTCGTGTTTCAGAATGCTACTTAGAAAAACGCGCATATGAAGATGCAATTAAATGGTCGAGAAATCAAATGTATTCAATAAGTCCTTTAGTTAGAGATAGTCTAAGAATTATGCTGGGACATGCTTATTTGAGGTTAGATGAATATTCAAAGGCGGAAAATATATATTTTGGCTTAGCATCCAAAGAAAACACAAACTTGAAAGATGAAGCGTATTTCTGGGCAGGAGTGGCGAAGATACACCAATTGGAGTTCCGATCTGCGGATAGTAGTTGGGAACAAATTAGTCCTTTGTCCAAATATTTTGGAACATCTCGAAACTATTTAAGTATGAGTAACAAATTACAGAGGTTAAACCTTAAGAATCCAAATACTGGTGCGACATTGGGTACAATACCCGGTTTGGGATATTATTATGCAGAACACGAACAAACAGCTATATCTGCCGCTATTGTTATCGGTCTGATGAGTTGGGGTACTGTTAAGTTACTTCAAAATGATAATTACGGATTCGGTTTATTATCTGGTTTTATTACAATTGGTTGGTATTCAGGGAGCATTTACGGATCGTATAAAGCTGTTCAGAGATCAAACTGGCAAAAATACAATTCTATTCTTTCAAAAATTTCACGATTTTCACAGGAGGAAAGAAATGAGTGACATCAGGAACTCAGCGATGTTTGGCGTGATATCTATTATCGTGCTCGTATCTCTAGGCGTCACTATCTTTGGCGTCGATATCGTCCTAGCGAAGAGCATGACTGTTAAGGCGGGAACACCAGTGATGCTTCAATTCCAACAAGCTGTCAACTCGAAATTCAACGACGTCGGTGATAAACCAAACGTGATTGTTATGCAGGATGTTGTTGTGGATGGTAGTGTTGTTATTAGGGGTGGTTCTCCTGCAGTAGCAACAGTTATCAAGGCTCAAAAAGCAGGTGCTGTTGGCGCTTCGGGTGTGATCGAAGTCGAAATCACTGGTGTCCATGCTGTTGATGGCACACTCATCAGAATATCCGGTGCAAGGATTTCTGAGGAGGGAAGGGATAAACAAACAGAATCAATTGTTATTACTCTTCTCTGCTGTATTCTAGCACTGCTTATGACTGGTGAGCCGGGTGAAATATTAGCCGGAACTCAGGTTACTGGTTACACGATTGCAAACATGGATGTAACAATGGAGGAGTAATCGAAGGAAACTGGTAAATCCACGAGCTGACCTTTGCCGGATGCCGCGGATTGCTTGTCAATCCGGGTATCGGTAAGTTTCAATCTGGATTCCGGCTTTCGCCGGAACGACGATAAAAGGATCGGAACAGCGATAATAAAATCCGGGTTCCCGATCATCCCGGATCAAGTCCGGGACAGGCACCGGGAATGACGAAAGTAAGTGATCAAGTGAACAAGTAATCAAGTAACAAGGTGACAGACAGGAATGTCTGTCCCACTGAATAACTTAAGGTCGCCGATTAGAGTCGGCGCTCCCCGAAAAAGAACTGGATTCTGGCTTTCGCCAGAAAGACGATAATATAGAGCCGGAACGACGAAAATATAGAGCCGGAACGACGAAAATATATTGAGTTTCCCCGCTCTCGTCATTCCGGTGAAAACCGGAAACCAGAGTTGTTTAAGGTATTGAATGTCAACTTATTATGTATATATTCTTGCGAGCAAAAGAAATGGAACTCTGTATATCGGTGTGACGAATGATCTCGTAAAGAGAGTTTTTGAGCATAAGAACGATTTGATAAGTGGATTCACGAAGACGTACGGCGTGCACATGCTGGTTTATTACGAACAGACGCCGCACCTGAAAAGCGCATTACAACGCGAGAAACAGATGAAATGGTGGAAGAGAAAGTGGAAGTTGGAATTGATTGAAAAGCATAATCCTGAGTGGAATGATCTTTATGACGGTTTAATTTGACTTCTGGGTTATGTTCTGGATTCTGGCTTTCGCCAGAAAGACGAAAATATAGAGCCGGAACGACGAAAAATGGATCAGAACGACGATAAAAGGACAAAACGACAGTAATCCCATTCAGTTACAAATAAAATAAATAAGAGAAGGAATACGCAAATGCGTAGAACTATCGTTGTAACAATTCTCATCTGTACAATGCTGCTGGCAGGATGTACGATGATGAGTATGGACAGAGGATCGATCCAGACAGTCGCTAATCTGGATAAAGATCAATACGAAATAACCGGAGATATTGAAGGAAGCGCCAGCGTAACCATGGTTTTTTTCATTTTCCCATTGAACTGGAAGCTGAAATACGGATCGTTTTACAGTCCGACCTTCCATCCTCGCTGGGGTAATACTCACGGCTCTGTGGGAAGTATGGCGATTTATGACGCTATTGAGAAATCCGGAGGAGCTGACATGATTATTGCCCCCCGGTTTGAAACTGTAATTACCGGATTTCCACCCTTTTACTGGAAATCAACGGTAAAAGTCAAGGGTAAAGGGATTAGAATTAAGAATTAGGAATTACGAATTACGAATTATGAATTGATAATCAACATTGGAGGATGGCGGGGTGAAGACCGATAATGTTGTGCAGGAAAAGAGCTATGCGTTTGCGCTTAGAATTATCAAACTATATAAATATTTGGTAGAGAATAAAAAGGAATATGTTCTCGCTAAACAATTACTGCGCTGCGGAACATCTATCGGCGCTAATGTGGAAGAAGCGATTGGTGGACAATCGAAGAAAGATTTCACCGCTAAACTCGCCATCGCCTACAAGGAGGCTCGCGAATCGGAATATTGGCTAAGATTACTCAAAGACAGCGGCGAACTCGACGACAAGGCAGCCGATTCGGTTTTATCCGATTGCCGTGAACTACTTAAACTTATTGGCAGCATTCAAAAAACAATAAAATCGCAATCTTCCAAAATTCGTAATTCGTAATTCGTAATTCGTAATTTTTTCGTGCAATATTAAACTGTTTAACATTAAACTAATATCCCCGCAATCGCAGACTGGTATTGGGCTAACTGCCCAAACGGGGCGATTTTCCGTCCGATAATTCTTTCGGCGTAACTAAGTAAACGGTAAGAACTTATATGAATCTGTTAACCATTACAATTTTTCTCCCGCTGATCGGAGGACTGGCGATAATTCTCGTCAGGAAACAGGCTGAAAACGCGATCAAACTCATCAGCCTGATTACCTCGCTGGCGACCTTCGCCCTATCGCTGCTGCTGTTCTTTAACTTCGATAACAGCAGAGGTTTATATGCCTCCGGTCTGGCTGATCTGCTGCAGTTCGAGGTCAATAAACCGTGGATCGAGGCGCTTAACATCAACTACCACGTCGGTCTCGACGGTATATCGCTGCTGTTGGTCATGCTGACAACGTTACTTACGCCGCTCTGTATCTGGGGATCGTTCGGCGCCATCAAAGAGCGTGTCAAAGGCTATTATATCGCCTTCCTCTTCCTTGAGACGGGGATGATCGGTGTTTTCGCCGCGATGGACCTCGTGCTTTTCTACGTCTTCTGGGAAGCGATGCTGATCCCGATGTACCTGCTGATAGGGGTCTGGGGCGGACCGAACCGTATCTATGCTGCGGTCAAATTCATCCTCTTTACGATGGTCGGATCGCTGCTGATGCTGGTGGGGATACTGTGGCTCTATTTCAACGCCGTCCCGGGTATGCATACCTTCGACCTCGTGCTGATCTTCCAATCGGCAAGCATCGCTACCCAGGCGCAGTTGTGGCTGTTCGGGGCTTTCGCGCTGGCGTTCGCCATCAAGGTGCCGATGTTCCCGTTCCATACCTGGCTGCCGGACGCGCATGTCGAAGCTCCAACCGCAGGGTCGATCATCCTCGCCGGAGTGCTGCTGAAGATGGGAACTTACGGCTTCATCCGCTTTTGCATACCGCTGTTTCCCGAAGCCGCGCGTGAATATGCCGGTCTGATGATGATCCTGGCGATTATCGGAATCATCTACGGCGCGCTGGTGTCGATGATGCAGACGGACATGAAGAAGCTGGTGGCATATTCGTCCGTCAGCCACCTGGGTTTCGTGATGCTCGGGCTGTTCTCCTTCAACATGCAGGGATTGCAGGGCGGTGTGATTCAGATGATCAATCATGGGCTCTCGACCGGTGCGTTGTTCTTCCTGGTGGGCGTGATTTATGATCGTCGCCACACGCGGATGATCGCCGATTACGGGGGGATTGCGAAGGTGATGCCGAAGTATGCGACTCTGTTCATGATAGTAGCTCTCTCTTCGATAGGATTGCCGGGATTGAACGGCTTTGTCGGGGAATTCCTGGTGCTGGTAGGTGGTTTCAAGGCTCATCCGGCGTACGGTATCCTCGCCGCTACAGGGGTGGTTTTCGCAGCGATATATCTGCTGTGGATGTACCAGCGAGTCTTCTTCGGCGAGATCACCATCGACGCCAACAAGAAGCTGCTCGATCTGACCACCCGTGAGAAGGTCATCCTGGCGGCGATACTGGTGTTCATCGTCTGGATCGGCGTGCATCCGACGACATTCCTCGACGTGAGCGAGAATTCGGTCAGGATGGTGTTGACGAGGTTGGCCTCATAATGTCATTGCGAGGAGAAACCCGGGTTGCAATCAGCGCGGGCTACCCGACCTATTGTTTCATGTTCGGTGTAAGCCTAATCCTCGCAGCAATCCTTGCTAACAAGTGGACAATTGGCTTCCTGTTTACGTCGGACGGGCGGATTGACGAACTGGTGGCGATTCTGTTCATCTGGCTCTTTGATCTGTACCTGATCTTGCTTGGGACCTATATCCTGCTCAGGCGTAAGGAGCTGAGCCTGCGGCGTGTGGTTGGGGGGCATATTAAGTTGGTGCTGATGCTGTTGGCGGTTGAGATCGCTCTGCATATTGGTATTTGGATGGTGCATATTGTCTCGCCTCCAGAACCGCCCTTCAACCGGAGGCTGGCGCTCAGCCCTTATCAGGGAAAGAGTTGGGCGGATACGCTCTTTGACGAACTTAACCGCTACTCATTCGACTACGACCCGTGGCTCACCTGGCGGGGAGGCGAGTTTCACGGGAAGTATCTTAACGTCGACAATAAGGGTTTCAGGAGTACATGGAACCCGGAGCGATATGACCTCGACAGACCGGATAGTATATTCATCTTCGGCGGTTCGACGGTCTGGGGGGTCGGGGTGCGCGATGAAGGGACCCTCCCCTCACATGTTTCGAGGATACTCAATGCCGAAGAGAACCGCTGGCACGTCACCAACTGCGGCGAACAGGCGTATATCTTCGCCCAGGAGGTGATCCACCTGACGCTGATGTTGCAGGAGGGTCGCCGTCCCGACTATGTCCTGTTCTACAGTGGTGCCAACGACGTGTTCAATGCCTATGATAAGGGGCAAGCCGGAAGGCTACATGAATATATCGGGCGGGAATCGAAACTGAGGCTGAAGCCGACCGACGTGCAGCACCTGAAGGTCTGGGTGGTCGCCACGTTGAACGACAATGTGCTGATATATCGGGTGATTAAGTTGCTGGTGGACAGGATCGTCGGCGGGCGGGAATATCGCGGCGCAGCGGCACTGTTTTCGAACGATGAACTGGCTCGGCTTGCCGATGATGTTCTTTATGAAGAGGTACGCTGGCTACAGGTGGTTGACGGTCTGTCGCAGGTTTACGGCTTCGGTTACGCCTGCTGCTGGCAGCCGCAACTGCTGACCGAGAAGTGGCTGACCGAGGAGGAGAAGCTGGCGTCGTCGTTCTACCCGTCATACATAGATCCGCAATTGGGCAAGCTGGCGGGGATGGTTGATGGGCGGGTGTCGGAGTTGTCAATACCGCATTTTTTCAGCCTGTCGAACGCGCTGCACGACCGGAAGGGGACCTGTTATATCGACGTGCTTCATCTGTCGGAGGAGGGGAATGAGATTGTTGCGAGGCGGCTGGTTCAGGTATTGGGGAGCTGTATGATACCCGTAGAACAGTCTTTTCGACAAGGTCGAGAAGCTACCTTGTTATTGCGAACAAAGTGAAGTAATCTAATGTATTACCAGTATGTTATAGATCGCTTCGTCATCTGACAACTGTCGGCTTCCTCGCAAATACAGTATTCTCGGACAGACAGAGAAAATGACTTATCGACCGATAGGGGATATTTAAAACTTAATTGAAAGTTGAACGGAACGACCCTATTAGGCATATCAGCTTTCTACCATGATTCGGCGGCGTGTCTCGTCAGGGATGGGGAGGTCACCATCGACGCCAACAAGAAGCTGCTCGATCTGAACACCCGTGAGAAGGTCATCCTGGCGGCGATACTGGTGTTCATCGTCTGGATCGGCGTCCACCCGACGACGTTCCTCGACGTGAGCGAGAACTCGGTCAGGATGGTGTTGACGAGGTTGGGGGGAGGTTAAAGGATGAAGGATGAGGGATGTCAGAAATGAAACCCGCGACTAAGAAGGCGTGTACTGCCAAAGAAGCGCGTCGCAAACGTCTGGCATCATTACCGATAGCAGAGAAGGTTCGGATCCTCGTTCGGATGCAGAAAATGGCAGCACCGTTGCTGAAGGCGCAGGGGAGGGAGGCAAGGGTTTGGAAAATTGGGGGGGAGGGGTGAGGGGAGATTCTCTCCGGTCTTTCCGCATAAATTTGATCTTCCGTCTATCCTTGCACAAGCGGTAAGAACATAGGAAGAAAATCCAGATGGGGTAATAACAAACTAAGTATTCATAGAGTCGATAATGAAAACCAGCAAGATTAATCACGAACAAAACACCATTGATGAGGATTTCCTTGTATTCAAGGGGATTTTCTCGCGGCATTATATAAAAATGGAACTTCCCAAAGCTCCATATTGGACCAAAGACGGTGATATATTAGGTGTCTTTGAACAATGTCGTGCCCATTTTCTTCGTGTTCAGAAAGCTCAGAACGCCTTAAACGCCAAGAGAAGCGGATTGAATGAAAGCGATACAGAGACAGAACTGATAGACAAAATTTTGCCATTGCTCGGCTTTCAATTTCTAAAGCGCTCAAGACAGGAAGTCGGCGTTCCAGATTATGTCCTTTTTGTAGATGATACAATAAAGGAGAAAGCATTACCGCTTCCAGAAAAAGAACGGTATCAATTTGCAGATGCTTTACTTGAAGCGAAAGCTTTCCATCTAAACCTGAACAGAATATCAAAGAAGGATACTCCAGGCATATCCTACCACAAGCAAATTCATGGATATCTTCAAGACGCAAAATCTCAAACAGAGCAACAGTATTTCAACTGGGGGATTCTGACGAACGGAGCTAAATGGAGGCTTTATTCACAAGAAGTTCGCACCAATTTATACTTTGAACTTAATTTAGAAGTCGCGCTTCAGAATTTAAATTCCTTCAAATATTTTTTATCCCTATTTGGACGGAATGCCTTTATTCGAGGTGATGATGGGCTCTGCCGCCTTGACCATCTTCGCAGGGAATCTCAGGCTCGTCAGGAAAAACTTGAAACCGATTTGCGCAAACGGATCTTCACATTGGTTGAACATCTTGCCAAAGGTTTTGTTTCGATACATTCGAATAATATCACAGATCAAGACCTCCCGAAAGTATATGACACATGCCTTATAATGCTTTACCGACTGCTGTTTGTCCTTTATGCGGAGGGCAAAGAACTATTGCCGGTTCATGAGCATGGCTTTGGCGCAAGGAAAGCATACCGCGAAGAATATTCGCTGCGCCGGTATCAAGCAATTTTGCGGCAGCGTCAATATGTCCCGGAAGACGATGCATTCAAAACGTATTGGAAGGATATTGGCAACCTATTTGACCTGATAAACGGCACAGACGAGGTTGTTAGCAAAAGGCTAAATATTCCGCGATACAACGGGGGCTTATTCGATCCTGAAAGGCATCCGGAACTGCTAAACTGGAGATTGGGCAACTGGACAATGCAGGAGGTATTGAAGGGTTTGATTTTCACTCCGTTGCCCCCCACAAGCGACCAAACAGTCAACGTGGATTTTAAAGAAACGATTGACTATGCCACGCTTGAGGTGCAACGGTTAGGTTCAATCTATGAAGGGCTTCTTGAGTGGAAGATTGAAAGAATTAATGGCGAAATAAAACTGGTTCCCACCTCTGAAAAGCGCAAGGAAACAGGCTCTTACTACACTCCGGACTGGGTGGTGGACTATATAATTCACGAGACTATTGACCCGCTGATTGCCGAGATTGAGAAATCACCCTCAGTAAAGGTTGCTCTGGATAATGAGATTAAGGATAACTCATTCAGAGACGCGGTTCTTAAGTTGCGCATATTAGACCCTGCAATGGGGAGCGGTCATTTTTTGGTTCGTGCAACAGAGTATTTGGCAGATCTGATAGCCCGCGATCCCACTACTGAAACAGCAGTCAAGCGTGTTCCCCCAGGACTATCCGAGGCGGATGCTGAAAGAGCCTATTGGCGGCGGAAAGTAGTTGAGTCCTGCATATTCGGTGTGGATATAAATCCATTGGCGGTGGAGCTCGCCAAGCTGTCGCTGTGGCTCACCTGCATTTCCCCGACCAATCCCTTAAATTTCCTGGATCACCATATCCGCACCGGCAATGCACTGGTCGGTTCAACGACTGAACAATTAAGCAGCGGGAAGTATAAAATCGAGGGAATAACCGAAGCGGTAAAAACTGCGGCGGAACTCCTGAAAAAAATGGCTTTATTGCCCAGCGACCGGTTTGAAGACATCAAAGAGAAACAGGTGCGTTGGGAGAAGGAAATTGAGAGTTCGCTTCTACCTTACCACAGATTCTTCAACCTGCGCACCGCATTTGATTTCGTTGTTTGGAATAGCGAAGCGGCATTTGCCTCCGATATGGAAACGGCGTTGAAGGATGCGACAAAATCGTTTAAGAAAGTCGATACTCTCGTCGGTAAAAATTTCTTTTTCCATTGGGAGCTTGCGTTTCCGGAGGTATTCAACCCGGAAGATGGCAAACCCGGATTTGATGCTGTAATTGGCAATCCCCCTTATGTCCGACAGGAAAGTTTGGGTGAGTTCAAGGCTTATCTGCAAAACCGATATGAATCTTATGCCGGAACTGCTGATTTGTATTCCTATTTCATAGAAAAGGGAATCAAACTGCTGAAGCTTGGCGGCAGGTTCGGGATGATTGTCTCCAACAAGTGGATGCGCGCCCGGTATGGAGAGGGGCTGCGCAAATTTCTGAGTAACTATCAGATTGAAAAGATTGTCAGTCTTTCGGGATTGAAAGTTTTTAAAGATTCAACTGTTGATACGATCATAATGACTGTCTGCAATCAGGAGCGAGTAGAAGCGCCGATATACGCCCCCATCAGGGAACTTAAGACCAACCACGATGCATTGGAGGCTGATATCAAGGCGCTGGGATATCCACTTGAGGAGAGCGCCCTCGCCCCCGGCGGATTCACCCTCGTCCGTAGCGATGCCCAGCGCATCCTGGACCAGATGCGGGAAGCGGGAACACCGCTGGGAGAATATGTTAAGAGTAGGATTTATAATGGGATAAAGACCGGTTTTAACAAGGCGTTCGTTATAGATCGACGTAAGCGGGATGAACTGATCGCCGCCGACCCCGCCTCAGCTGAAATAATCAAGCCGTTCGTGGTTGGGGATGACGTGAGGAAATACCAGATTAATTTCAGGGAGAAGTATCTGATATTAACAAAAATCGGGGATGAGATTGATAATTATCCGGCGATTTTTAGGCATTTAAAGCACTATCAGAAGCAATTGGAGAAGAGATGGGATAAAGGGGAGCATTGGTGGGAATTACGGGTTTGCGATTACTACGAAGAATTTGAGAAGCCGAAGATAGTGTGGCCTGAGATAGCAAAGGAATCTCGATTCACTTTGGACTCCAGTTTTTACTATCTCAATAACAAGTGTTTTATGATCCCAACATTTGATTTTTGTTTACTCGGCATTTTGAATTCTAACTGTGTGTGGCAGTTCTTATTAACGAAATGTTCACCACTTGGTAACCCGGATAGAGGAGGCGGAATTGAGCTAAGACAGATTTATATGGCGCAGTTGCCAATACCATCAGCCTCGCCATCCGAGTCTAAAGTCATCACCAGCCTCGTCAAGAATCGATTGGAATTGACCGAGAAACTAAAAGAAGCCTTCACAGCCAAGCAGAAGGCGGACATTCAGGATGAGATTGAGGAAGTTGAGCGGGAGATAGACCTGAAGGTGGCGGGATTGTATGGAGTAAAATTCTAATCCTGGATTCCCGTCTTCACGGGAATAACACAAAAGAAACTTTTCAATAAGCACAATTAAAACAATAATTTAATAAAATGATCTTCAACCCAACCGATCTCCTGGCGGTCTTACCGGAAATTTCAATACTGGTACTGACCCTGCTGGTAATAATGTTAGAGCTGCTGATAACGAGGCGGGTTCTCGTCCTGCAGATTGTAACGCTCGTCGGTCTGGCGGCAATACTGCTCATCACCTGCTTCGCCGGATTAGGCTCCCACGGAGGCGCTTTCAACGGGATGATCGCCTCGGACGGCTTCAGCGTGTTTCTCAAGGCGCTGCTCATTGGCGTTACGATGATGGTGATCTTCACCTCGCGGGAGTACCTGCGCGGCTCGAATGTTCGCTATGGTGAATACACGGGCATGATACTGATCGCCACCTGCGGCATGATGGTGCTGGTGTCTGCGACAGACCTGCTGACCATCTTCCTCGGTATCGAAACGATGTCGATTGCCCTCTACGTGCTGGCAGGGATACGCTCAGGGCGAGCCCGGTCGAGCGAGGCGGCGTTCAAGTATTTCCTGTTAGGCGCTTTCTCCACCGGCTTCCTGCTCTACGGCATGGCGCTGATATACGGCGCAACAGGCGGCAAAACCAACCTGACCGAAATCGGTCAGGTGATCTCCGAACTTAAGGATATGCCGGTTTACCTGTTCGCCGGCGTCGGATTGATTTCTATCGGGTTGTTGTTCAAAGTTGCGGCAGTGCCGTTTCACTTCTGGTCCCCCGACGTCTATCAGGGATCGCCCACGCCGGTGACGATGTTCATGGCTGTCGGTCCCAAAGCCGCTGCTTTTGCGGTTTTCATCAGGCTATTCGGCTCCGCACTTTCCGGATTGAGCGCCGATGTCTGGGGTCCGGTGTTATGGGTTGTGGCGGTTGCTACGATGACGCTGGGGAACATTATCGCCCTGTCACAGACCAACATCAAGCGAATGCTCGCTTACTCCAGTATCGCCCATGCCGGTTATCTGCTGTTGGCGGTGCTGGCATCGGCAAATCCCGAAGTTCACGTCACCGCATCCGCCGGTCTGCTGTTCTATCTGACAGCCTATGCGTTTATGAATATCGGCGCCTTTACCGTCGCTATTCTGGTCAGTCGTTCGCGCAAGGATGGGGATTACCATATAGATGATTACCAGGGAATCGCCTCAACCAATCCCTGGATCGCGGGTGCGATGGCGATATTCATGATTTCGCTCTCGGGGATTCCACCGACGCTCGGTTTCTTCGGCAAGCTATATGTCTTTTCAGCCGCGGTTAAGGCAGGTTATATCACCCTGGTGGTGATAGCGGTTCTCAACAGCGTGATTTCAGTTTATTATTACCTGCGAATTGTGGTCTATATGTATATGCGTCCGGCAGCGGAACCGAAGACCGTACTGGTGAAGGAGTATTCGTGGGCGATTGTCGTGGGGATATGCGCGGTCATAATAATGCTCGCCGGTATCCTGCCGAACCAGACCATGAAGAAAGCCATCAGCGGTGCGGAAACCAAGGTCAATCCGACTCAGACGGTTATAAAGACGTAGCTCGGATTTTCCAGATCCGGGGATTATACCCAAACGGAGTTCACTTTTGAACAAGCCATTACGGTCATTCTTCTACCGTAGAAATAATATGCTGCTTCTGACTGCAATTTCGGCGGCTTTATTGCTCCTGTTGTCTTTTATTGGGGCTGATGTAAAAGCGGAGACCTCCGACAGTTCTGATTCATCGACTCAACATGCAGTTGTAACTCAAACGACTTCAACTGAACTCTCAGCACCAAAACATGTTGAATCGCGAATCACGAATCATGAGCATCAGGGAACGTCCGAACATGACAACCAGCAAGGTTTTCATACCGCTGCTGAGGATATGTCATGCAATCTACCACTCTGGACGGGATTGCCGTTTGCCGGTATTCTTCTCTCGATAGCGCTTCTCCCGCTGTTTGCACCTCACTTCTGGCACCGGCATTTCCCGAAGGTTTCACTCGGCTGGGCATTAGCGTTCGCCATCCCGTTCATTATCGTATATAAGGGACTGGCTGTTTACTCAATACTGCACATCTATCTTATCGATTATATACCGTTTATAATATTACTGTGGGGACTCTATACCGTATCCGGAGGCATCCTGATTCGAGGCTCTCTTGTCGGCACACCCTGGCTTAACCTGCGGCTGCTGATAGTAGGAACGATACTCGCCTCGTGGATGGGCACAACCGGGGCTTCGATGTTACTGATCCGCCCGATTCTCCGCGCCAATGCCTTCCGCAAGACGAAGATGCACATTATAATCTTCTTCATCTTTCTCGTATCCAACGTTGGAGGTTCGCTCACACCGCTGGGTGATCCGCCGCTGTTTCTCGGCTTCCTGCATGGAGTTCCATTTTTCTGGACATTTAATATCTTCCCCGAATTTGCTCTGGTGGCGGTGATTTTACTGGCAGTCTTTTATGTTTTCGATACATTTTTGTACAAGCGGGAAGGAGTCGAACCACCGGTGGAGGATTGCGAGACCTGTGATAGATTCCCAATTCGTCTTGAAGGCGTGCATAACTTCCTGTTCCTCGGGGGAATACTTGGTTTCGTGCTTATGTCCGGTACTTGGAAACCGGGTCATATTCTCGTCTATGGCGTTCACCTTGGGGTCCAAAACGTCGTGCGTGACCTGGGGATCGTATTTATGGGCATACTTTCAATGAAAACCACGCATGTCAAGATAAGAAAAGATAACGAGTTCTCCTGGTTTCCCATCCAGGAAGTCGCCTATTTGTTCGCCGGGATATTCATGTGTATCATCCCCATGCTGGCGATACTCCATGCCGGCAGTGAAGGGTCGATGGCATTCATCATCAACATCGTCAAGGAGCCTTATCACTTCTTCTGGATTACCGGCATATTGTCGAGTTTCCTGGACAATGCCCCCACATACCTGACGTTCTTCAACCTCGCATTGGGTATGCTGAGTCTGACGGAACAACAGATTACTCAGATATTGACCGGAATGTCGCACGTTATGGGAGACCAGTTTGTCGCTTACCTGAAGGGGATTTCCACCGGAGCGGTCTTCTTCGGCGCCATGACGTATATAGGCAATGCGCCGAATTTCATGGTGAGATCGATTGCCGAAGAGTCCGGTATTAAGATGCCCAGTTTCTTCGGTTATATGATCTGGTCGGGAATAATCCTGTTGCCGGTATTCCTGATTGTAACCCTGGTGTTCTTTTAGAGACCGGTTGTTCTTGCTTAGTGTGAGCATTCCCGAAGGGAATGACCTTTGAATAGCCGTGGGCGTA
>JABMRV010000080.1 GCA_013202285.1 bacterium | reverse complement strand
ATGGTTCTGCCTGCTGTAATATCCGGGTGGTGATTCTGATTGTCAAAATCGACCGATTCGCCTACTTCAGCCGTGGACTTAAGCCACCCGTATTCCAGAATATCAGCCTCGTCCCAGCCGTTTACTGAAGCGATAAATCCACGCCCATCATCCACAGCTTCCAGACTGAGGGTTGCATCATCGAGTGAAGGAAGCGAAATGAGAAAGGGATGTGAATAGGAAACCTGCTGCCCCATCCAGCTGAACGTACCGGCGCCCATTACGGTATAAGTTGAAACTGCATTATGCCGCACCGACCTCACTTGAAAGACATAGAACGAGCCCAGAGGCAGCCTCAGCATGCAATCGGATGCCACAGGTGAAGCGTTCATGCGACTCGAACCCTCCAACCGCTGATTGACCTCGATGGGCAGCATAACAATTGGTGGTGGCGTGAGATTCGGATTAGTGATTATAGTTGTGTCGTGATCGACAGTCACCGGTATGGCGGTAAAACGGTATTCTGTCACACCTGGATGGATCACCACCGGATGAGTCGATGCAGACAGACCGTTCAGATTGCCGAGTATAGTTACAAGAGTGTGATTATCCTCAGTTGCCTGATTACCGGTTATGAGGAACTCCTCTCCTGAAGGAAAGGACAGGTAATAGTCTTCAAGCTGATCTTCAATAAAGCTGTAGCCAGGATTGTTGATCCTGAACGTATCGGAAGCGATGCTCTCGCCGATGATATCCCGCCAGTCCCAAGCGAAGAACACCCGCGCCATACCAGATGATCTCCCCGCATTGATCGAAATATCCGGCATCATATCCATCCTTGCGATCTGGGCATCGATCCGATAATCGGGCAGAATAGCCGTAATTCTCACATTCAGAGGTTTCTTGGGTACCGGGTTCTCAGTCAACACCTTCAATCCCTCAGGACACACCGGATTACCCACACCAACACGGAACTCATCTGCAGTCGTACCTGAGTCCGCATTAGGCGCATGGATACGGTCGTCGACGGCGACCCGAATGAAATTCCGTTTGTCAATGATCCCTGAAGTAGATACTTCAGCGATCAGTAACTCACCTGAAGTAACCTCATCAGTATTCCTTATCTCAACGCTGAAGCTGTCCGATTGATAAATGTTGTGAGTCTCACCGGTGACGAAATGGTCAACCGGATGAGAGAGCTCATGTTGATGCTTCAGAAACAGATATTGTGCATCCTCAACCGGTGTGATTTCCACTTCCTGAACTTCAGTCACCTCGATCCTTTCACCACCTGCATATCCCACTCCCGGCTGCAATGAGAACACACCATTCTCTTCGACCAGCTGAAGTCCGGTTACCACGCCACTCGAAAACATCTCCTGCTGCCGGTCGAGGATGGCGTTTTCCTTACCCTCCTGATCGTACTCGAGGTCTTCTAACGTCGGCTTTATACCGGAAAAGTATTGTATCTTCTTCATATCAGATAACTGGATTTTCTGTTTTCGTAAAATTAATCACTGCTCGTGTGTGAGCCGGTTTTTGTTCGTTTATTGCTTCTGTGATAACTTCCTCATCAATCTCAACCTCCTGCGGACTGGACACGTGAACCCAGAAATGAAACGCCAGCGACAGGTCATCACGCGAGTATATGCGTGTCTGTCGATAGGCTTCATACTCAGCGATCTCATCCGCCCTGAAAACATGAGAAATGTTGACCTCGGCGTCTGCAGACTGGTCGGATGCTGAGAGGACAATCCATGCCTGGTCGTCGGCATAATATTCGACAATTTGTTCACAAGTCAGACCGAAGATGTCTTCGATCAGGTATTTCATTCCGGTCTTCGTTCCGAGGAACCGGTTGCGATAGGGGAGGGTTGCGATCCTTGATAGTAAAGCTTCGTCACTCTCATCCGGCAGACGTCGTAAACCACGATCAAGAGCATGCATTTCGAGGTCTGCAGAGCGTAATTCGGAACTGTAATAAGGATCATTCTCAGTTTTAATCAGGAAATACCGCCGCAGACGAGCCATCATTATCGTTTCTTTAAGCTCATCCAATACCATTCCGATAGTCACCAGCAATCCATATAGCATCGAATCGTGCTTCTCTTTGTGCTTGCGAACGGCTGGTAAAAGCCACCACATATAGTCTGCTATCTTTCTACTCAAGACTGAAAGTCTCCTTGTTCACATCCAGGATTTGGGCATTTGCAGCCGCTTCGTCTCCCAGATTTCCATCTATACTTGTATCCTGGTAGGCTCTGCCCTTGATGCGGTGGGTAATATCAACCTGATCGAACAGAAGGAACTGATCAACCGACACGTTGATATCCTGCTGAGGTGCATTCACCTTCAGGTTGTAGACACCAGTGACATCCATGATTTCGTTGATCAGCCTGGCAATGATTAATCCTTCACCTAATTGAAGACGACCGGAAAAATTATCGACTGACTCTCGAACTCCCGATTCGACAACTGCCTGGATTGCATTGGCATAGCGGATCACCTCCAGGTCAAGGTCAATTGATCGGATATCAGGTGAGAGGATTCTGACATCGGCTGTCAACGGTTTGCGCGCCTTGATGTACTGGTGAACATCATTGATTAGCTCCGCCGATGGAGTGCCGTTCTCTCCCAAAATCACTACGCCAACCGTTCCCGGACCGAAGGGAAAGTCATCCAGTACCGATGCGGCAATCACTCCCGGCACCGATAACGCCCAGGTACGATATGCTTCCCGCGTGCCACCCAGTCCCAGTGTTTCCCAGACGCCGATCGCACGCTGTCTGAGCTGTTCATCAGATTCGTAATCACTTCCTTCCCTGATCATATATCCTTCCGGATTAGTGACAGCAGTAATACCGGTGACGCGTGTAACCATGCGTGTGATAGTATCCTGCCCGACGTTCCAATTCTTACCCGGTTGTTCTGCTTCTGCGACTACCTGAATGCTCGTTTGTCCTTCTTCCAATACCACCTCTTCAGTGGTGATAAACCGGTAGTCATTGCCAGCGCTGTCCTTCTGCGATTTACAGATCGTGCCAATTGGAATGGTTATATTTTGAGCTGCCGGTTCATTGGATGAGAAAGTCAGATAAACCCTCGTCTTAACAGCCGGTTTGCGGGTGATGCCCATCTCACGCACCTTAAGGTCAAGCCAGTTGCCAGTTGCGGTCTGAACGAAGGATTGCTGCATTACTATTTTCACCAGTCCGTAAAGGTCAGATACGACTTTTGCGATCACCTCTAAGAGTCCCCGGATCGCCGCAGAAGGGTTCAGATTGGTGAAGGGTGTGCGCGCAACCAACTCTGACATCAAGTTGTCCAGAACCTCTGAGAAAGTCTTGATCACGACACTCCCACGATTGGCAGATAGTTTACGCCGAATCCCCACACCAGCACTTCTGGCGACGCAGCTCTAACAGGTGTGAAACGAATATCAAATCTCTTCTCCTCCGGTGTAAATATCAATGGCGTTATCGTTATCGTGTTATCCTCCACCCGCGGATCAGCTTCTAATGCCTGCCGTATATAGCGAATTGCAAGCGCCCGGTTGAGAGGTGTGTCCAAAGCCCCCAACAACCGACCTATACCACAGCCCCAGTCCGGGTGAGCGAACAGATCGCCGGGAATTGTTCCCAAGCGGTCGCGGATATCCTGTAACAAGCAATCACGACCATTTACACTTACAAGATCGCCGGTTGGACTGACAGCTAAATCACCATCCTCATCGAACAGGACGTCCGTTCCGAGGTAGTCTTGCCGCATCACTTAACCTCGCATTCGATAGGTGATGGATTGGGAATACCGATAGCCGGAGCTCCGCTTCCTCCAGTGACCTGAGTTATCACCTGTGAGGCAGGAATCTTCACTTCGAGATTGTCGACAATCGCCTGTGCCAGCTTTTCACAGAAAGCATCGATGTTGTCGATATTCTGGATGGCAGATTTTATTTCTGAACCAGTTAACGGCATATTCAATCCTGTTTTTGTCCATTTGTGTGTCCATTTATATCCATTTAACTTGACTTTTAACTAATAAATGGATATAATTGGACGTGTAAACGAATATCATCATTAAGAGTTATGAAAACCAACATCATCAAACTCATCGCTGAAATTGACGAATTCAAAGGCTACTGGAAGGGACTAAGCATTCTCCCTATTGAGACACTTTCCAAGCTGCGTGTCCTTGCCACGATTGAATCTATCGGTTCATCCACTCGAATTGAAGGCGCAAAACTCAGTGACCGCGAAGTGGAGGCACTGCTCTCCGGATTAACTCCCACATCTCTTCGCAACCGCGACGAAGAGGAAGTCGCCGGATACGCCGAAACTATGAAGTTGATTCACGAATCACATGCCGACATCGAATTGACCGAGAACAATATCAAGTATCTCCACAAGGCGCTGCTGCAATACTCATCCAAGGATCAATGGCATCTGGGCAGCTATAAGCATCATCCGAACCATGTTGCAGCCTTCGATGAAACCGGTCGCCAGATCGGAATAATCTTTGAAACCACCGCACCTGCAGATACGCCAAGAGAGATGGAACGACTTGTCACAACCATCCAGGAATACCTGCATAAAGGTGAACTACATCCTTTGCTGATCAATGCTGATTTCACGCTCCGTTTTCTGGCGATCCATCCCTTCCAGGATGGTAACGGACGCCTGTCACGTATTCTGACTAATCTGCTGCTTCTGCGTGCCGGTTACGATTACGTTCAATACAGCTCCCTCGAACGTGTGGTCGAAGCCAACAAAGACAGATACTACTCATCCCAGCGCACGACACAGACCGCAATCAAGGAAGGGAATGGCGAAACCGGCGTCTGGACTGAGTTCTTCCTCGAGATGCTCAGGAAACAGCAGGATCTGCTCCGCCAGAAGCTGGAACGGGAGCGTCTGATGACAATTCGTTCCAGACTCTCAGCCGAGATCATCCGCTATGCCGAAGAACAGGAGCGCGTCACAGTGGCACAACTCTCTCAAGCTCTTAATTCTAATCGCAGTACCATCAAATCACACCTGCAAAAACTCGTCAGAGAGGGAATGTTATCCCTTCATGGTCGAGGTCGGGGAGCTTATTACACCCGCGCCTGATTAGCTTTTCGCTTTAACCGTTGCCGAGCATGGAATCGGTGCGCCGGTGACGAAGCAAGCGGGCAGCGTCCCCTGCGGACCTCCGGTCACCACTCCCGCGCCGTCTTCTCCCAGATCGATATTACCGCTCGCATTCAGTTTGCAATTCTCACACGTTATCTCAATATCATTTTCCGTTTCCACTTCAATTTTCCCTCCCTGATCTATCATTATCCTCGACTTATCAGCCTCGATCAACAGCAAACCTTCAGGTCCCTGATCCGGAAAGAATCCTTGTATATAGGGT
>JABMRV010000079.1 GCA_013202285.1 bacterium | reverse complement strand
TGACACAGAAGGAACTTTATCACTTTCACACTTTCTTACTTCAATCCGACTTCAATATCGCCATGAAAGCTTCCTGCGGTACTTCAACGTTTCCGAAGCTCTTCATCCTCTTCTTACCTTCCTTCTGCTTTTCCAACAGCTTGCGTTTACGGGTAACATCGCCCCCGTAACATTTCGCCGTCACGTTCTTTCTATAGGCGCGAACCGTCGCCCTGGCGATTATTCGCGAGCTTATCGCTGCCTGGATTGCAACCTCAAACATCTGCCGTGGGATAAGTTCTGCTAATTTATCGACCACGCGTCTTCCCCAGGCATAAGCCTTATCCTCGTTCACAAGCACTGACATCGCATCGACGATCTCACCGTTCAACAGTATATCAAGCTTGACCATCAAAGTCGGTTCCCAACCGGTTAGTTCGTAATCGAATGATGCATAACCACGTGACATGGACTTCAGTTTGTCGTAGAAATCGTAAATAATCTCTGATAACGGCATCTTATAATGCAGAACCGCTCGGCGTGCATCGAGATACTCCGTCGTATCATAAATCCCGCGCCGTTCGGTTGCGAGCTGCATAATGGCACCGACATACTCCGGCGGTGTAACTACCTGTGCCTTGATGATAGGCTCTTCCACCACCTTGATATTTGAGACAGGCGGCAGGTGAGCCGGATTGTCGATGAATCTAACCTCACCATGATTATCTGTTACCCGGTATTTCACGTTGGGAACGGTAGAGACGAGGTTCAAATCGTATTCTCGTTCCAACCGCTCCTGTACAATCTCGAGATGCAGCAGACCGAGAAAACCGCAGCGAAAACCGAAACCCAGCGAACCCGATGTTTCAGGTTCGTACTGCAGGGATGCATCATTGAGCTTAAGTCTCGCCAAAGCATCTTTGAGCGATTCGTAATCCTCAGCATTGGCAGGGAATAAACCGGCAAAAACCATCGGCTTAGGCTCGCGATAACCGGGTAGTGGATCGGGCAGGGGATCTGCATCGTCCCCGATTGTGTCTCCAACCCTCGTCTCACCCACTTCTTTGCAGCCGGGAATTACGTAACCCATCTGACCAGTGCCAAGCTGATCCGTCTTCACGCGTTCAAGCCTCAAAAGACCGACTTCATCGACGAGATAACGTATGCCGGTCGAGTGAAAGAATATTGTCATGCCGGGTTTGAGAATCCCGCTGACAACCCTCACATAAGCGATTGCGCCGCGATAGTTATCGAAGAGGGAATCGAAGATCAATGCCTGCAGTGGTTGATCCTTAACAACCGATGGCGGTGGGATTGCGTTAATGAGCGCCGCCACCATTTCGGGTACGCCGGTGCCTTCCTTGGCGCTGACGGAGAGGACTTCTTCGGG
This sequence comes from bacterium, assembly GCA_013202285.1. Lineage (GTDB taxonomy): Bacteria > Electryoneota > AABM5-125-24 > Hatepunaeales > Hatepunaeaceae > JABMRV01. Next base: position 36,399 of record JABMRV010000079.1, on the reverse strand, counting down.
AGAGCATCCTATCAAATCGACGATCTGCTGCCGACAAATATCCGGCTGTGCGGAAACAAGATCGATCTTATTCATCACCGGGAGTAAGGTCAGATCGTACTCGAGCGCCAGATATACATTTGCAATAGTCTGCGCTTCAACTCCCTGCGAGGCATCGACTAACAGGATTGCTCCTTCACATGCAGCGAGGGAACGGGAAACTTCATAGGAAAAATCTACGTGACCGGGTGTGTCTATCAGATTGAGGATGTAATCACCACCATCGGAGCAATGGTAGTTCATGGATACGGCGTGAGACTTGATGGTAATACCGCGCTCCCGCTCCAGATCCATGTCGTCAAGGAGTTGAGGACGGTTTCCTATTGAATCAACAAGCCCTGTATGTTCGAGCAGTCTATCGGCAAGAGTGGATTTTCCATGATCGATATGGGCTATAATACAGAAGTTGCGGATTCTATCGGGAGACGACCCAGGCATGTTTATATCTCATTTTAACAAGGATGTACAGGATAAATAACTTTTAGAATCTTTATCATGTTCATCAGGAGTTCTTTGATTTATTCGGGAAGTATTTGTCATTTAAGAAGCAGGCTGTCTGGAAATATGCGATCTCTTGTCTGTCACCCGACGCGGTTGACAGCATAAATATGGAAATGTCAGCATTATAGCTGCCAAGCACGGCGGCTTGGCAGCAGATATATCCTCATTCTTGGTCAGCCTATTCCGTCAGAACTCACTTTCACACTTTCTCACTTTCTTATCCAAGCCATTCCCCGATTAACAACTCCTCTGGTTCTTCCGGTCAGCTTCCAGCCGTGAAAAGGTGTATTCTTTGCTTTTGACAGCATCTGTTCTCTATCTACCATCCATTTCTCATCAGGATTGAACAGGGTAATATTTGCAGCCTGACCGACCTTCAAATTGACTTCATGCAAACCCATGATAGCCCTCGGAGCTGTAGAGAAAGCAGCAACCATCCGTGAGAGAGACAGCTTGCCTGTCGATACAAGCCTCGTATGAACAACCCCGACAGCCGTTTCCAGACCGATCATGCCGAATGGCGCGCTTATGAATTCAACTTCCTTCTCATCGGGTGCATGAGGTGCATGATCGGTTGCGATGGCGTCTATAGTTCCATCAGCCAAGCCCTCAATTAGCGCCTCGACGTCTTCCACTGTTCGCAAAGGTGGATTGACTTTATAATCGGCATTATATCCTTCTAAAAGGCTGCAGTCGAGAGTCAGGTGATGTGGTGTAACCTCAGCCGTAATATTGATACCGCGATCCTTTGCGCGCCTGATTAGATCGAGAGATTTAGCCGTTGAGATGTGTGCTATATGAAGCCTGCCGCCGGTGAATTCAGCCAATTGGATGTTGCGTTCTACCGGTATCTCCTCACCGATTGAGGGCATACCGGGCAAGCCGAGCCGTGTCGCCACCGAACCCTCGTGCATCACTCCTCCCTTGGTTAGCGACATGTCTTCACAATGCTCGCTGATTACAAGGTTGAACATCCTCGTATATTCGAGGGCATGTCGCATCATCTCAGATGAAACCAGAGGAGAACCGTCATCGGAGAACACCTTGACTCCGACATCGCGAAGTTCCCCGATCTCGGTCAGCGTTGCTCCCTTTCTGCCAGTGGTTATTGCCGCAATGGGGAACAGATCGACCGGTAGTCCCAACGCCTGCTCCTGCTGGAATCTGACCATGCCTGGATTATCAATCGCCGGATTTGTATTCGGCATCGGCGCCACACCCGTGAAACCTCCGACAGCGGCAGCAGTACAGCCCGTTCGGATTGTCTCTTTGTGCTCAAATCCAGGCTCACGGAAATGAACGTGCATGTCGAAAAAGCCGGGGCATACCAGGCAGCCGGAGACATCCACAACCTCTCCATTCCAACCATCCGGAATGGCTCCGATAGACAAGATAACGCCTTTTTCAATAATCAGATCAGTCTGCTCGTCCAACTCAGCAGATGGATCGAAAAGTCTGCCACCGCGTAATGCGAGCTTCTCGGTCGAATGATATTCCCACCCTGACGGTGGTTTTATTGGGGATAATGTTTCATTCAATTCCACGTTCTCCACCGGAAATCAGGTATAATACCGCCATTCTTACCGCAACCCCATGAGTTACCTGTCTCAGAATCACCGAACCGGGACCGTCGGCGACGTCCGAATCGATCTCAACACCTCGATTCATCGGACCGGGGTGCATGATGATTTTCTCTCCGCCAGCCTGCTCAAGCCGAAGGCGGGTCAATCCGAAAGTACGAAGGTACTCGCGCATCGAGGGTATTAGCCCTTCACGCTGCCTTTCCATCTGCAGCCTGAGCACGATAACCACATCGCACCACGAAAGCCCCTCCACTATGTCGAAAGTGACATCCACTCCCATTAGATCGACATCCCTCGGTATCAGCGTTGCTGGACCACAAAGCTTAACCTCCGCTCCCATCGTTTTAAGTCCCCAGATGTCGGAACGGGCAACTCGACTGTGAGCGATGTCACCAAGTATCAACACCTTCAGTCCATCTAATTGACCTACCTGGTGCCGGAGCGTGAGCAGGTCCAGCAATCCCTGTGTCGGATGTTCGTGCGATCCGTCACCGGCATTGATGACTGAAGCATTAATTCTCTCGGCAAGAAAATGAGGCGCGCCCTGCGCAAAATGCCGGATAACCACCACATCGACCTTCATCGCCTCGATATTCCTCGCTGTATCGAGCATCGTCTCACCCTTGGTCATGCTCGAACCGCTCGCTGCAAAATTTGCCACATCAGCCGACACCCGCTTTTCAGCAAGTTCAAAAGATATTTTCGTTCGAGTTGACGGTTCGAAAAACAGGTTCGCTACTGTGACACCTCGCAACGAGGGGACACTGGGAATCGGTCTTTTGAGAACCTCGAGAAATACCTCTGCTGAATCGAGGATCTCTGTTATTGCTTCCTGGCTCAAACCTTCAAGTCCGAGCAGATGATTAAAACGAACTTGATTCACTTCCCACCCGTATCAATCATTAACTGTCTCCACCAGTACTACTTCATCGACGTTATCGATCTCCTTAAGCCGGACGCGGACTTCCTCGCCGGGGGAGGTTATCACCGTCTTCCCCACGAAATCCCCCTGGATCGGCATTTCGCGATGCCCACGATCGACCAGTACTGCTAATTGAATTCGTGCCGGACGCCCGTAATCGAGTATTGCATCGATGGCGGCTCGCGAAGTTCTACCGGTAAACAGGACGTCATCCACCAGTACAAGGTTCCGGTCATTGATCTCGAAAGGGATATCGGTCGAGCGCACTTTTGGAGTCTTGAGTTTCATCAGATAATCGTCCCGGTACAGTGTTATATCGAGAATACCAACCGGAACCTCGCCGCGATGTTCTATCTCAGAGATCAACTTAGCCAGCCGCTCTGCAAGTGGAGCGCCACGGGTTCGAATCCCGATCAGTGCAAGTCCTTCAATCCCACGGTTCGCCTCCAGTATCTCATGCGCCAGTCGGGCGAGAGTCCTCTCCAGCCCTGTTGCATCGATGATTACCTGCTTTAGTTTTTCCGTCACAATGATTTCCTAAAACTAATAAATACTTTCCACTCCCCCCCTACGCTAGTAGGGGTGGATAAAAGGGGGGTATTCTTACTAAATAATGTCATTTTGCACTAAGCGAAGCGTTGGTCTTTCACGAATTGAAGAATCTTCCTTATTAGTTCTCATTGGATTTCAAATCAGCGGTTCATATTTTACTTTCACACTTTCACTCTTTCTTACTCTTTCTTTCAAGCTCTTTGAGACGCTCAAGGATTTTCGGAATGCGATTGATATTAGCATCGCGCCTGACTGATTCAGAATGCGGACGAGCCGGATAACCGGAAATTAAACCCTTAATATCGTGTGATTTCGTAATACCAGACTGGGCGCCGACAACCATATTATCACCGATTTCTATATGACCGACGAATCCCGCCTGTCCGGCGATTATCACCTTTGATCCTATCCTTGTCGATCCGGATATTCCCGTTTGAGCGGCGATAACGGTATCCTCACCTATCTGTACGCCGTGAGCTATCTGAATAAGGTTGTCTAACTTGCTACCACGACCTATCCTGGTGCAGCCCACCGTCGCCCTGTCGATACAGCAGTTGGCGCCGATCTCAACATCATCCTCGATCACGACCGAACCGATCTGCGGTATCTTATGGTATCCCGAAGCGTCGGGAACATATCCGAATCCGTCGGAACTTATTACAGTTCCATCTCCGATCACAACACGATTCCCGATGATGGTATCTCGACGGATGACCGCATTGAAACCGATCTCACAGTTTTTCCCTATTCTAACAGAAGTACCGATAAAAGCGCCATGCGAGATAATACAACCATCACCAATCTGCGTATCGGCATTAATAACAACGTTATCCCCGATGCAAACATCTTTGCCTATTACCGCCGACTCATGGACTTGCGCCCGTTGGCTGATACCCTTTGCAATCTCAGGCTCCGGCGATTGATAGATAATCCCGAGTGCAGATTGAAAATCCGTATATGGTTTTGTCGAAATGATCCTGGTAACGGAAGCAGGAGTTTCCTCTTTCTCGTCGATTATAATCGCCCCTGCTCTGCAGTTCGGTAAATGTTTGCGGTAACGAGGATTGGCGAGAAAGGTCAGATGGTCCTTCTCAGCCTCTTCGATTGTGGCAATACCGTTTATCAACAGTTCAGCATCGCCTTCAATCCTGCATTCAAGCCGATCAGCTAACTTACCGGTGGTAATCGGTACGGCTTTCATTCCTGTAACTCTTCGACAACCTTTTCCGTCAAGTCAAATTCAGGTTTTACAAACACGATATTTCCGGCAATGGTATCAAAGACGATATCGAATCCCTCTCTCTCTGCGACCTTCCATATCGCATCATTCACACGCGTATCGATTGGTTCCATAAGTTCACGACGCCGTTTGATGTATAAACTATTCTCATCATACCATGTCTCATGTCGAAATTTCTGCAGCTCTTTCCGTGCTTCGGTAATCTCTTCTTCGATCTGCTTCTTCCTCTCCGGACTCAGGATCAGACTGAGTTCTTCGAGTTCCTCCTCCTTGTCGGCAATATCGCTCTCCATCCTTTCAGCATCCGACAGCCATTTCCGGTTATCGGATCTCAACGTGTTGTCTGCGTCACGGTATTCCGCATGGCGTTTGGTTATGACATCCGAGCGAATATAACCAACTTTCAATCCTGATGATTTCCAGGGAAGAAGCGTACCTGAGCTTCTACCTGAAGACGTCCCACCCTGCTGAGCAGTGCAACCGGTCAGTAAGGTCACGAGGCAGAAAACTAAGAAACAGTATATGGTTTTCTTGCTCATAATTCGTTATTTGATTGTTGCCGATAGTTTCAAGTCCACCAGTATCTGGTGGAGACCCGGCGGAATAATTCATCTTTCCAGAAGATGACGTAAAAGGATGTCGGTAATATCTATCGGATCCTTGGCATAGATGACAGTTCCAGCGCTGTCAACAATCAGGTCATAATCCATATCCTCACCAATCTCCTTTATCGCCGCATGAATCTCCTCTAAGACCTCTCCGAGCAGTTCATCTCTCCTGTTGGTGAGTTCCTGCTGCTTCTCCTGGTCAGCAAGGAGTTGTTGATTCCACTGCTGTTGTAAACTCATCCTGAGCGAGTCAATTTGTGTCTGCAGCTCCGCCTTGCGGTTTTCGCTGAACGTAGTCGCTCCCGCCTGAAGTTTCCTCTCTCGCACGAGGATATCGTTCTGCATGAACTCCATCCCGCCTTCCCACTTCGCTCGTTCAACCTGCCAATTCTGCAGTTCTCTGGCAAGCTGTTCCTCGATGCGCTTGAATGCAGGATAGGACAGCATTAATTCCTCAGAATTTATCTCACCGACCTTTAATCCCTGTGGATAGACAGAACCCACAAAAAACAGACAAAGTAAGACGATGATAAACAGTTTTTTCATTTGACCTCCAGATCCGAAAAATAGACAGAAAAACCGGCATCCCGGATCTTTGCTTTTATGAATAGGGAGCGCCGACATTCTTGTCGGCGAATCCGTCAGCTGACGGATACGATGTAATCAGGTTTAGAATGTCCTGCCAAACTGAAATGCAGGCACCCATCCAGGTTTCCTGCCAAAAGCATCCTCATCGAAGCCGTAACCGTAGTCCAGTCCGATCAGACCGATCATCGGCATATAGAATCTGACTCCCAGACCGACCGACCTTCTCAGGTCAAACATATCGGTCTCACCAAAATTCAACCATGTATTTCCAGCCTCAGCAAAAACGAGACCGTAAATAGTAGGATAATCCACCATTTGAACTCGGAGTTCAAGAGATGTTTTGAGCTGTGATTTTCCCCCAAACCGCGATCCTACCGTTCGCTCATCGTACCCGCGCAGCGATGTCCCCAGTGAAAGACCACTTCCGCCCATGTAGAAGTATTCAAGATGCGGTATATCGCTTGAAACTCCTGTAAGACTCGCCATAAAACCATATTGGAAATTATTGTACATCACCAGTTTCGGCAGAAGCGGCGTGTACCATTCGACCGAAAAGATATGCTTGTGATAATTGTCATGACCTGTTAAAGGACCTCCCGCAAGTTCGGTTGACAGACTGACTACTGAACCCTGGGTGGGGAACTCGACGAAATCGCGGGAATCGCGTGTTATAATCTGCGTCACTGAACTCGATACTCGAACAGTAGAATCAACCGAAGCCTCCATAGAAGCAGAGATTCTATCGTTTTTCGACCTTTCAAGACGGTAAATCCAGTCGCCACGGAAATAATCGTCGGGAAATGTAAAACGACGACCTAACCGCACCGATCCACCTATCAGTTTCTCAGTGAAACCCTCTGCCCATCTTCTCTTAACATGGTAAAACGAACCGCCCACGAGTGTCTCGGTGTCGAACAGCCACGGCTCGGTATAACCTATCGAAAAGGAATTATACTCCTTTCCGAAGTTCCAGTCGAAACTTACCACTTGCCCGCTGCCGAAGATGTTGGGAGCAGTAAAACCGAGAGCGCCGATTACTCCGTCCCGCTCACTGTAACCGACGGAAACATTAGCCTGATCTGTCGGTTTCTCCTCCACTTTCACCCACAGGTCGATCTCATCCTCACCGACATCCTCGATATCCGGCTGAACATCGGCAAAGTAGTTCAGTATTGCTACTTCTCGAATCGAACGGCGCAGCTTGGAAACGTCGAAAGTGTCACCCGGTTTAAGCACGAATTCCCGGCGAATGACCTTCTCGCGTGTCTTTGTGTTGCCGGTAATATTAATTTTATTCACATTGAACCTGTTCCCGGCTTCTATATGGATATGTACATCGAGCGTATCGCCTCCGGCAGGCGTCAGTGTCGGTTGAATCTGGGCATAAATGTAGCCGCGATCATAGAACATCGACGAAAGATGCTCTCTGACCGTTATGTCATACTTCTTCTGGTTGAATTCCTCACCGGGTCTGAACATCAGCTTACGCTGCAGTTCCATTTCAGTGAACAGATCAGATCCGCTGAAAGCAATATCACCGAAATACAGCTTAGGACCTTCATCGACAGTGACGCACACGAACATGCGCTTACGATTATCCGAATACCAGCTTGAATCCGATACGACTCTCGCATCGCGGAATCCATGTTCGCGGTAAAAAACGATCATGGCGTCAAGATCAGCATCGAATTTATCGCGATGAAACTTACCGGATCGAAACAGAGACTTCTGTTTTGTCTCCTTGAGTCGCTTACGAAGTTTCTTGTCGGAAAACGCTTCATTGCCGTTGAACGTTATTTTCTTGATCTTAACCTTTGTACCCTCATCCACGCGAACATAAAGACCTGCCAATCCGTCGCTGGAACCTTCTACAATATCAACCTTGATGTCAGCAAGAAGATAACCTTTCTCTTCGCAGAGGTCTCGCAATTTTCGCCTTAACCTGATCGGATCCGACGGCTTCAGCACCTGCCCTCTGTGCAGGTCGATTGCCTCCTCCATCTCATCTTCACCGATCTTTTTTCCCCCACCGATATCAATAAATTCGAGACGTGGGTATTCAACAACTCTGATGAGCAAATAAACGCCGTTAACTTCCTGTTTCTCTGCGATAGCCTTTATATCGGAGAAGAGGTTCAACTCCCACAGTTGACGGATAGCAGTCTGAATCATCTCACCGGTCAGATATTCACCAACCACGAGACCGCTCGTGGCGATGATCAGTCCCGTATCGGCGCGGTCATTTCCTTCGACAGTAAGCCCGTAAAGACGAACTTTCTCAGGTGTTTGTCCGGAGATTTGAACCGACAAAACCAGTAACAGACCGATGACGGTCATGAATATTATTCTTGAATTTGACATATCATTTTATATTAAGCAAATCAGTTTCATGAAACAAGCAAAAAGAAAGATTATACATATTACTATATAACTTCATTCACCTGTACCAGCGCTCCAATTTTGCTTTTACACTTTCACACTTTCTCACTTTCACACTTTCTTACTTTCTTACTTAAAAGTATAACTGAAACGCAGCATCACGCGGTTATCCGCCTCTTTGAGCTTACTGTCATATTCGTACCGATAGTTCACTGTAAGATCGGGAGCAATCTGATGCAGCCTGAAGAGTATATCCCAGTTGTGGATCACACCTAAACGGGTTACATCGTATGCATCCGTAGAACTCAACACAGAACCCGTATATGAAACGTAGATACCTCGCGCAAGATACTTTCCAACTGTGACCCTTGAATGGTCGAGTGTCTGGAGATAGCTGTAGTTCAGATGTATCTCCTCCGACGACCTGCCGAGAAACAACTGTCTCTCAATGATATTGCGAGCCAGCGGCGACTCTATGTCTATCCTGTCAACGCCGAGCCATCTCTCTGCATAACGCTCAAAGGTGCGAGTCCAGCGTCGAATCGGAGTAACATCAGAGACGAGTTTACTCCCCAGACTGACCAGTTTTTCGGGAATTGCTTCAGGAGAATAACCGAGCATGGCTAATATCTGTTCCTGAGAATGCCCCTGATCGTCCTCATAGACCAGGGCGATCTCACGCCAGCGTCCGCGATCCATACCGACAGTTACAGACGGAACGGTGGCATCCAAACCGGACGTCTGACCGGTTCCGCGGATTACCCACCTGATCTCATGCGGGATTCCAACAGAATCGATCACATCTGTTCTAACACCTCCGTAGAAGAATGGTTCCAGCTCAACAGGATTGAATATCACTCCAATCTTTTCGACGTCGAATTCGAGATCTAAATACTCGACTTTCCCCTTTGTTGAAGTGAGTTCACCTCTTATCTGAAGTGTATCCTCAAAAGAACCTGTTATATGCAGACCTTCGGGATTATCATCTATCATGAGATCGACGAACATCTTTATATCGACATCCAACAGTCCGCCTGCAAGCTGATCGTCGATGTAACTGAAGCCTTTCGCTCCGCCGAATCCCGACAATTCCCGGCTGTACCCGCATCCCTGGTATGGAATAACACGGCCATCCCATCGCATTCGTCGCAGCAGGTTCAGCAATCCTCGTGTAAAACGGGAACGCTGTTTTCCACTCTTTATAAACGGATAAGTGACCGTAGCGTTCATCAGCCGGATCTCACCGGTTCCCAATGGCTTCTCCACGGGTCCGTGAATCTCAAACGATCCCTTTTTGTTCATTCCGCTGATCCGGACATACCCTCCCCAGTCTGGTTGCATCAGAGCGGGAATAACTGTCCAAATTCCTTCACGATCTGTTACAAATTGGAATATACCAAGATTGTAACCCTTGTAAACAAGTGCTTCCTCGCCAGTTAAAGGCATCCTGTTGCCGATGAAAACCGGTCTCCCATTTCCCAGAACATCAAACCTGACGATGCTGATATTGCCGTTTTCATCTAGTTCGATACGGGCATTAAATTCGTCGATCTTCTCAACGATGGATTTCAACCTGATCGAACCGTCTCTGATGTCGAGATATCCACTCGTAAGACGAGGACTCTCAATATCTCCGCCTAATTCAAGGTATAACTCACCCTGTCCTTTCGGTCTGGAGCAATAGCTCGTCATTCTGGGCAGAAGGGTCGGTAAATTGCCCTGGATAGAGCCATTTACATCTATTTCCCGATCCTTCTTGAGAGGGACAACGCCCGAGAACTTCCCCCAGGCATCATTCCAGTCGATTGTCAAGGAATCAAGCAGTACCACAGGCTGGTCATTATCAAAACCGGAAACATTGAAGTGAGTGTTGAGATTGTCAAAAGTCAACGCTCCCACCCTGCCCGGAGAAACCGAGATGTCAGCCTCTACTTGATGAACCTTCCCTTTCCCGGCGAAATGCATTTTGAAATCGCAGTTTCCTGACAATAATCCGGATTTACCCATAATCATCTCGAACAGTGTTCCGATCTCTATATCCTCACCACTCATGTCAAAGTCAAACAGATGGTCATATCTGTTCATTTTCCCGTTTACATTGACGAGCCCGATTATGTCCCTGCCGAAATCAAGGTTCTCAAGATTGTAAAGACTGTCCTCCGTTGTGAACCTCAGGTTCAGCCAGTAACCCGGTATCTCGTGCAGGATACCGCCTGTAAGATGTAAATCAGCGTACAGTTCAGGATGATCGAGCAAACCGTCAGCCTCCATAAGCGCATTCAACCTGCCGCCGAATCTGTCCGCCTTCTCCTGCCAGACCAGTTCGAGTATCCGGTCAATCGGGAGATCATTCAACCTAACAACGAGTGAGTCAAATAATTTTGCTTTTAGATCAATCCCGCCTTCGACTGAAAAAAGTCTCACATCTCCCTGGTTGTCTAATAACTCAGTCCCATCGAACCTGAACAGTCCATCATTATAAATTCCGCTTGTCTCCAAATTCAGGATGATGGAATCAGGGTAAATGATTTCAAGTTTACCCGACCATTGAAGCGAATCGCTGTCGCCAGCAACTGTGCTTGTGAGATGTCCGTCAAAACCGACCGCCTCATCGGGTTTGAAGAAATGAAACAGTTCAAACATTGGCAGGCTGTCAGCCTGGAATTCCAGATTGGAAAAACTGCTGTCAATGAAACTGTAATTAAAGTGAGTTTGTAAGAGACTCTTCCCTGCTCCATCGATAAGACGAATCTCTCCGACATAAAGCTTATCCCGGTTGTAAGCAGTGGATACGTTAACTCTGAAAGTACTACCGCCAACGGTTTTCAGCTTCAGATCTGCATGTGATTTGTAGCCTTTACCATCTCTTGTAACAACACCCTGATAATAGAGATTTCGCTCGCCTGAAACGGCATTCCAGAACATATTGCTGTTCAACCTCGATCTGTCCCCGTCAATATGGACTTTTATCGAATACAGATCGAGAAACTCAGGAAGATACTTCTCGGTGATTATACCTCTGAGAAACCGGTGAGGATCCTGACTGTTGATGTTATAAATAAGTGTATCACCGATACTGTTTGCCGTCAACGACAGGCTTCCGCCGTGACCCGTGGAAGTTATATTCAGGCTGAAGTTGGGTTCTAACAATTTAAATTCACCGCTTAATTGCTCACTACCTTCGCCATCCTCCAACTGGAAGCCTCCATATCCTTCCCAATCGCCTTCACGCAGTATTAATACCCCTTCCATTCTGAATTCAGGGGATTGCAGTTGCAGCATCCAGGGCTTTCGGTCTGAAGACCATCTCCGCCGGTACGAAACATCAACAATCGAAGAATCAACGTATGGATCGATGGTCCCACCGAGTCTTAACTCACCACCGAGAAGGTCTGCATTGAATTCATCTATTGAAAGACGGTTTGAGTCGATTGCCACTCTCACGACGATCTTTTCCAAACAAACAGGATCTATGATAATTTCGCTGCCGGTAAGCGCTAATTGACCATCCACGCAACCTTCTCTACTGCTGATACTTGCATTTATCTCAACCGAACCATCCATGCTCGGAAGTTTAAGCCGTCGGCTGACGGACAGATTTCCCAGATCGACTTCAGCCTGATCGATCTCGACAAACCACTTCGGATCAAGCAGGTCGGGGATGCTCACACTAAACGGTAACAGGAGACCATTGAGGTTGAACTCACCGTTCAGATTGAATCCACTGCCGAATATCTCTCCGGAGAACGATCCGTTAGTTAATTGGATCAGGTCACCATAGGAAACATCGATACTGTCTGCCTGCACATCTCCGGACAACATCAGATCCTCCGTGCCACGCAACTCGACCTGAATAAGCAGGCTTCCCTTATTCAGATGAAGCTCTTGCAGTTCACGCGGTGGCTGCCACGAACCAAGGTTTTCAATCATCGCCTGTATTGAGATCAAAAAGCTGCCTTCAATCAGGTTAAATGATCCGTTCAAATCAAGATGAGTTCCGGACATTCTTCTGAAACGTCCGCCAAGTGAGAGATTCCCGTTGGAAATATCAGCGAGATCGATCCTGCCGGAGAGCGAATCTACTAATATCTGAGATGTCTGACCGAAGGAGACAACAGCATCTTTAATTGTGATTCTGCGAATGATGTCTATATTCGACAGAGACTTAAGAGGATAAGGACGGTATTCGAAACCAGTGGTTTTCGATGTGTCGGAGACTGATGGAGTGAGGTTAAACCGCGGTGTTACGAGTTCGACCTCGCCGATAACACCCGGATTCTTCAATCCATTTAATAAAATTGTTATCGGTGATAAAGAGATATGAATCTGATCGACGTGCAGCGAGAGAGATGGAGACAGTTCAAGATCGACATTTTCAAAACTGATCTTCCTGAGGCTGAGCGATAACCGTTCGGCGTCTATAGGCTTGCCGATCTTTGCGCTGAAACTGTCAAGCAGAGCGGTTCGAACCTTTGTTTCACCGCCGAAAACATGCCATGTAAGTAAAAAGGCAATCGCCAGGAGGATTATTATCGGAAGGGTGATTATTGCTATTAGACGAACATTCATAGCGCCCGACCGGTTGGATTAGTGTCCGTGCTTCATCCGACCAAACGGATCGAATACCCGTCTCCATTGCGCATCAAAACTACCCGGATTAAGATAATCGGCAGCATGTCCATGGTATTCGAAGAATTTCGTTCGCGGTCGGCATCTGAAGATCGCACTGACGATAACACCTGCAGTTCCCCTGCTGCCGGTGAAGAAATGCCGTAAATCGTAACCTGCTACATCTTTGATACAGTGACTGCCGAGCAATACCATCTCGCCGGACGGCAGCACAACCTCGATACCGAGGAGCCCGTGAATCCACCCTTCAGCCATGTCAAGTGTCGGACGCGAGGAGATTCCGGCAAGACGTCCTCCGATTGTACCTTGATCAAACCGACAGAGACAGGGGACGATGAAGCTGTTTTCTGCTAACTTGTCGTTGACCTCGACGATTTCCCAGCCGGCGCTTACCTGTATCGTCTGGTCACCTTGAGATATATCGAATTCATCTTTTACGCGCTCGGTGAGCAGGATCAGCGTTTCATCACCGGGATTGAAATCATCGGTAAAACTGCTACCGCTGCCAACAACCATTATTGAATCGGAATATCCCTTCAAAAGGCTCGAAATCTCATTCCGGTTCATCGGCGCAACCGCAGGAAAGGGACCCGGCACCCAACGGTCGGCTCCGATTATGGAACTCAACCTCAAACGCAGCTCATGGGTGTCCTGGTTTTCCTGCATCCCTGGTTTCAAATCAACGCCCACTGTTTTAGCTTGCTCACTTGCTTAATTGCTCACTTGTCTTACCAAACCTACGTTCGCGCTGCTGATAATATTGGATACACTCGTACAGATCACTTCTTGAGAAGTCGGGCCAGAATTTATCGGTCACGACAATCTCACTGTAAGCGATCTGATAGAGGAGAAAATTGCTCAGGCGAAACTCACCCGACGTTCTTATCAACAGATCCGGATCGGGCAATCCGGTGGTATCGAGATAGTTCACAAAAGACGCTTCATCGATGTCATCGACGCCGGCATCGATTATCCGTCTGACCGCTTTTATAATTTCACTTCTCCCTGAATAGCTTATAGCAAGCACCAGCTTAAGACCCTTGTTGTCCCTGGTCTCGATAATCGCCTGTTCCATCGCCTTTCTCGGTCCTGTCGGCAGCGCTGACAAATCACCTATCACTCGCAGTGAGACATCGTTTCGTTTAAGGTCCTCGATTTCCCGGTTGATCGAATCCAGCAACAACTCCATCAATGCCGTGACCTCAATACGCGGACGACGCCAGTTCTCGGATGAGAAGGTATAAAAGGTCATAACTTCCACACCGATTTCCGGACCGGTTTCGACCATCTTGCGTACAGTCTTGACGCCCTGTCTGTGTCCGGCTATGCGCGGTAATCCACGTTTGTGAGCCCATCTGCCGTTACCGTCCATGATGAAGGCTATATGACGGGGAATTTCACCGCTGGATATTATAGCTTGCTTTAATGCGGCTTCACTCTTGTCAGGTTGTGTCATCACTCCAATCTTTGTTCGTAGGGATTCTTGCAAACCGGGGAGGGCGGACATTCCTGTCAGCCACCTTATTATTACCAAGCTTCTCCGAAGCCGGGTTTATTCTTAATCCTCCGTTGCACGCATTTCTTCAAGTTTTTCCCTCATCTCCTGACCCTTATCATCCTGATCGCTGTTGAAGTAACACGCCATCAACATAGTTACGATCTTTATATTCTCCGGTTCACCTTCATACGACTTCTCAAGGTAAGGTATCGCTTCTGCCCATCTTTGATCATTAAAAAGGATGGAACTAATGGTGAGATTTGCGTCAAAATCATTCGGATTCACTGTCAGTACAGTTTCATAAACTCTCCTCGCACTGTCGTAATCCTTCAGACGGGCATATAAGATAGCGAGGTTTTTCTTAAGGCGCATATTATCAGGGAATTTAGTCACAGCTTCCTTTGTTACATCAAGCGCTAATTCCATGTTGTTCAGGCTGTCTGCGGAAATAGTAATGGCATCGAATGCTCGTAGATAGTTATCCTCGCCTTCCGGATCATCCAGATTAATCTGTTTCATGATCTTCTGTGCCCACTCTATTGTCTCTTCATGATCGCCCTGGTTAAGATATGTAAGCATCTGAATCTCGTACATGGGCATGAGTAATTTCTCATCTCCTAAATCTATTGCACCTGAAGAATACTTAAGAGCTTCATCGTACTTCTTCAACTTGAATGACCAGAAGGCGGCTTGAGCATAAATATTGCCATTGTTCGGGTCAACAATTATACTGGTATCCAGATTTACCTTCAACTGGGAATAAAAGGCATCTACCGCTTCTTTCATATTCCCTGCTTCAAATTTATCCTTAAATGCATCGGTCAGGTTCTTTTCAGTAAGAAGACGGAATCCAATTTCTATCCCACCTTCCTTCCTTGTTTCAAAGCGCTTTTTCACCTCCTTAAATTCTTCTATAATAGATTCTAAACGGAGAACCTCTTCTGTCCACCCCATTGCTTCAAACTGCTCCTTCAAGGTCTCGAGCATGGTTAAAAAGGATTTAAGCTGCAGAATAGGTGCGTCTTCCTGCTCCTTAATGGCTTCCATCTGGTCATCAATAGATTCATACAGGGCAGCAGCAACGGCTTCTGCACTCTCATGTTGCAGTATCATGGCTAAGTCATACGCGGTGGATGATTTGTCAATATACCTCTTTACCAACCGCTGACGATAATATACTATCGTATCCTTAAACGCCTCTGAGGCAGCGAGAGAGCTGTCAAAGTACGTGGACATCATTTTATAATCATTCAGCTTCATGTAACACTGACCCTTTCGCCAGTATGCCTCAGCATTACCGGGATTGCGCGCCAGCTCCTGATCCAGCGATATCAGCGCTCTTTCCCAGTCATTCTCGTTGATGGCGATTCTCGCCGAACGCATCTCTGGCGATATACAGCCTGTAATTACGAACGCACACAACGTAATTAGTATCAGTATTTTAATTGATTTCATTCTCCCTCCTTTGGAGTTTATTACCAGTAGGGTGTGGCAGGCGTCCTGCCCGCAACTTTCCAACTTTCACACTTCCACACTTCCACACTTTCTCACTCGCTTACTTGCTCACTCTTCCCCATAAATGTTCATTCAAACATATATGGAGCTTCAAGGACTCCGTTCTCAGTGATTATACCTGTAATATAATCAGCAGGCACCACATCGAAAGCCGGATTCCATGCCGGAGTATCATCCGGAGCAACTTTTTTACTGCCAAAACCGGTAACCTCGTCCGGGGAACGCTCCTCGATGATAATCTTGCTCCCGTCCGGGCATTCCCTGTCGATTGTGGACTCCGGAGCCGCCACATAAAAAGGAATATTATGCATCCGGCAGGCAAGAGCCAGCGGGTAACTGCCGATCTTGTTGGCAGTATCTCCGTTTTTCGCAATCCGATCTGCACCAATGATACAAATATCGACCTTCCCGGCAGCGATCAGACCTGCCGCTGCTGAATCCACCAACAGCGTGAAAGAAATACCGGCATTCTTCAATTCCCAGGCGGTTAACCTCGCCCCCTGCAACAGTGGACGAGTTTCACATATCCAGACATGAACACCTTTCCCCGCTTCATGAGCACGATAAACCACTGACAGTGCCGTACCCTCGCCGCCCGTCGCCAGGAAACCTGTATTGCAAATAGTCAGTATGCGAGCAGTTTCACTGATAAGAGCATTCCCCGCCTCGCCGATTGCCAGGCAGCGTCTCCGGTCATCCTCAAGTATATCCAGCGCCTCCTTGACAACCGCCTCGACGAGGTCTTCGTCATCCGGAGTCTGGACGACTATCTCCTTCATCCGATCGAGAGCCCAGAACAGATTGGCGGCGGTGGGGCGGGTAGCATACAAACCGTCGATTGCCGACAGTAGTTTTTTTTGTAACCTTGAGTTCCGGTATTTCACCGCAGTCACCGCCACTCCCAAAGCGGCAGCTACCCCGATCAACGGAGCGCCTCGCAGACTGAGACCCTTTATCGCCCTGGCGATTACATGCCAGTCATCGGTTTCCACAATCTTCAACTTGGCGGGCAGCAATCGTTGATCGATAAACCTGACCTTCCCATCGACCCAGTCTATCGCCTGTCGCGGAGGTAAGGTCAAATCCTCTTCGAGGTTCAAAATTCCACCATTGAGCGGAACTGCCTGAATCTCTCCTCTATCTCCCCGATCGTAAGATTCTTCAGCCTGTCAAGACTGAACTCTTCGACGACGAATGAAGCGGTAATCGTCCCGTAAACCAGCGCCCGGCGGAGGTTAAGAGGACTGACGTCATCGGTTGCAGCGAGATAACCCATCATCGCGCCGGCGAACGTATCTCCCGCGCCGGTCGGGTCTTTAGGATTCGCCAGTGGAAATGCCGGGCAGAGAAAAGGCGATCCTCCCCTGGTGATTAAAATCGCCCCATGTTCACCCTTCTTGACTACAACGTATTGCGGTCCCATCTCGATTATTTCGTATGCACCCAGGATCGGCGAAGATTCTCCGGTGAGAAGTGATATCTCCTCATCGTTGATTATAACCAGATCGACTTTTCCGATAATCTCCATCACCTCATCGCGCGCGGAATTGATCCAAAGATCCATGGTATCGAATGCGACCAGATACGGTTCTGTCATCTGTTCCAGCACATCAAGCTGCAGTGAGGGATGTATATTTGCCAACAGCAGGTAATCTGATTTCTTAGCCTCTTCCGGTAGCCTCGGTTGAAACCCTTCGAAAACACCCAGCTCGGTGCTGATCGTATCACGGATATTCATATTCTGATGATAATGCCCTTCCCAGCGGAAGGTTGTTCCCGCGGCGACTTCGAGTCCATCCAGGTTTACGTTGCGTTGTTTCAGAAAATCAATCTCATTCATCGGAAAATCATCACCGACCACGGCAATGATATTTATAGGTGCGAACAAGCCTCCCGCCGCTCCGATGAAGAACACGGATCCACCCAGTGCATCTTCAATCCTGCCGTGCGGTGTTTCAACCGTATCCAGCGCCGCTGAACCAACTGCTGTTACGCGCTTTTTGGGCATTCAATTATCCTTATAATCTATCCATACTTGGTGGCGCAGACATTCCTGAGTTCTCTGAATTATTAGGGATTCGTCGTTCTGGCGAAAGCCAGAATCCAGATTCGCAAAGAAAGAATTCATGTAACACATTGTAATGACTTTTCTTAATTAGTAATTATTTCTGGATTCCCGATCAGGTCGGGAATGACAAAATTGGAAAATGCTGATATTTCAAAGGACTCATTCTTGTCTGTGAATCCACCGCAGGCGGAAATATTGTCCCCCATAGTCTCAACAATGAAACAATCAAACAATCCAACAATGATCTTATTCTTACTTGATCACTTGATCACTTGCTCACTTTCTTACTTTCTCACATCGGTTCAACAGGCGCCGTCACCCCCATCAATTCCATACCCTCCATCAACACTCCCGCCACCGCAATACACAGCACCAGTCTCGCCGAAGTCGTTCCAACATCATCACTGATAACCCTGTGCCTGCTGTAGAAAACATGGAAACTGCGCGCCAGGTCAGTCAGGAAGTTCGTCAGGGGATGCGGTTCAACGCTGCGCACGATGGACGCCAGTGTCCAGGGAAAACGAGCCATCGACTTCATCAGGTCAAGTTCTTCCGGTGTGTTCAGACAGTCAAGATCGGCATCCCGCAGATGCGGGACCTTCTCCGCCCCCGGTTGTCGCAGTATCGAGCGAATCCTCGCATAAGCATATTGAACATAATACACCGGATTCTCATCGGTGTGCTTTCTGGCGAGATCCATGTCAAAATCAAGGTGGCTGGAAACCTTGCGCATCAGAAAGAAGTATCGCGCCGCATCGACGCCTACTTCCTCGATCAGTTCATCGAGAGTAATTCCCACACCGGCGCGCTTCGACATCCTGATCTCTTCGCCGCCGCGCTTCAAATTCACCTGCTGTACAAGAATCGGTCTGAAAAAATCCTCCGGCATCTCCAGGGCTCTCAGCGCTGCTGTCAGGCTGCGGATGTGACCATGATGATCCGGTCCAAGCAGATTGACCGCCCTTTGAAAACCGCGATCATATTTGTTAAGATGGTATGCCGAATCCGGCACAACATAAGTATAAGCGCCCTTCGAGGTCTCAATAACCCTGTCCTCACCGTCACCGAATTCGCTTGCTTTGAAATAAAGCGCCCCGTCTTGTGAGTAAACCTGATTTCGTTGTCTCAGTTTTGAGATTACTCCCTTCACAGCCTCATCATATAGACTGCTCTCTCGGAACCAAAGATCAAACTTAACCTTAAAACCTTCCAGCGTCTTCTCCTGCTCACCAAGGATCATATCTGCAATGTATCTACCCAACACGCCATCATCATCAGGATAGTTGGTTGAGGAATGGCTTTGTTCCCAGTACTGTACGAATCTTTCCGCATATTCCAGCAGATATTCCCCATGGTAACCACCTTCAGGAATTTCTACATTTTCAATTCGCGCCCTTACCGAAGCCCCCAACAGCCTGATCTGATTTCCGCCGTCGTTGACATAATACTCGCTTTGGGCGTCATATCCACGCTTTTTGAAGACTCTGACAAGCGTATCTCCGACAGACGCCGCTCTGGCGCTGACGACATTCAAGGGTCCCGTGGGATTTGCGCTGACGAATTCAAACAGCCATCGCTCGCCCTGACCTTCATCCGATGAACCGAAATGTTCAGGATCCGCAGCGATGTTTTTCATTAATCTCTGGAGATATTCAGGTGACAGCCTGAAATTCAGAAACCCGGGTCCGGCAACCGTTACCTCTTCAACACCGTCGATAGAGGTGGGAAACTGTTCTGCCAGTCTTTCAGCGAATTCGACCGGTTTCATACCCGTCGCTCTCGCCGATGTCAGGGCTATATTACACGAAAGCTCGCCATATTCCCTGATTTTGGGAATCTCCAGGATGACCGAACTGTCTTCAATATCATAGCCGCGGCAGAGTTCCACAAGTTTCGATACAATATCCTTCTCAATCGAACTGTCTGCCACCTCACAATAACCGGTGCGGCGGACATTCTTGTCTGCCACTATTTGATTCCCTTGATTTCAACTAACGGAGCATCTCCCCATAATCGCTCCAGGGAGTAGTAACCACGCGCATCCGGTTGAAAAACATGAACAACGAGATCGATATAATCCATCAACACCCAGCGATAGTTTTCCCTGCCCTCGATATGCTTGGGCGTCCATCCGATCTTCTTCAATTCCTCTTCGATATACTCGTAGATTGCCCTTACATGAACATCGACTGCACCGGTACAGATGACGAAGTAATCACAAAAATCGGTGATCTTCCGCAGATCAAGTACCAGGATATCAATAGCCTGTTTCTCTGCGGCAAACAGCGCCGCGCGGCGTGTTGCAGTGCGTACGGTAAGTTGCCTGCTCCCTTTAACGACCAATTGACAACCGCCTGTAATCCCGCCCCAGGATCAACGTCAGGTCAAATTCCGGTTCAGGCATGAGTTTCAATCGTTTGATCTGCTCCTCTTTTATACCCAATAACGACGCAAGCTCCCTCGCTGCAGTCAGATTCCCCGACCGGTCGATTATCTGGCTATACCTGTAATCACTTCGATCTGCATTGCCTATATCCTTGACGTTATAGCCGTTTTTCTCAAGCCATTTTCCGGTTCTTCCGGCAAGCCCTCCTTTAGCGCCGCCGTTAAGCACCTGAATATTGATTGGCGACGGCTCAAGAGTCTCAACCGGTGTTTCAGACTTAACTGCTTTCTGTGATGAAATTCCAGCAGTCTCAGGCTTGATTCTATTGGGCTTTTGAGTATCTGTTGGTTTCGAGGACAATTGAGAGGTTTCTTTCGCCTCGATGACAGGTTCGCTCGCCTGTCCCGTATTTGCGGGATGGCCCGTCTGCTTCATGTTGGAGATGTTCATCCAGATTCCGATCATCAGGACAACTTGAAGCGTCATGAGTATTAACAGCAGGTTCAGCCTGCCGCGTAATCCTCGACCGGATCCATCATCCGGGTATTTAATTCTGCTGCGTGGGTTGGGAGACATATTTATTCTTTGATTGTGTATATGAAAAAGACCGAGTTCACCGACTCGGTCTCCCTGATGTCTATATTCCGGCTAAATCGTCACTCGCTCACCGGCGTGATCGGAGCAGACTGATATGGAAACGTCGGACGGTTGAGCCAGTTTAATCCCGGTGCTTGAAGCATCTCTATATGAATAAAGACATTTCTTGTCGGTCTGTAATCGAGCGCCACTCCGCCGAGAAATGAATTGTTTATCCCCGGATTGAACGTCTTACCTGAAAACCTGCTGTTCTGGATGCCGAATAAGAAAGTCAATGTCAGCGGATCGGATAGCCTGTAATTCATTCTGGTAGTATAAAGGCTCTGCATCAAAGAACTGCCTCCACTGCCGGAAAACCCGAGAGAAACCGAGTGGCTGACGGTCAGTCGGGAAGGATCAAGGAAGTTAAAAGACGACTTTCCGCTGCCTCCGAGCCAATCTTTGAAGCTCGCCTGATTACTCTCGAAAGCCGGAGCGGAAATAACCGCAGAGAAACCGAACAGAACGAAAATTAGAATCAAGATAAATCTATACATCGTAAACCTCGTCCATTTGTAAATTCAGTGACATTCACCTAATGAATTTTAACAAATTAACTGCCACAAGTCAACAATTATTTGCTTTTACGAACATTAAATTCTTTTTCCAACTGAGAAAGCTGTTGAATCGTGTTAACACCGGTGACTTCAACCGGATCATCGACCAGGAAAGGCGTCAACCATTCCCCCCATCCTGCAAGAACGGAGATTGTATCGGTCAGGTAATATTCACCTGAGGCATTTTCGTTATTCACCTCTTCAAGAGCACGATACATCAGCTCCTTGTTGAAAAAATAGATACCGGCATTGACTTCATCGATCTCCATCTCTTCTTGATTGGCATCCTTCTGTTCGACAATCCTGAGCAGTCTGTCATTATCGCCCCTGACAATCCTGCCGTATCCAGCGGGATCATCGGGCTTGAATGTGAAAACTGTCGCCGCGGCATTGCTTTGTTCATGCAGCATCCGGGCATTACGAACTGTTGAAGGCTTCATCAGGGGAACATCGCCGGAGAGAACAAGAACGTTGCCCGAATATCCCTCTAATACATGCTCGCATGATTTAACCGCATCACCTGTGCCCAACTGCTGTCTCTGGACAACAAGTTCGACATCGAGATGCTGAGTAGATTCTCTGACCATCTCCTGCTTATAACCGATAATCAGGATAATACGATTGGAACCGACCGACCGAGCAAGATCGATAACATGATGTATCAACGGACGACCTCCGAGAAGGTGCAGCACTTTCGGCAGATCGGATTCCATCCGTTTGCCCTTTCCAGCAGCCATGATAATTGTTACAAAAGCACTATTCATATAATTAGTTTTTGTTTATAAAGTTCCTTCTGTTGTCATTCCCGCGCAGGTGGGAATCCATGCAAGTTATTTATAATTACAGACTCCAACCTTCGTTGGAGCATGTTTGTTACTTTCACACTTTCTCCCTATCATGACAGATATGACAATTATCTATCAGACGAGTCTTTCCAATATTAACAGCAAGAAGTATCTGAACTCCATTATTGATGGATCGACGCGGTTGCAGTGTTTCCGTATCGACCGCTTCGAGATACTGAATATCGATTCCCGGTTGTGAAACCAGTATCTCTCTCATTCCCTTCAAAATTCGCATGCAGTCATTGGAACCGCTTGAAGCCTGAACCGCCGCCCAGTTGAGCGACACCGGTATCAGCCTGGCTAAAGTCCGTTCTTCGGATGTCAGGTAGGAATTCCGCGTTGACATCGCCAGTCCGTCATCTTCACGAACGGTTTCACCGAAAACCAGTTCTACCGGTATATTCAGATCTTTCACCATTCGACGAATGACTATAGCCTGCTGATAATCCTTCAATCCAAAGGCGGCAACACTGCAGCGAGTAAGATTGAACAGCCTGTTCACTACTGTAACAACACCGCGAAAATGATTCGGTCTAAACAGTCCACAGAGCGGTTTGGAAAGCACTTCAACATCGATATATGTTTGAAAACCATCGGGATACATGTCATCAGCGGAAGGACAGAACACAACTTCGCAGCCCTCATCGGTGAACTTGGCAATATCCAGTTCTTCGTCTCGCGGATACGCTTCCATGTCTTCACCTTTTCCGAACTGTATCGGATTGACGAAGATACTTGCTCCTTTGATGTCACATTTTCCATCAAGAAGACGAACCAGACTCAGATGACCTTCATGGAGATAACCCATCGTAGGAACAAGCCCCAGTCGAATATCTTTCTTCTGAAGCTCAGCGGCGTAATCTGACATCTCATCCATTGAGCGGATTACATGTATGTTACTAATATCAATCTCCTGACATTAAACTCACAGAATCGTACCGTCGGGTGACCCGACTTGCTCGCAAGTCGGGTTTCAAATTGGCGCTTCCTGTTTTAACTTTCACACTTGCTTACTCGCTCACTTTTTCGGTTTGTACATCGATACTTTCAAGTGGTGTTGGAGATGGAACGAATGCGTAAACATGCAGTTTCAGCACCAGGAAACCATCGGTAACAAATCGCAGTTGTGTTCCCTCAACGATCTCCGATACTACTGCATCAAGTTTTTCCAATCCGACCGGATCCCAGAAAACGAATCTTATGGAATCATCGTTTTTGAAGCCCTCATTCTCGGGAGTTGCCTCGTCGTCCGTCCAGATTGCCAGTCCCCAGGGAGGATCACCCTTTAATTCAAGTGCACCTGCTATCACACTGTCCGGAGTAAGAACCGCTAACTCACTGCCGCTGGCAACATCGATGCCTTTTATCTCCAGAATCAGAATGGACATGTTAGCATTGGAACGATGTGGCTTGGGAAAATGGGACAGTTCTGCATATAAAGAACTTGAGTTGATAAACAAACAGAAAACCGGTAACAACAGAACTGTTCTCAGATACTGATTTGATAATGACATGATGATTTATCTTTCAATTGTAATGAGATTAAACTAATTGCTCTTCTAAAGGAACTAACTTATAATTATAACTAAGAACACTGATCCAAGTCAAGTGTTGTCGGCGTTATACATAAGAAATTGCTCTTCTCATTCATTGCGATGGGTGGTATGTCCAGTCCGGCAGCTACCGAATTTATCCTATTCTTAATCTTTCTCACTTTCTCACTTTCTTACTTGACTTATACCTGAATAATGAACTATCTTAGTGTGCTTTAGTGTTTTCACTGTTCAAAATTTTGACTCCTAACTAAAGGTCGAACCATGTCTTACCACGTTTCTACCGAATACTGTAACTCATCGAGGAGATTAAACATACGGCAACTGGTACGTTGTCTGACTGTTATCTCATTATCTCTGATGCTGAATGTCCCCGTTCTCATCGCGGAGGAGATTCACGTTCCGGAGGACTTCGATACCATTCAGGAAGCCATCGACGGATCTCGCAACGGCGATGTTATTATCGTGCATCCCGGTACTTATGTCGAACGACTAAACACCGACGGCAAGGCTATAACAATCGGAAGTCTCTATCTGACAACCGGCGATCCGGCATATATCGATTCGACCATCATCGACGGTGATGGAGGCGGTAATGTTGTGACAATTCGCAGCGGTGAAGATGAAGGAACGATACTGACAGGTTTGACGATCCGGAACGGTTCCGCCGACTATGGAGGAGGATTCTACATTAACAACACTACTCCGACGTTGGACCATCTCCTCATCATGAACAACCATGCTGTCAGGTGGGGCGCTGGGATCTATTGTACTGCCGATGCTCTACCCACGCTAATCAACCTGACCGTGGCAGGCAACTTGTCAGACATCGGCAACGGAGGCATCCATGTCTTCAACGGAGGTTCCGCAACAATTGTCAACTCAATTTTCTGGAATAACACTCCTGCCGCCAGACCGGGCGGAATGACGGTTACATATACAGATATACAGGGTGGCTACGCCGGCGCAGGCAACCTTGACACCGATCCTTTATTCGAGG
Source organism: bacterium (assembly GCA_013202285.1). Taxonomy (GTDB): domain Bacteria; phylum Electryoneota; class AABM5-125-24; order Hatepunaeales; family Hatepunaeaceae; genus JABMRV01. The sequence goes on along the minus strand of JABMRV010000079.1, from coordinate 11,300 downwards.
ATTCCGACAACGATCTGTATCACCTCACCGAGGACAGCCCCTGTATCGACGCAGGCGATCCGGATTTCGATGATGATCCCGATGAAACCCGAGCGGATATAGGCGCTTTTTACTACGACCAGCCTTTTGAACCGGATATCTTCATCTCCCCCGCTGCGTTGGATTTCGGCGATGTAGAGCTTGAACTGTCCGCAGATCTGATACTGACCGTCAGCAACGTCGGACGCACCGAGCTTCTAATCAGTGACGTCAGGATAGATAATGGAGTTTTCACCTGCGATATAGAGAATGAAGTCGTAATTCAACCGGACGACAGTCTCGAAATTACGGTTACATTTACACCTGAAGATCTCGATGTGTACCAGGGAGCCATCACTATCACCTCAGATGACCCGGATGAAGATGAACAAGTAATTGCAATACCAATGACCGGAACGGGAGCCGAACCTCGTGACCATGTAATAAATGTGCCTGAAGATTATGATACCATACAGGAAGCAATTGATAATGCGTTAGATACGGATACTGTACTTGTCCAACAAGGAACCTACACTGAGAATATTGATTTCAGCGGTAAAAACATCGTCGTCGGCAGCCTCTTCCTGACCACTGGCGAATTTGAGCATATCGAAAACACCATCATCGACGGTGATGCCAACAACACGAGTATCGTCTTGTTCGCCAACGGTGAAACAGAAGACGCCGTTCTCACCGGTTTTACCCTTACCAACGGAACCGCGGACTTCGGCGCTGCCATCCAGATTAATGGCACAGATCCGACTCTCGATCACCTCCTGATCTACGGCAACAGCGCAGACAGATGGGGTGGAGGGATCGTCATCTATAACGGAGCCAATCCTGCTCTCACAAATTTAACTGTATATGGCAACGACGCAGGAACGGATAACGGCGGTCTATCCGTCTTCGGATCGGTTGCCACCGTAACCAGCTCTATTTTCTGGGCTAACGAGCCGCCTGCCATCCCAGCCAACCAGACGATAACATTCTCGGACATTCAGGGCGGTTACGTGGGAGACACCAACATCGATCGAGATCCGCAGTTCGCCGACGTGGATAACGACGATTTCCACCTCACATGGGGCAGTCCCTGTATCGACAGAGGTGATCCCAACGCACCGAACGATCCGGACGATACACGAGCGGACATGGGAGTATTCTATTTCCATCAGGCGGATGAGCCACGCATTGTCGTCACACCGCAAGCCCTTGACTTTGGCGAGGTTGTCGTCGATCAAAGATCGGACCTTATACTCACAATTAGTAACGTGGGACGTGCTGCACTGATAGTTTCAAACGTTTCAATAGCTGGCGATGAGAATTTCCTCTCCGACTTCGATGATGACCTTGTCATCGATCAGGGTGACAACCGGCAGTTGACCGTTACGTTCATACCGGATGCAGCCGCCGACTTCAACGCTGTAATGACCATCTTCTCCAATGACACCCTTAACGATGAACTCACCGTAGATATGATCGGAACGGGTGTCGCACCGATCCCGGAAATTGAAGTTAATCCCGCTGCCCTCGACTTCGGCGCTGTTGTCGTTGACCGGAGTGCAGACTTGATTCTCACCATCGGCAATGTCGGACACGGCGATCTGACTGTTTCTAATATCTCGATTGATGGCAACGTCTTTTCCAGCGATTTCGACGGCGAGTTTATCCTTGCACCGCAGGAAAGGTATCAATTGACTGTAACGTTCACTCCGGATGATGTCGGTGATTTCGCCGAGGTACTAACAATATCCTCCAATGATTCCGCCAACGGGGAGTTAACCGTCGATCTCACCGGCACCGGGAGAGATTTCCTCATCAACGTACCGGGCGATTACCAGACCATCGGGGAAGCAATCGATGCGGCGTTTGACGGCGACACCGTGCTGGTTCAAGACGGTGTATATACTGAAATCGTCAATTTCGGCGGCAAGAACATCGTTGTCGGCAGCGTGTTCATCATGGATGGTGATACCGCTCATATCGGCGAGACCATCATCGACGGCGATCAGAACGGTCGTAGCGTGATTGTGATCCGCAACGGCGAGACCGCCGAAGCCGTCCTGTCCGGCTTCACAATCCGCAATGCGGACACGGACTATGGCGGGGGCATCTATCTCAACAATTCAGCTCCAACTCTGGATCATCTCATTATTACAGGTAATCACTGCAGCAATCGCGGAAGCGGCATTTACGCCACCAGCGGTGCCGATCCCACAATCAGCTATGTAACGATCTACGGCAATGTCGCTGACGACACCAACGGCGGCATAGGTCTCGGTGGCGGAGCGACTGCAACCGTCATCAACAGCATCATTTACGGAAACCAACCGGCGCCCAATTCCGCCGGAATGACCATCACCTATACGGATGTTGAAGGCGGATACGCCGGTGAGGGCAATATCGACTCCGATCCCCTGTTCACGGATACGGATGCCGGAGATTTAAGCCTCACTGCAGACAGCCCCTGCATCGACGTCGGCAACCCGGACTCGCCCGAAGACCCCGACCGCACCCGCGCTGATATGGGCGCGCTCTACTTCCACCAGGATATCGAAGACGCCCCACGCATCGAAGTCTCACCGGATACGCTCGACTTCGGCGAGGTCGTCAGAGGTCAAAGTAATGAACTGATTCTGACTATCAGCAATACGGGAAACCTTGATCTCAACGTAATCGACATAACTATAGTGGGAGAGACATTCTTGTCTGACTTTGGTGAAGCCGTTGTCATCGAACCGAACGGCAGCTACGAACAGACCGTCACTTTCGCACCCGAAGAGATCGCCGATTTTGAAGGCTCACTCACCATCGAATCAAACGATCCGGACAACGGCGAACTGATCGTCCCTCTCTTCGGCTCCGGCAGCTCGATCATTCGTGAGGTCGGCGTGTATGACACGCCCGGCTCGGCTGAGGGCGTCTTCGTCGCGGCAGGCTACGCCTACGTGGCTGATTACTGGCGCGGCTTGTGTGTCGTGAATGTTTTAGACCCCTCAAATCCCGTCGAGAGCGGCTCCTATGACACACCCGGCGAGGCATACACGTTGTATGTTGTAGGAAATTATTGCTATGTCGCCGACGGTGGAAGCGGACTGCAGATCATCGACATATCCGACCCGCAGAATCCAGATCTGATCAGCACGGTTGACACCCCCGGTGAAGCATTCGGCGTATTCGTATCGAACGGTACAGCCTTTGTCGCCGACCTCACCGGCGGTCTCAGGATTATCGATGTCTCCGATCCTCAGAATCCCGAAGAGATCGGTTCGATTGACACACCCAGCAGAGCCTACGGAGTCTATGTTTCCGGCAACACTGCCTACATAGCCGATCAGGACGGAGGACTGCGTGTCATTGACGTGTCCGACCCCGAGAATCCCGAAGAGATCGGTTATTTTGAAACCGAGGGCAGAACTTACGCCGTTTATGGCGTAGGCGATTTTGTCTATCTCGCCGACGCAGGCAGCGGCATGCGCCTCATCGACGTTTCCCAACCCGACAACCCCCGGGAGATCGGTTTCTTAGATACGCCCGGCTCCGCTGAAGGTATCTTCGTAACCGGCGATTACGCGTATGTCGCCGACGGCGAAGAGGGCTTGCGGGTCATCGACATCACCGACCCGGATAATCTTGAGGAAGTCGGCTTCCGTGACACGCCCGATTACTGCATCGGCGTTTTCGTATCCGGCAGCCACGCTTATGTCGCCGATGAGGGTAGCGGACTGCACATCTTCGACATTTCCTTCTTCGTCCCCCCCGCTCCCGACATAGCCGTCGAACCTGACTCCCTCGATTTCGGTTCGATTCTTGTCAATCAACCCATCGCTCTGACGCTGACCATCAGCAATCTCGGCGACGCCGACCTGACAATATCTGATATAACAGTGGTGGGGCAGACATTCCTGTCTGCCTTCGAGAATGAAGTCATCCTCGAACCGAACAGCAGTTTCGACTTGACCGTCACCTTCGCACCCGAAGAAGAAGGCGACTTCGAGGGCACCTTAACCATTATCTCAGACGATCCCGATGAGGGCGAATTTGCCGTCCCGCTCCACGGCATCGGCTTTGAACCCGGCAGAGTTCTGAACGTCCCCGACAACTACGGCACAATCCAGGCGGCAATCGACGCCTCGGTTGACACCGACACCGTACTCGTTCAACCCGGCGTTTACACTGAAAACCTCAACTTCAACGGCAAAAACATCGTCGTCGGCAGCCTCTTCATGACCACCAGCGAATTTGAGCGCATCGAAAGCACCATAATCGACGGCGACGCCAACGGACGCAGCGTGGTTGTAATGCGCAACGGCGAGACCAACGCAGCCAAGCTCTGCGGCTTCACCCTCCGCAACTCCGACACCGACTTCGGCGGCGGTCTCTACATCAACGCCGCAGATCCCACCTGCGATCACTTAATCATTCACTCCAACGCTGCCAGCCGCCGCGGCGCGGGTATCTACATCACCGCCGGAGCAAGCCCCGTAATCTCGCACGTAACGGTCTCCGGTAACGTCGCCCAGGAGGGCATCGGCGGACTCGACGCCTTCGGAGGTTCGGCTGCCGCCATCGTCAACTCCATCTTCTTCGGCAACACACCCGCCGGAATGCCCGTCGATCAGGTCATCACCTTCAGCGACGTCGAGGACGGCTACGCCGGTGAAGGCAACATCGACGCGGATCCGCTGTTCGCCGACTCTGACAACGACGACTACAACCTGACCGGGGACTCCCCCTGCATCGACGCTGGCGATCCCGACGCAGACGAAGACCCCGACGTCACCACTGCCGACATGGGCGCTCTCTACCTCCACCAGGAGGCTGTGCCGGACATCGTCGTCGAACCGGATACGCTAAACTTCGGCGATGTCCTGGTGGGGCAGGTCTCCGCGCCTGCCATTCTTACCATCAGCAACGTGGGACGCGAGGATTTAACCGTCCGCCATCCGTATGTCGAACATGATTATTTCTATCCGGACATGGATGAATGGAGCAGGGTAGTCGAACCTGGAAACAGCTTCGAAACTGAAGCCTTCTTTGCGCCTGGAGAGACCGGTGATTTCGAGGCAACGCTAATCATCCCCTCTGACGACCCCGACGAAGCGGAGGTTACGGTATATATGTTCGGCACCGGCATCGCCCCGATTATCGTCGTCGATCCCGAAGCCCTCGACTTCGGCGAAGTGGTCATCGACCAGACCGCAAGACTGACCCTGACCATCAGCAACATCGGCACCGCCGAACTGACAATATCCGACATTACAATGGTGGGGCAGACATTCCTGTCTGCCATCGACGGCGAAGTCGTCATCGAACCGAACGAGAGCTACGACCTCCCCGTATCCTTCACCCCTCCCGACGAGGGCGAATTCCTGGGCACATTGACCATCCACTCCAACGCCCTGAACAACGATACGCTGGACATCCCCCTCTCCGGCATCGGCAGAGAACCGGATATTCCGTTAATTGGTAGATATAATACCGACGGGAGTGCAGTTCGTTGTTTTGTAAGGGATAACATTGTATTTGTCGCAGATGACGAAAACGGCTTGGTTATTTTAGATGCATCCGATATGGATAATATTGAAGAAATTAATCAATATGATACTCCAGGAAGTGCGGTTGATTTGGAAGTGATCGACAATATCGCTTACATCGCGAATCATTCAAGCGGTCTTAGAATAATTGATATTTCAAACCTTGAAAATTTGGACGAGATTGGATTCTACGATTCTGGCGGTAATACTATGGGTTTACATATTGTTGACAGGGTAGCTTACCTATGTGATGGTCAAGACGGTCTTCTCACAGTAGATATCTCTGATTTGGAAAATCCGAATCTCCTTGATCGGTATGACAGCCCAAGTAGTGCACGTGATATATCCATATACAACCAATTTGCCTTTATAACTGATTGGGATGGAGGCGTAAGAGTTGTAAATATCTCTGATCTGGAAAACTTGCGCGAAGTTGCTAATCTTGGGACAGAAAATCCGGCGCATGACATTGATATAGTTGACAATTTCGCGTTTGTAACAACTTGGGAGGCAGATGTAATTAAGATAGATATCTCTGATCCTGGTAATCCGGAGATTGTTGGTTCATTTGATACACCTGGACTACCGATTGATATCGATGTCGTAGGAAATATTGCCTTCGTAGCCGATATGGAGAGTGGTCTTCTAATACTCGATATTTCAGACTCTGATAATATATTCGAAGTTGGAACTTATGATACTCAAGGTAGGGCGAATGGTGTAACTATATATGGTAATTATGCTTACGTCAGTGATATGGAAGCGGGTCTCCTCATCCTCGACGTCTCCGACTTCGTCCAGTATCCGGATATCGAAGTTTCTGCCGATTCCATCGACTTCGGCGAGGTTCGGGTGGGGCAGGTCTCCGTGCCTGCCATTCTCACCATATTTAACGAAGGCAACTGGGATCTGACCGTATCGAACGTAACCATAGAGGGAGACTACTTCACCAGCGACTTCAACGACGCCGTCGTCATCCAACCGGACGGCAGCATCGAACTGAGCGTCAACTTCGCCCCCGACGAGAGAAGCGATTACGAGGCAACCCTGACCATCTTCTCCGACGACTATGACGAGCGCGAGGTAACAGTCAGCCTCAGCGGAACGGGCGTCGCCCCCGATCTTGTAATCGATCCCGAACCGATTGATTTCGGCGAAGTCGTGGTGGGGCAGGTCTCCGTGCCTGCCATCCTCGCGATATCCAACGACGGCAACAGCGACCTGACCATTTCCGACATATCTGTCATCGGTGAAGTTTTCTCAACCGATTTCGAGGCTGAATTCGTTATCGAACCCGATGGCTTATACGAACTGAACGTCACCTTTGAACCCCCTGATGTCGGAGGTTTCGAAGGTAGCCTCACCATATTCTCAGATGATCCCGATCAGGGAGAAACCGTTGTACACCTGACCGGAACCGGCATCACTCCCGACCGGATACTCGAAGTCCCCCAAGAGTTCGGCAGCATTCAGGAGGCAATCGACTCCGCTGAAGAGGGCGACACCGTCCTCGTCTCACCCAGAACCTACGTTGAAAACATTGACTACACCAGCAAGAACATCACCGTCGCCAGCCTCTACCTTATGACCGGCGACGACGCATATATCGCCTCGACCGTCATCGACGGCGACGGCAACGGCATCGTGGTCGTCATGCGCGACAACCTGACTGAAGAGGCTGTATTATGCGGTTTCACCATCACCAACGGACTGGCGAATTACGGCGCCGGAATCTACATCAACACCTCCGCACCGACCCTCGATCACCTGCTTATTACTGGCAACTATGCAAACCGTTACGGCGGCGGCATTTACAGCACGCATACCTCGAATCCTTCGCTGACCAACATAACCCTTGTCGCCAACACTGCTGAGACAAATAACGCAGGGATTCATATCTACGACAACTCCTCCGCTCAGATAGTCAACTCCATCTTCTGGGGCAACCAGCCGGCAACCATTGCCAACGGTTTGACCGTCACCTATTCCGACATTGAGGGCGGCTATGCAGGCGACGGCAACATCGACCAGGATCCGTTGTTCTACGACTTCGACGCGGGCGATTTCCGCCTCACTGAGAACAGCCCCTGCATCGACGTCGGCGATCCCAACTCACCGGACGACCCGGACGAATCTCCCGCCGATATGGGAGTATTCCGCTACCAAGTGGCAATCGAACCGAGCATCGTTCTCAATCCAGCGGCAATAGACTTCGGCGAGGTTCCCCTCGGTCAGCGCGAGATCAGGACACTCGAAATCGGAAATGAAGGCAACGCCGACCTCACAATATCCGACATAACAGTGGAGGGGCAGACATTCATATCTGCCATCGAGGATGAAATCGTCATCGAACCGAACGACACCTACAACCTCATCGTCGAATTCGCTCCCGAAGCGGCTCAGGACTACGCCGGAACATTGACCGTACACTCGAACGATCCACGCACCCCGCAGGCTGAGGTCGATCTCTCCGGTATCGGACGTGAACCGGAACTCGACGAGGTTGGTTCGATAGACACGCCCGGCGGCGCTTATGGAGTGTTTGTAGTTGGTAATTACGCTTATATTGCCGACAGACCGGAAGGAATCCGCATCATCGACGTCTCCGATCCCGCGAACCCGCGTGAAGTCGCCAATCAGGAGATCCCCGATCCAGCCTATGAAATAGTAGTGGTCGATGGTATCGGCTATGTCGCCGGAGATCAGAGCGGACTGCGGATTATCGACCTCTCCGATCCAGAAAATCCCGACGAGATAGCCTTCCTCGATACACCCGGCTACATGATGGGAGTATTCGTCATCGATGATATTGCTTACGCTGCTGACGGTCCAAGAGGACTCATGCTCATCGACATCTCAGACCCTGAAAACCCGGAAACAATCAGCTCTATCGACACGCCCGAATGGGCTGTAAACGTCCATGTGGTCGGCGATTATGCCTATATCGCCGATGGAACCAACGGACTGGTTGTGATCGATGTTTCCGATCCGGATAACATGGAGCAGGTCGGATCGTACAACACACCGGGACTCGCTGTCAACGTCCTCGTAAAAGGTGATTATGCCTATATCGGCGACGAAACCGGCGGACTCCGAATCATCGACGTCTCCGATCCGACTAATCCCGACGAAATAGGCTCTTTCGAAACCGCAGAAGAAGCAACCGGCGTATTCGTTATCGGAAACAGAGCGTTCCTGGGAGAAGGAACAGGCGGCTTCGGAGTCGTTGATATATCCGATCCGACACAGCCGGAGCGACTTGCTCTGCAGGACACACCCGGAGACGCCGCTCATGTCTTCATCTCAGGCAACCTTGCTTACGTAGCCGACGGACCGGGCGGTCTGCGCATCTTCGATGTCACCGACGTCATTCCCCGTCCTGCCATTGTGCTCTCGACAAACGATCTCGATTTCGAAGAGGTCTCTATCGGTCGGCGCGAAGTGCTGACTCTCACCATAGGCAACGAGGGCGATGGCGATCTGATTGTCGATGAAATATCTGTGGCTGGAGAGTATTTCGATGTCAACTTCGAGGGCGTTCTTACCATCGAACCGGGCGGCAGTTACGACCAGTCCGTCGCCTTCGCTCCCGACGATGAAGGCGATTCGCAGGGGACTCTGACCGTCAGATCGAACGATGAGAACAACCCCGAGTTAATGGTCGATCTGTTCGGCATCGGCGTCAATAACCCGCCTGAAGCGATCAACCCCATCGAAAACATTGTGATCGACGAAGATTCCGGTCTGTTGGAAATTGCCAATCTTGACACTGTATTCGACGATCTTAACGGCGACGAGATGTCCTTCACGGTCGATGGACCCGGTGAACTAGACCTGAACATCACCGACGACAATATCCTCACTCTCCGACCGGACGACGACTTCCACGCTGACAGCCTCGAAGTAACCGTCACCGCCGACGACGAACGCGATATCGGCAGGCTCGTCGCGGTTAGAGATGCTTCTGAACGATCCCTGAGAAGAATCTCCGCATCGAATCCGAGGCGTGACGCAACCGGAACCGACCTGTTCCTCGTCACTGTAACCGCTGTCAATGACCCGCCTGTATGGGAAGATTATCCGGAGAACAACCGTTACGAAGTCAACGAAGGCGACCTCGCCGAGTTCAACCTCATTGCTCAGGATGACGTGGACAACAACGTCGATCTAACCATCATTCTCGCCGACAGGGGCGGTCTGCCGGATAATGTTGAACTCAATGACAACGGCGACGGCACTGCCGTATTCACCTGGCAGACACAATTCGACGATGCCGGTGAATATCACCCGCGGTTCACAGTAACCGACGACCTGAACGCAACGGTTGATCTGGATATAACCATCGCCGTTGGCGACTTCAACCGACCGCCAATCCCGGTTAAACCGATTGAGGATATTGTAATCCCTGAGGATTTCGGACTCTTCGAAGTCGCCGACCTCGATACCGTCTTTGAAGACCCTGACGGCGACGAGCTTACTTTCAGAATCGACGCTGGAATCAATGAACTCAACTTGATCCTTGACAACGAGACCAACATTCTGACACTCGAACCGACTGTCGATTACGTCGGTCAGTCGGACGTGATAATTGAAGCTGACGACGGTGTTGACAACGTTCGGTTGGTAATGTCAGGAATTCGTCGCAACATCCGCCAGGTGGGGCTTGTCGGTAATAATCCCGATCCTCGCCGCGATGCAACAGCGACCGATGAATTCACCGTAACGGTCACTCCCGTCAACGATCCGCCGGTTATCGTCGATGACAACAGCGAACCGATGCCCGATGAAATAGATGAGCAGATCCAAGAGGCGGAACGCTTCAGGATAACCTTCTGGGCGGTCGATGTTGAAGACGAGGGAGACGCGCTGGTCTGGTCGATGCCCGATCCGGAAAACCAACTGCCGGATGATGGCTGGGAGTTCATCGACCATGAGGACGGCTCGGCTCACTTCACATTCACGCCTGATTTCGACGATGCCGGTGATTATCATCCTGTCTTCGTCGTCAGTGATCCGGAAGATGATACCGATGAGATCACCTTAAACATTACTGTTATAAACGTCAATCGACCTCCGATACTCGTCAGAGAGATCCCCGACCAGGAGTTCGACGAGGATGACGATGAGCGGCTGGTCGCCGTCCTGAGTAACAACTTCGTCGATCCTGACGGCGATGATCTGACCTTCAACGATCCCCCCCCTGATGTGGAGGGTCTGAATATCCGGCTGGACGGCGCAAACCTGTACATCACACCTGACGCCGACTGGTACGGTCAGGTCAATGTGACGATTAGAGCAAGCGACGAGGAGAGCTTTACAGAAGACACATTCACCATAACTGTTAATCCGGTCAATGATCCTCCCATTGTCGAGCAGCCTATCGAAGATATCGTAATCATCGAGGATTCCGGACTCCTCGAAGTTGCCGATCTCGATGACGTCTTCGAAGACCCCGACGGTGACGAGTTGACCTTCACGGTTGACGGTCCAGCGGAACTGAACCTGATTATCACCGACGAAAACATCCTCACTCTCCGACCGGACGACGACTTCTACGCTGACAACCTCGAAGTAACCGTCACCGCCGACGACAACGTCGATGAGGGACGAGATGATGGTTCTGCGAGAAACTTGCGCAAAGTGGAAAACAGCAAAAATTCATCCTTCATCCTTCATCCTTCATCCTTGTTCCTTCCCAATCCCCGCCGCGATGCAACAGTGACCGATGAATTCACCGTAACGGTCACT
>JABMRV010000009.1 GCA_013202285.1 bacterium | reverse complement strand
TATTTCTGGCAGACGGGGGCGTCTGCCAGCAGGCGGTGAGGTAAAAATCGCTATTTTCGGACAGACTGGAAAGCCGGAATCCATGTAATACAATATCCCATCTGGATTCCCGTTTTCGCGGAATGACATAAAAGGATTTTTTCAACAAGCCCTTGTTATTTATTCTCCCATAGAATAATCTTTATCGACAGAAAAGTACATGAACCTGTTGCGAATCTCTATTCAAGAGTTTATATTCAACGTTTAATAATCAAGCTTGGATATACAACCTTGAATAAGGATATGAAACCAACCATTTTTTTACTTATCTCCTTACTAATGTCATTGCCTGCGGTTCATGCGGCAGAGGTCAGTTTATCGCTGGAACAGGCATTAGCCCATGCGGAGAGCAACGATCTTTCCCTGGCGAAAGCCAGTCTTGAGGTCGAGTCGGGAGATGCTCAGGTCAGGGAAGCTGTATCCGCTGCCCTGCCGAATATCTCCCTCAGCAGCACTATGATGAGGCATATGATTCTTCCTTCCATGTACTTTGGGGAGTGGATCCAAGTAGGTCTGCCCAGCGACATAACCACCGATATATCTCTGCAGCAACCGATATGGCTGGCGGGAAAGCTCGGCATGGCGCTGAAAGCGGCACGGATCTATCGACAGATTGCCCGTGACGCTCTCACAAGCAACCGTGCAAGGATCAAATCCGACGTCATCAAGGAGTACTTTGGACTTGTACTTATGAGGGATGTCGTCGAGGTCACTGAGGAAGCCTACGCACAGGCGAATCGTCACGCTGAAACGGTAAAACGGATGTACGACGTGGGGATGGCAAGCGAGTTCGATCTGCTTAGAGCACAGGTGGAAGTGAAAACCCTGGAACCTGAAATCGCCAACACGAAAAAGAACGCCGAACTTGCTCGAATCGCTCTTTGTAACCGTCTCGGATTGGATCTCGGTGACGATATCTTTCTGACGGATGAACTGTCGTCTGAAGTCGTTACAATAGATATGGCTGACTTTGAGACGGTTTATGAAACCGCAAGACAGCATCGTTCGGAGTTCAAGGTTTTCGATCTGCGCGGAAGACTGGACGAAATTTCCCTCAAGGCGGAACAGAGGAACATCTATTGGCCCAACTTCGTCTTCGGGCTTAACTATCGCAGGCAGTACCAGGATAAGTCATTCAACAGCGTTCGAGATGTCTATTGGCCCGATTCGTTCACCTGGACACTGAACATGTCCGTTCCTCTGTTCGATGGCTTTGCGACATCGGCGAGAGTGCAGAAGGCGAAAATCGGTCTGAGACGCACACAGCTTGAACTCTCCCAGCTTGAACAGGGACTCAGCCTGGAGGTATCGCTCGTATTGAGCGAACTCAAGCGAGCCGAAGACCAGATTAACAGTTTGACTGCTGTGCTGGAACTCGCCCGGAAGGCGCTTGACATCGCCGAGACCCGCTATGAGCAGGGCATCAGTACGGAATTGGAAGTGCTTGATTCGCAACTTGCATTGCACAGGGCGCAGTTGGGTCATCTGCAGGGACTTTACGATCTTCGTGTGGCTAATGCCGAATATGCCAGGATCGTTCATAATGACCATGATTTCGGAAGGGAAAATTGATGAAACGGGTAATATTATATGTTCTAACAGCATTGCTTATCGCTCTTATAGTGTATCGTTTTGCCGAGAGAAGAAAAGTTGAGGCAACACTGACCATCGCCCAGATCCAGGCTGAAAAGGGATACCCCATTGAAGTGGGTAAGTCATCGATTGGACATTTCAGAATGGTCAATCACTATACGGGAACCGTTGTCGGCGGGAAACAATCGGATGTAGTTTCATCACTCTCCGAGCATGTCAGCCGTGTCCTGGTTACCGAAGGACAGTATGTAAATAAAGATCAGGTGATATGTGAGCTTTCGCGTGATAATCCAATGGCAAGTCATGCGCAGTTGAAATTAGCGCTTGAGAATGCGGAGAAGGAGCTTGAACGCATTCAAAAGCTGTTCGATGAAGGCGCTGTTTCTGAACAGATTCTTGATGGGATGACACTTCAGCGTAACCTTGCCGCAGAGGCTCTTGCAGCATCGGAAAAGTTACTTTTTATTCGTGCGCCATTTGCAGGAAAGATTACCGAACTCAGCGCTGAACCCGGAAAACTGGTAACGCCAGGTCAATCCGTTGCCAAGGTGGTTTCCATCGAAAATCCCAGGGTAAAGGTACAGATACCGGCTCGAGATCGTGAAAAGATGAAAGCTGGTTCAATCTGTGATCTGGAAACGAATGGTATCTCGATCAAGGGAAAGATCAGGAGCATCTCACTGTCAGCGGATCCTGAAGGTAGAACTTTCACGGCATGGATCGATCTCTCGGAGAAACCGGATGGTTTTCAGTTCAGTCCCGGCTTGATGGTCGATGTGTTTGTCAGCGTGTTCGAGATAGAAGAAGCGGTTCTTGTCTCACCGGATGCACTGATTCGAAAGGGTGAAGACTGGTTTGTCTATACTGTTGAAGATGAACAGGCAGCACTCCGTGATGTGATACTCGGTGGACAGACGAGAGATGCAGCCTGGATCAAATCAGGGCTTAATGCAGACGTCACCGTGGTTGTCAGCGGTGCAAATCTGCTGTTTGATGGCGCGCCTGTTCGGATTATTTCAAGAAACAACTGATAAACTTAACTCTACACCATACGAAAAAATATGAAACTTGCCGATATATCGATTCGCCGCCCGGTGATGATGACGATGGTGATAATGACCTTCGTTGTCATCGGACTTTTCTCCCTGAGCAGACTGGGCATTGATATGATGCCAGAGATCGATTTCCCATTCGTGGTTATCTCAGTCATTTATCCCGGCGCTGGACCGGAGGAGATGGAGACCCAGGTTGCTGAACCGATTGAGGAGGAAGTAAGCGCCATCGGCGGTATCAAGCACGTAACATTTATCTCCCAGGAAGGACTTGCACTGGGGATACTGGAATTCGATCTTGAAATGAACGTCGATCTCGTGGCGATCGACGTTAAGGATAAGATCGATGGCATCAGGTTTAAACTTCCGGAAGACATCCTTGATCCCATTATTCAGAAGTTCGATGTGGGCGCCATGCCGATTGTAAATCTGGCTGTTTCCAGTCCCAGATCGCTCGATGAGACCTACAAACTCGCTGATGAAATAGTGAAAACCGGTCTTTCCCGTGTCCATGGACTTGCCGAGATTGAACTGACCGGAGGACTGGAGCGCGAGATACAGGTGAATCTGTCGCGCCGAAAATTAAGAGCATATAACCTCTCGCCACAGGTTGTTACGGCGCTTATCTCAGCCGAAAACCTCAACATTCCTGCAGGGAGATTAACTGAAGGACAAAAAGAAATCACAGTTCGTCTGGCAGGTGAATTCAACGATCTCGATGAGCTGCGAAACATCAGGATTCCTCTCGAAGAGGGTAAATATGTGAGACTGAAAGAGCTGGGATGGATCGATGACAGTTTCAAAGAGCAGCGTGATCGAGCCCGGTTCAACGGGGAATCCTCCGTCGGTCTGAGCCTGATTAAACGTTCGGATGCCAATACCGTCGAGGTTGCCAATGATATCTTCAAGGAGATCGAGAAGATCAAGCTCGAACTGCCTGATGACGTGCGGCTTGATGTAGCGCGGAATCTTTCGGACTTCATCAAGGATATGGTCGATGATGTTTTCGGTAATATGATAATAGGTGTTTTACTGACCATTCTGGTTCTCTACCTGTTCCTGCACAGCATTCCCCTCACGGTTATTGCAGCGGTCTCGATGCCGACTTCAATTATTGCCACGTTTATTCTTGTTGATTTTGCCGGATTTACGCTCAACATGATGTCACTGATGGGATTGGCGATTTCCATTGGTATTCTGGTCGCCAATTCGATTGTTGTACTGGAGAATATTCAGCGTTATAAAGGCAAAGGTCTGTCGGACAAGGAGGCGTCATCAAAAGGAACGGGTGAGATTGCAATTGCCGTGGCAGCATCTACTTTGACCAATGTAGTGGTTTTCACGCCGATGGCATTCATGTCGGGAATTGTGGGTCAGTTCTTCAAACAGTTCGGTCTGACGGTAGCATTCGCCACTATGTTCTCGCTTCTGATCTCGTTTACACTTACTCCGATGATGGCGTCGCACAAGATAAGACGAGGTTTCTACCTGTTTTTTGTATCGGCAATTCTGTTCGGGGTATATAAACTGCTCGGTACGGACTCTGCGCTGATTATCCTGCTCGTGCTACTCCTTGCAGTGATTGCGCACCTGAGCGGACTGCTTCAGAAATTGGTCAACGCCTGGGACCTTTTCTATGACAATCTGGTCGAGGGATACAGGAGTTCGCTCGTATGGGTTCTGAAGCATCGCTTTATTGTTACGCTGATGGTGTTTCTGTTGTTAATAGGGAGCTTTTCACTGCTTGGTTTTGGTTTTATCGGTTCTGAGTTCTTCCCGAAGACCGATGAAGGCGCCTTTACCGTATCGATTGAAATGCCCGTAGGCACTACGCTTGATGAGACAGACCGCGTTGTGAATGAAGTCGAGTATATCGTCATGCAGCAGGAATACGTTAAATCCGTTTATGCAACTACGGGTAAGTCGGAAGGCGGTTTTATCGGTGGCGGCGGTGAAGGGACTCAAATGGGAATGGTGATTGTGCAGATGGTCGATGCGGAGCTTCGACCGCTGCAAACGTCTGAATTCATCGAAGCGCTCCGTCCATTATTGATCGATCTGCCAGGGGCTGAGCTGACGATCAAAGAAACGTCTTCAATGGGCGGCGGTGGCGGCGAAGCCGACCTGCAGATTGAGATCACAGGTTATGATATGGATTACCTGAACAGTATCGCCGACAGCATAATGACTTACATGGATGGGCTCGGTGGTCTGGTGAATATAAAATCAAGCTGGGAATTGGGAAAACCGGAACTGAAATTAACCCCCAGGCGTGATCGACTTTCAGATCATGAACTTTCTCCCGGTGCGGTGGGAATGACATTGAGGAGCATGCTCGAAGGTGAAGTGTCGTCGAAATACCGCGAAGGCGGCGATGAATATGACATCCGTGTCCAGCTCGACAAGGCAGAGGTCGAACGTACCGCCGATGTCGGTAATATTTACATCCAGGCAGGTGATGAGCAGATTTTACTCAATGAAGTGGTAGATATTGAATATTCTGAAGGACCTACTGCCATTTACCATAAGGACAAGCAGCGCATGGTGACCGTTATGGCTGATATTTCTCAGGGAACGCTTGGTGAAAAGGTCAGTTCGATAAGGGAATACTCGGAAGATCTCGAATTAAAACCTGGATACAAAGTGTTCTTCGGTGGTGAGGTTGAAATGATGGGGGAAGCATTTGCTGAATTGTTCAAAGCGCTTATACTGGCGATTATCCTGACATACATGCTGTTGGCGGCGATTCTGGAATCGTATAAACATCCGTTCACAATCATGCTGACACTGCCGTTAGGGTTGATCGGGGTCTTACTGGCGCTGTTTATCACCGATAACACCATCAGCATGCTCTCGCTTATGGCGGTTGTGATGCTGGTGGGGATAGTTGTAAACAACGGTATTCTCCTTATCGATTACATAAACCTGCTCAGGCGTGAAGGATACAAACTTGATGAAGCAATTATCGAAGCGTGCCCTGTAAGATTGCGACCGATCATCATGACCAATCTCGCTACCATACTGGGGATGCTGCCGCTGGCTTTCGGCATGGGAGCCGGTGGGGAGATGAGAGCGCCGATGGCGATTGTTGCAATCGGCGGATTGATGACTTCCGCCGTCTTTACCTTGTTTGTCATCCCCATTATTTATAGAACATTTGAACGAGAAAAGGAGGCTTGAGATTGGAGAAGGCTGTAGGGAATCCGTCAGTCAGACATAGAGGTATTGTAATCAATTTCCTGCCGCGAAAAGGATACGGTTTTATCCGCGGTGAGAACGATGAGAAGATTTTTGTTCACTACAGCGATATTCGAGGGAAGGAATTTCGCACCCTGATTGCCGGTGAAGAGGTGGAATACAGTATCAATATTGGCTCTAAAGGTCCACAGGCTGTTGATGTTGTACGGTTGAATCCGCCTCCGAACGATGATCCGATCGATCCGTCGGCTGACGGACGTACCTGGTAATAACAGTGAGGTGATTTATGGCTGTTCAACTCGCTATTCTTGGTTTCCTGCGGGAGCGCAACTACCATGGTTATGAGCTGAAAAAGGTTATCGAGAAGAGAATGGGTTCATGGACGGATATTAAATTCGGCTCCATATATCATGCGCTGGGTAATCTGGAAAAATCAGGCGCGTTACGCAAGGTTTCCACCACCAAAGATGGCGCTAAACCGGCGAGAAGTATATATGCCATTACCGATACCGGCAGGGAAGAATTTAAGACGCTGTTGCGCGAGAACATATTGGATTTTCAGAGAACTTACCTCAAAGAGGACATCGGTGTTTTCTTCGGCGGGAAACTTGACAGGGATGAATTTATGGAAATTCTCCGGAAGCGCATCGGAATGCTTGTAGAATTAAGAGATATGTTAAAAAAACATAGCCGAGAGATTGAGAAGCTCGTACCTGACTGTTTTAATGTTGCCCGCTGGCTGGTGATGCATCACGTTATGCACCTTGAGGTTGAAGTGAAATGGTTCAGGAAGATCAGGGAAGAATTCGAAACAGGAAAACTGTATCAGTCAGGATATTCCGTTGCAGGTGAGATTTCATCAAGTAATAAATCATGAAGAATTTTATACGTATCTTAGTCATCGCGGTTGCATTAATTGCTCTGGTAACGGTTATCAGCATCAGCAGTCGCGACAAGTCCGCCAAACGCGAGACACCCCCCTTGACTGCAGACCTCACCGCTCTTGAAAGAGCGCTTCCCGTTGTGGGGATCAGACTTGAACCGACCGACTTCCTCGAGGTAATCATGGCTACAGGCGTGCTCGAAGCCTGGAACAGAACCATGGTTTCATCCGAAACGGGCGGTAGGGTTGTTGGGTGGAATGCCGACATCGGTCAACATCTGAACAAGGGACAGGTGATAATCAGCTTTGACGATGAGGTTGCCGAATTGCAGTGGCGGCAGGCTGAAGCCGCCCTCGAAACCGCGCATATTGCCGCTGAAAAAGCTCAGAAGGACTTCAAACGGCAGCAGTCTCTTCATGCAAAAGGCGATCTGTCGGACAATATTATAGAGTCGGCGGAACTAACAATGAAGAACGCCGGGGTGAATCTTAAGGCGGTCGAAGCGTCGGCGGGGCTCGCCAGAAGGGCTTACGATGAAACGAAAGTCAGGATGCCGTTTACCGGACGATTGTCAGCCAAACTGGTCGTGGTGGGACAGAGTGTTCCACCCGGATCTCCGGTTGCCGAAGTTGTCCAGACTAATCCTATCAAGATAACTGTAGGTCTCTCAGAGATGGATATAGTCAGGATTGATCCGGGGCAGGAAGTGAAGATCATGACCGGAGGATGGGGAGAGAGGACATTCATTGGCAGAGTTCATGCAGTTGGTGCGGCAGCGGATATCGCCACCAGATTGTTTCCTGTAGAGATTGCCGTTCCCAACAGGGATATGGCGATTAAACCGGGTATGGCTGCCAGTGTTGAGATTGTGATAAAAGCTCATTTGAATGCACTGGTTATCCCTCAGGATGCCGTCAAGGACTACGGTGAGAAGATAAACTGTTACATCGCGGAAGGTGACCGCGCAGTTTTAAGAACCGTTGAAATCAGCCAGCCTCACTCAGGTATGGTGATGCTGCTCGATGGGGCATCACCTGGGGATACGGTCATCACAATCGGTATTGAGACGATCAGACCGGGTCAGAAACTGACTGTGTCACTCGAAGATGAACGTTAATTAGTTCCTGTGAAGAAGTCCTTCAGACCGCTGGCAGACGCCCTCGTCTGCCAGCGAGATCCTCGTTTTTCCGTCAGACGAGGGCGTCTGACGGCGGGCGAAGAAGCATTCTCCACCACCGGCTAACGCCGGTGGCTATTCACGGATTAATCCCTTCGGGATTTT
>JABMRV010000078.1 GCA_013202285.1 bacterium | reverse complement strand
TTTCGGAGAAACCGGGCTACGAACCGGACAGGTTTATCATCATCAGTTCACAATCGCACTGTCCCGCCGTGTGGTCTTGCGTCTGCGTCCGGGGCGAACTTTCTGTTTTTGCAGCATAATATCGAGAACTTCACTTATATTGCTGACAGGTACTATCTCGAGAGGTCTGCGAACTGCAGCCGGGACTTCTCGCAGCTCACGGCGGTTTTTCTCGGGGATGATCACCTTTTTGATTCCGGCACGCAATGCAGCCATCAGTTTTTCTCGCAATCCGCCTATGGCAAGAACGTTACCCCTTAATGTAATCTCGCCGGTCATGGCGATATCGCCCCGGACCGGTCTGCCTGAGAAAGCTGAAGCCAGAACGACAGCCAGGGTTATGCCAGCCGAAGGACCATCCTTGGGAACGGCGCCTTCGGGAAGATGGATATGAACTTCCTGTTTCATGTATATATTTGCGTCGAAACCGATCTCATCCGCTCGAGAACGGACGGAAGTCAGAGCGGCACGTGCCGATTCCTGCATTACTTCTCCCAAATTCCCGGTCAAAGTCAGTTTACCCTTGCCGTTCATGGTTTCGGCTTCAATTATAAGCAGCTCACCGCCGACCGGCGTCCAGGCGAGTCCAATGGCTGAACCGACCCTGTCCTCACCGTCGATAACTCGCTTCTGATAACGCGGTACTCCGAGCATTTTGGCAGTAACGCGAGCATCGACTTTGAGAGACATTTCGTCCTCTTTCCTGGAAAGCATCTCACGTGCGGATTTCCGCAGTATCTTGGCGATGTTGCGTTCAAGTTCACGAACGCCTGCTTCTCGTGTGTAACGCTCGATGATCTTGTGAATACTGCTGTTGGTGATGAATATATTCTTGTCAGTGAGGCCGCTCTCCTTCAACTGTTTCGGAATCAGGAAACGCCTGGCGATCTCAAACTTCTCCTGGTGCAGGTAGCCCGGCAGTTCGATTATCTCCATCCTGTCCTGCAACGGTATCGGTATCCCGTGGCGCGTGTTGGCTGTAGTGATGAACAGAACCTGTGACAGGTCGTAATCCACTTCGAGATAGTGATCGTTGAAGGCGTGATTCTGTTCGGGATCGAGAACTTCGAGCAGGGCTGAGGATGGATCACCCCTGAAATCGACGCTCATCTTGTCAACTTCATCGAGCAGGAATACCGGATTGATTTTACCGGCTTTTTTCATCAACTGGATGATCCGACCGGGCAGCGATCCGATGTAGGTTCGTCTGTGACCGCGAATCTCGGCTTCATCCCGTACACCGCCGAGCGAAGCGCGTACGAACTCGCGATTAAGAGCTCTTGCAATCGATTTTCCGAGCGAGGTCTTTCCAACACCCGGCGGTCCGACCAGACAGAGGATCGGTCCGCGTATCTTTCCGGCGATTGCCAGTATGGCAAGGTGTTCAAGTATGCGCTCTTTAGGCTTTTCGAGACCGTAATGATCCTCGTCAAGGATCGATGAAGCCTTCTCTATGTCCTTGTTATCGGTGGTTGCCTTGTGCCAGGGAACGCCGATCAGCCAGTCGAGGTAGGTGCGGATTACGGTGGCTTCCGGCGACATCATCGGAGTGTTCTCTAACCTGCCGATTTCCTCCATCGCCTTCTGCCGGGCTTCTTTCGGCAGTCGGGCTTTCTTTACCTTGCGTTGATACTCGATAACATCGGAGATATCCTCGTCCGGATCATCTCCCAGTTCCTTTTTAATCGCTCTCAACTGCTCCTGGAGGAAAAAATTGCGCTGGGATTTGGAGATCTTCTCCTTCACCTTGCCTTCGATATTCTGTTCGAGATTGAGTATCTCGATCTCCCTGTTCAGTTCGCCTGCGAGTTTGACGATCAGATCGTATGTGTTGTTCGTCGCGAGGTAAACCTGTTTCTGTTTCAGGGTGCGGTTGAGTTGCATGGTGACGAGGTCGGCGAGACGGCGGGGATTTGTAATCTGGTCGATAGTAAGAGCGAACTCATCCGGCAACTGGCGGTTAAGCGAGATGAACTCCTTGAAGAGCGAATTCAGATGACGTCGCGCGGCTTCAAGCGCAGGCGTCATAACGACATGATCATCCAGAATCTTAATTGCAGCCGAGAGAGATTCGCCGTCCTTGTAGTATCGTGTTATCCTTATCCGCAGCAATCCCTCGATCAGAACTTTTGCGAGCCCGTTAGGAAGCTTCATCATCTGTTCAATGCGACCGATACAACCCACCCGATACATATCCGCGCCGGTTGGCATTTCCACGGTAGCTTCCTTTTGGGCTACAAGAGCGATAAGATCTCCCTTCATCCTGGCACGGTCGATTGATTTCAGAGTTCCGGCGCGACCAACCACCAGCGGGCTGACCATATGAGGGAAGAACACGATGTCACGAAGCGGAAGAACCGGCAGTCTGGCAGGGACTTCGAGGACATCATCGCTTATTTTAATAATATCTGTCATTGTTTCGTCTATTTCCAGGTTTGAGACCCTGGCTTTCGCCAGAGAGTTTTAACATCTGCTTTGGACTTAAAAGCAGTTGCTATGAGCTGAACTTTTCCTCTAATAATGAACTTTGAATTATAAACATTCAAAATCCAACATT
>JABMRV010000077.1 GCA_013202285.1 bacterium | reverse complement strand
TGTAGCTCAGTTTGGTTAGAGTATCGGCCTGTCACGCCGATGGTCGCGAGTTCGAGTCTCGTCATCCCCGCCAGTCTAATATATTAATATAAAACGTATTAGCCCGATTAGCAAATCGGGCTTTTTACTGTATAATCCCGCTGTCAGACTCATAATCCCGCTGTCAGACGCCTCGTCTGACAGTTCTTACACATCTGATGGTTTTTTCTGGCACACGAGGGCGTGTGCCAGCGGGAGTTGCGATTAAGTTTCGACCTACACCGGTAATATAGTAAACGTAAGTTAGAAAGCGACGTTCAATAACCTTCATCTCATCAGAATAACAAAAAAGGCTGACGTCGTAACGGCGTCAGCCTTAAGCAGTGCGGATGCAAAGTGTATCGATTTAGCAGTGCCGGAGGCCGGATTTGAACCGGCACGACCGATTAGGACGCCACCCCCTCAAGATGGTGTGTCTACCAATTCCACCACTCCGGCAGAACATATATTATATCATATTATAGTCTGCAGGTCAAGAGAATATTTGAAATTGTAATAGCGTGCAACAGTTTCCCGGTGTGAAACCACTTGCATATAAAGTATCTAAAGTTTATATTAATTGTTTGCGTTGAAAAGTATATCTGAATTTCCGTCAGCTGACGGATGCATTAAATACTGAACTTCTTCAACAGAAAATAATTCTTCAAACCTTGGAATTTTTATGACCGAGTTAATTCGCGGAGTTTTAATTTTTATACATATAATAATCAGCGTTGTGCTGGTTGTTGTGATCCTGCTCCAAGCGTCCAAGGGCGGTGGGTTGGCAGGTATCGCCGGCGGTCAGACATCGAGCGCTCTCTTCGGAGCGAGGGGTACAGCCTCGGCGCTCTCCACTATTACTCAGTACCTGGCGGCGTCATTCCTGATTTTAAGCGTTGTTCTGTCTGTATTGGCTGGGAGTGGAGGTCAGCGGACGGATGTTGTTACTCCTTCAGTCATTCAACAGTCTCCGGCAGAATTTCTTGAGTCGGTCCCACTGGATTTCGAACCGGCGCCTATTGGCGATGCCGGTATGGAGACTGCTCCGACCGGCGGTGGAACTGATGTTGATGAGCCGTAATAATCGGGATTTGTTAAGATAAACGGTATGACTCCAGTTGCCGGAGTGGTGGAATTGGTAGACGCGCTGGTTTCAGGGACCAGTATCCCCCGGGGTGTGCGGGTTCGAGTCCCGCCTCCGGCACAATGATTAATAATATATTTGATAACAGGGATTTAGAGAAGAAAAATCAAGGTTGGCGCTATTTGGCGCCAACCTTTTGTACTCATAGTACCTGATGTTAAGGTTATTCGCTACATGAATGGGGAGCGCCGACATTCCTGTCGGCGAATCCGCCATACGGTGGATACGCTGAAATCAATTATATCATTGAAACACGACTTGCGAGCAAGTCGTGCCACACATTTAAAGATACACGGTGGGTGACCCGACTTGCTTGCAAGTCGGGTTTCAAGTCCGGCAATTACCGGATAACCTGGCAGAATAACCGGAGAATCAAGTCCCCATTAACCAATTCTTTGTTTGAAACGGAGCTTATAGCGTTCCGTGATCTTCACCCTCCTTTTGAGTTTATTAACCTGTTTCTCTAACCGCTCGATCCGCATGTCAAGTTCGTCTCTCGAATTCAACCAGGTGAGGTTTATTCCGCCATGACCGGTTAATCCTTCGCCGAATCCTTTTCGTAACCGCTTGAGGAAACTCAGCAGCCCCTCCGGATCATATCCCGCGCGAGCCAGCCATATTGTGGCGGCTGAATCGGCTGTAAATTCAATATCCAGACTGTGCTTGCGTTCCATCATCAGAATGACGCCCGCGGAAAATTCTTCAAGTTCAGCAATCTCCTTGTCATAATAACCGCCGGTCTCAGCGTCGAGTTCGGCAAATGTCTCCGACACACCAATGCGCCAGGATTGCTTCTCAAGTGCACACTCACCGTGCTGGAAAACAGCGTGAGCAAGTTCATGCCCGAGAATTCCCGCCAGTTCCGCCTCGTCTTCGACTATTGCGAGCAGGTCGCCGCCGATGACAATTATACCGCCAGGTAAGCAGAACTCATTACCACCTCTCATAGCCACATAGACACGGGCAGTTATATTTGCAGCGCCCGCGCGGTCGGCGATCCAGAGCAGGACCTGATTGCAATAGGGCTCAACAGAAATGTTGCGGCCTCCCCAGGCGGCAACCTGCTGTGCAGCGAGAACCGGTGAGAGCGACAGGTATCTCGATGACAGGTTTCTACCGGTGGCAACTGCAGTGAGAGGCTTTCCCACATCGACGGGATTGAAACCGGAACGGAATGCTGTAACTGAGGCTTCGTCAACTCCGGGCAGCGGTTCGTAAGGAGTTGCAACTTCTGCATCGACCCCAAGTCTCTGAGTGAGACCTTTTATCATCGCTCCCACCACGGCGCGGTCAACTCCCATCGCCGGCTTGTTAGTTCCGGCTTGATACTGTCTCTGCGTTGGCATGGACTGAGTATCTTCAGATATCAGAGCGTTACAGCTTATCCAGCCCGAACCGTCGTCAAGGACGTCGATATTCAGCCATCCGTGTGTGCTGTCCTTGATAATCACCCGTGCCTGGTAATCCAGCATTTTCAGCAGCGGATAATAGTTTCCCGGACCATGCCTTAAAAGCGCGCCGGGTTGTGTCTGCTGAATCTGTGGGTCTCCGGAACTGGTTGACCAGAATACGGATGTCAGCAATATGAGAACGATCAGCGGAATTGTTGTGCGGGCTTTATTTAGAAGTGAAGATTCGAACATCATCATCCTCCTTAGTACCATTAACGTGTGTTGCCATCCATGTCAACAGGATCGGCAGAGCTTTATCTTCCTTTAATATCGGTTCTAACTTTTGCCAGATTTCCAGCGCTTCGCGGCGTTTTCCATCGCGCCACAAATCCCATGCTTCAGCCCAGTTATTTACCCATTTGCCATAAGCATCATCGGTAATAATTTCATATACCGTCAATGGCGCGTGCATTCCTTTCAGAACGACTCTCCCTAATTCACGACGGTGAATGCTGTCCGGCAGTCCTTTGCAGAAAGCATCGCTGACGAGGTTCCTTGTGCCGAGCATTCTGGTTGCGCCTTCAATACGGCTGGCAGTATTCACGCCTGCACCGATGGCGGTGTAATCCATCCGGCGTTGGTGTCCGATATTTCCGACTACAACCTCGTCCGTGTGAATCCCCACGCATACGTCGATTACAGGAAGTTTCTTTCCGGCTCTCTTAGTCGTCAGTTCATCGACAGACTTATGGATCTCAAGCAACGCTATGGCGGCATGATGGTTCGCCTGGTCATCTATCAGCGGCGCGCCGAAGATCGCCATCACGGCATCGCCAACGTACTTATCGAGCAGTCCGCGATTGCTCAGTATTGCTTCCACAACCACGCTGTGATATTCATTCAGAACGGTAACAACGTCCTCAGGTGAAAGCCCTTCGGAGACGGGTGTAAAGCCGACCATATCGGTGAACAGCACGGTGGCACGACGCTTGATGCCGATCATCTGCAGTTCTTCAGGGTTATCCATCATGCTTTCAATAACAGTGTTATCGAGATAGCGGCTGAACAGGTTGCGCAGCTTGGTTCGCTGACGACCTTCAAGACGCCAGCCGAAATACATCCTGGTTCCAACACCAAGAAAACAGGCAAACAATGGTGAGGTGATCGGGAAAAGAATGTTGGCGTTGAAGCAGATGAACAGCAGGAGAAACAGGACCATCGTTATAAGAATCAAACCGACCGTCTGCAGCCATATCGTGTTGGAGATGCGGAAAACGAGCAGTCCGATGAAACCGGCGATCAATGTAATGATGAACACGCCCCAGGCTCCCACAGGGACGAGTCCGTCGCCCTGAAGCATGTTGGAAATCAGGGTTGCATGAATCTCGAAACCAGGGAATGCATGCTCAACATCGGCTACCGGTGTCGAATAGAAATCGAGAAGTCCGGCGGCGAACGCTCCGACGACAAGTATCTTACCTCTCAGACTATCTGCAGGTACGCTGCCGGTAATGAGTGAAGCAGCCGAGATATATGGAAACGCTCCCTCAGGTCCCCCTTTGCCATAATAACGCAGCCATACACGCCCCTCTTTATCTAACTGCGGTTTTTCACACCCACCGCATATAGTCTCAATTACCTTTTGTGAAAGCGTTGGAAATGTATGACCCGATGCTTCATAGAGCAGTGGTGAAGATCGGATTACTCCATCCTGATCGGGGAGAGAGTTGCTTAAGCCCATATAAGCGCTGCGGAAAGGCTGATATGGTAGGAGCAGGGTCATATCGTTCAGATGATATGAGGGGATCGAGGTATCTTCCCAACTGAGTCCAAGCGGGATTTCCGGGAACGGTTTCGCACTGGGAGTCAGAAAGGCGCAGATTACGACCGGCAGAGGTCCCGCAAGACGATCTGCGAAGAGTTGATCGCTTTCACGGGCAGGGCTGTTCAGACGTTCGATACCCGGATCGTCGAACATCATATCAAACATAATTCCTGCTGCTCCGGCGTCAGTAGCAACTTCGATGACTCTTGCCCATATATCCCTGGGCCAGGGCCAAAGAACGCCCATATCGGCAAAATAGCTCATGCTGGCGGGATCGATGGCGACCATCAGGAGGCGCGGGTCAGGCTCATGCCACCCGCCTGCGGTACGGTTGCAGACGTCCCATGCCTGAACGTCCAACCGATTGAAAACTCCCGATAATCCCAGAATCGCGACCAGTATGACCACAATAGATCCGGCTATTACGGGAATCGTTTTCTGTTGTTTACGGGTGAATTTCATTTTGAAGCGATCTCTTGTTATTAAGGTTCTTTGCAACATCGAATGGGGAACGCCGACGTCCCTGCCTGCGAATGGGTGGGGCAGACATTCCTGTCTGCCGATTCGTCGGCTGACGGATACTGCGATGAACCGTTTTTCTTACCCCCGGGTGATGATTCATCTATCCGGTAAAGTACATTGTTTTTTCATGGTCGTCAAGCCGGATGTCTTCAATGACGTCTAACCGTCAAAATTCGGCTGGTGTGTATAACTTCGGTTTTGTTTTATAATTGTTCTCATTCTGTATAGTAGAATAAATAGTCTCACCACGAGGAGCGCTGCATCTGTTGCTTGCGAGGATAGAATTTGTTATCATATAACAATGAATGATAAAGAACGCATAACATCCCCCGACCAGCTATCGGACGACATCGATATTGAACGTTCGCTGCGTCCGCTCTGCTGGGATGATTTCGTCGGGCAGAAGCGCGAGGTTGATAATCTCAAGGTCTTTCTCACCGCAGCGCGCAATCGCGGTGAAGCTCTCGATCACTGCCTGTTTCATGGACCTCCCGGTCTCGGCAAGACGACTCTCGCCTACCTGATTGCCCGCGAACTCGGGGTTGAAATGAAGGTGACGTCCGGACCGGTGCTCGAACGTCCCGGCGACCTCGCCGGACTGCTCACCAACCTCTCCGAGCGCGATGTTCTATTCATCGACGAGATCCACCGTCTGAACAACGTCGTTGAAGAGTACCTCTACCCGGCGATGGAGGACTTCAAACTCGACATCATGATCGACAAGGGCGTCTCAGCTCGTTCGGTGCAGCTCAACCTGCCTCACTTCACATTGATCGGCGCCACCACCCGCGCCGGATTATTGACGGCTCCCCTGCGCTCTCGTTTCGGGGTGATGTCGCGACTCGACTACTATAATGCGGAAGAACTGTTCATGATTATATGTCGTTCGGCAGGAATACTCAACGTTGACTTCGACGAAGAGGGTGCGATAGAAGTTTCTCGCAGGGCAAGGGGAACGCCGCGCATTGCCAACAGGCTTCTAAGAAGGTTGAGGGATTTCGCTGAGGTGGATGGTGACGGCAGGATCACGCTTGAAATCGCCAGACACGGATTGGCGCGCCTGGAAATAGATCCGAACGGTCTCGACGACATGGATGCGCGCATTCTCCGCACGATCATCGACAACTTCAACGGCGGACCGGTCGGATTGGGGACGTTGGCGGTGGCGGTTGCAGAGGAAGCCGATACCATCGAGGAGATATACGAACCGTTCCTCATCCAGCAGGGTTTCCTTGAGAGAACCTCGCGAGGCAGGAAGGTAACGCCTCGGGGGATGAAGTTATTCGGTTATCCGGGTGAGAAACCGCCGCCGCAGACCTCACTTCTCTGATCCTTAGTAAGTGGATAGGTGCTTCCCCCCTACACAGTAGGGGGGAAAAGAAGGGGGGTTTCCTTATTTCGTGCCGCAGGGTGTCCTCACCCTGCGGTTACTAATGCTGTCAAAGGTCTCCTTTGACACATAAAATCACACCTGATGCGCGTATTGATAGATGCTGATGTACTGTCAAACGGGACGTTTGAAGGGATAGTGAGTAGCCTGTACCCTTGTGGTGCAGGGTGAGAATAGAATCCCGGACTACAAGAGATCCGGGCTACGAAACTGATGTACTGTCAAACGTGATGTTTGACAGCAGAAGAACGCGCAATTCCTGGCATGGGCTGCGCAACTACCGGAGGATGTTCGTGAGGTTGTGGAAGAATGTATGTGTCATTTAACAATTGAATATCATGGACGAGATTAGCAAGATATGGCGTAATCACATTTTAAATGCTGTACATGAGAGACACCGTGAGATTCTTGTGAAAAAAATACCAGATTTAGAGAATTGTTTTCACACTAACTTCTTGTCTCTTTATGCTTATTTTCACGAAGTCCCAGAGAAGTTCTTCTCTGTTCAATTATACGATAAGTATTTGAGGTGGCTGAAAGAACAACATTCACAACAAGGTATTAATCTCAAAGAATACATTGGTGAAAAACAATCAGACCTGAATAGATCATTTCGAGTATTAGTTGATATTAATCGCTATACATGGCATGATTTCTTTGAGCAGTTAGACGAGTATGACACTATCAAATTCATTGATCGTGAGATTCATCCAACTTTGTTACGTCTTTGGGAAGTTGTGTTCTTTCCATTTGTCCATCTATTAGCCTACTTCTCTCGTATAAAGAAAGGAAAACCGACAGGCGATCTCGCTCTATTTAATGTAATAGAAGAAATTCAAGATTCAGATTTTAGTGAACTTTCTCGACTGTTTGATAATACCGTACGGAATGGAATTGCCCATGGCGGTATTACCTTTCTTGATAAGGAAATTAGCTATAGGGATATAAAGGGCAATGAAAAGAAACTCAACAATAGAGAAATTATTGCTTTACTAGATGATTTGCTCGATACATGCAATGCACTTTCTCTTGCTCTTAAAGTGTTTCTTTTCCGTCATGTAACCGAAGGATATTGTATCCCACAACAACTACTACTTCAAGAGTTGCAGGCGGAAACAGATGCACCATGGTGGCACATTGAAGGTTTTGCTGAGTCTAAGATAGGCAGTATAAAGCAATTAATAATCTTCATACGACCAAACACTATTGATTACCCACTAGTTCAATATTTCAGTTTTTTTTCAGCGGTGTTGGCTGAGTTTTTTGCACCTGAGTATGACCGGTATTTTCTTTCCCTTCGTTGCTCAAAAGCCATGCCTGGTTGGGCTGCCTTTGACGGTCGAAAACTGCGAGCGGTCAGAGAAAATAAACCTAATGAATTTGAAGATTATGAAGGTGTATTAGAAAACGATTTAGTATTTTATGTACCAAAGCTAAAACTTCCCCATTTCATTACTAAGTTTGGAGTATTGGTTTACGCTTTTAAAGTTCATTGGTACATAGTTTTAACAGACATGAAGAATAAAAGAGGATTGCCTCAAATAATTATACGAGAGACTTCGATTCATAGAAATGGTTGGCGAGTAGTACTAAATAGTTCTGTTGTGATAGATTCTGATGAAATTATAGATAAAGGTGTCATAAGAGAATCATGCAGGAGGATTATTCGATCAGCACTATCTAACGCAAGGAAGCATTCTCTCAGGTATAAAATAATACGATATTTACCACTTGGTTATGCGAGAATATCTATTTTTAAAAGAGACTTTCGCAAGAGGAAACTAACAAATTATGGGCTTGGTTCCGATCTAATCGGAACTATAGAACTTAAGAAAATCCGACGTATTCAAGCTCCAGATATATTTGAATCAACTATTGAAATGAAAGGTCGATATCGTATCGCTTGGAACTCTGCCTGGATTAAATACACAAGAGCAACAAACCAATGAATTTCACTAACATTAAATGCAACATAAACAGCGAACATATAGAGCGTCATTACTTGAACGATTCCATCCATCACGAATCAGCAATCGTATTCCGACAATGTTAAACTGTTCAACTATGAACTAATATCTGCTGTAAGCCCGTCCTGCACAGTGTTTGAGCCCTGTTTTTATTGTTTCTCCAGAATGGTAGCCTCGCCTGACTTACCACTCCAAAGTTCGAATATCACTCCGGCTATGTCACTGTTATCAATATAAATGCTGCGAATGGCGTCCGTGTTAACTGCACGTCCCATGAAAAGCTCACTTCCGTCTCCACGCGCATAAAACGGCACCAGCGAATTCGTGTGATTATCTGAGTGCCATTCCATCCCCGGAAGTTCCCCCTGACCGTGATTTGTCAACGGCTGCAATTCAGGATCGGAATTCTCGCCGGTCAGGTAACCTGTTTCGTGATCTGCAGTTACGATGATAAGAGTCTCATCCCAATCGCTGTGACCGTAAACCCAGTCAACCATAACCTCCACCGATCTATTGAAGTCGATCTGCTCCTCTATCAACCTGTCCGATTGATTATTATGTCCCGCCCAATCGACTGCACCGCCCTCTACCATTAGGAAAAAGCCGTTTTTATTGTTATCGAGAACGTTCACGGCAACCGCAGTCATCTCCGCTAAAGTAGGCACAGTCTCGATAAATGGTACCGTGAATGGCGAGCCATCCTGATACTCCTCTTTCTCTCGCTCATCGGTTCGCGCCTGCTGAAGTGTATGGAATACCTGTGGAATACCAATCAATCTATCCGGCGTATCCCCTGTCATGAGCGACCTGAACTCATCCCCGGATTGGATGAGCTTCCAGTAATCCGGATCACCATCGCCGTCGGCATCGCCCCCTGCCGTTCCTTCGATTAGTTTATCCCAGGTCTCTTCACCGCCAACGAAGGAGAAGTCCGTTTCGGTGGAATCGTCAGGGCTCTTTTCAGACAGCGATACCCCATTATTGTCGAAGAACGGATGCCCGCATCCCATAATGACTTCAAGCCCGCTGTGGAGGATCATCTCCCTGGATATTTCCTCGTACTTTTTCCTGGATTTGTTATGAGCAACGAAACATGCCGGCGTGGCATGGCTCAATTGAACGCTGGTTACAACTCCGGTGGATTTGCCGAGTTCCTCAGCCCGCTGGGAGATATGTTCCAGCGGTTTGCCGTCCTCATCGACAGCGACTACATGATCCTTGACCTTGACTCCGGTTGATATGGCTGTTGCCGAGGCTGCTGAATCGGTGGCTTTTTTCTTCACGTAATCGAAATCGGATGCCGCTTTCTCAGCGTCATAACCGTGACCATCTTCGGAATAAGTGCTCATCGCCAGTTTCACCGGGAACTGCTCATAGACCTGCCTGCCGGTCTCACCATACTGATACATACTGGTGGCGTCCACATGAAAGAAGCCACAGCCGTCGCTGATGAAGATTACAATATTCTTCGGTGCGGCATTAGTGGAAGCTGGGATAAAGAGGTATGTAAATAAGATGAGAATTATTTGAAAGAAGGCAGCTCCGGACTGTTTTAATGAATTCATGGGATTTTTGAACCTTTTGTGATGGGGAGTGCTGACATTATTGTTTTATAATGGGGAGCGCCGACCCCGGCTTTCGTTGGAGCAGGCTCTGACGCTGTTCCACCGGTGGGTCACACGCCTGACGGCGCAAGACCCACCGGAACACGAAGTGTCTCTCACAAGTAACCCATGCCACACATTGTAAAGATATACGATTAGCGAAGAACTATTTTATCACCTCACCAATGTAACAGGAACTGTGAAATCCCGTCTGTTCTGAGACACATGCACCAGGTATAATCCGGACGGTAATCCTTCGCCGTTGACAGTCAGTGTGAACCGACCGGCATGTTTTAATATCTCCTGACCGGTAATGACGAGCCTGCCGGTCGGATCGTACATCGACCAGATTACTCCACCGCCGAAATCAGAACTGCACAGCACGTTAACCCTGCTGTTAAAAGGGGATGGATAGACATTTATTAACCTGAAACCGCCGGGAATTATTTCCAGATTGGCGGATGTGGTGAACTGCAGCCATTTCTCTCTGGCAGCCGTAACGTTTGCAGCCATGTCGTCTCGATCGTCACCGGCGAGGATGGCGAACGTAACCACTTCAGAATCGAGACTGTCAATCCTGATAGGTCCCGCGCCGATAAGCTGAGTCCAGTCGGCGACTTCATCGGTTTCTGCATAGGCGAAACCCGACAGCATCTTATTCATCTTGGTTCTGTCGTCCCACGAGCGACTGCCGGTGGAGACCTGATAGGCGCCGGTAGCGGCTTGGAAAGTAGTTGGATGATCCAGCAGCGCAGCGCCGTACAGTTCCCAATCCGGCATGTGGAACTCCATCCAGCCGACTTCAGCCACCGGATCCCAGCGGCAGTTATTCCCATCAGACTGTACGACGTCCCAGTCGAGGAAAAGAGCGACATAGAGGCTGTCAATCAATGAACCGTTATTGGTGATGTCGTAACTGAGGATGACATAGTCGTCATCGGGAGCAGTGGCGAAACTGTAACTGGACTGCCTGACGGTTATATTGAGAGGATTAATGGCGTTACCATCATCATACATTGCATGACCCTCCAACACGCCTGAAGCTCCCTCTTCGAGGATGA
Organism: bacterium; assembly: GCA_013202285.1. Classification (GTDB taxonomy): domain Bacteria; phylum Electryoneota; class AABM5-125-24; order Hatepunaeales; family Hatepunaeaceae; genus JABMRV01. The sequence continues at coordinate 4,504 of JABMRV010000077.1, read as the reverse complement.
AACCATCTCCTGGTGAATCAAAATCATATTGAAGACGAATCGAATCGCCGTAAGCACAATCCGATACCCGGTTCGGCGGCGCTCCGATCATCAATGAACCGTGGTACAAAGTTGGCAGGCTGTTAGCCGCATAGCAAAAACTGCTTCCGACATCCTCACCACGTAGATAATCATAGTAGCCCAGCGCTCCGAAATCGGTAACGGTCAGCGTGACTGAACCGTTGTCGTGATCAGCGTATGGCGCACGAATAGTCATCGGGATAAGAATTGACTGTTCAATGACATTCTCACCGCTCAGTTCGAGCCGACAGTCGATTCGACGGTTGGGCAGGGCGCTCCTGCTGACGAACACTCGAAACGGTTGAGCGCTGTTATCCGCAGACTCACCTGCAGCGATCTCACCGAATTCGACGGTAAAAGGATCAACATAAGCATAGCGATCATCTATCATTACCAGTTTTCCGGTTACATTCGCTGAATGAGTCAGAAGGTTTGTCAATGTTACCGTGATCAGGATGTGATCAGCCGGATCTATGATGCCGTTACCGTTGCCTTCTGTGACGTCATCGAACTCAACCGATGTCAGTTCAAAACCTGAACGTAAATCCGACAGTGCTCGAAAGAGATTTATCCTCCCGATGCCCATTCTCCCACTGTGTGATGGATTCAATCCATCGACGGGGTCTGACGAGTTTACAAGCTGCAATTTTAATTGATGTGGAGTCCAGTCGGGGTGTAAAGACTTCAGGAGTCCTGCGGCACCTGCAATAATAGGCGTTGCCATCGACGTTCCGCTCAGGATACCGAAACCGTTGCCGGGAATGGTGGATATGATATTATATCCCGGAGCGCTTATGCCGATCCATTCACCGTAGTTACTTAAACTAAAGAGTAAATCGCCTTCGGAAACACCAGCGACTCCAAGTACGCTTTCATAGGCGCTGGGATAATGAATAAAACCGGGATCGAATTCTCGATCACGATTTCCTGCCGCACCGACAACCAGCGCGCCCTGTTCAATGGCGTACTCAACCGTCAGTCGTTCGATGTTGGAAGGGTACTTTCCGCCCCAGGAGAGATTAATAATGTCAGCGCCGGATGCTGCGGCATACACAATACCCTCATAACCCCGGGAAATATAAATATCGTAACCCGTACGGACAGCCATCAGCCTGCAGTTCCAGCCGACTCCGGCGATACCATAGCCGTTGTCCACGGCTGCAGCGGCGATACCAGCAACATGTGTCCCGTGAACGTCTCGGTAGTTGCGCGGGTGTGGATCATTGTCATCATCGATGAAATCCCAACCGCACAGATCGTCAATGAAGCCGTTGCCGTCATCATCCACGCCCGTTTCACCATCAGCTTCCGCACGATTTACCCAGACTTGGGAAGTCAAGTCACCGTGATCGATATCGACACCGACATCGACAATGGCGATGATTACGCTTGTGTCTCCGCGGGTGATATCCCATGCCGCTGAAGCGTTGATCTTGCGCAGCGACCATTGAAGGGGAAAATAAGGATCGTTCGGAGGCGCGTCGGGATCGTCGCGACCTTTAGCTTTCAAACCGCAAGTATATCTGATCGGCTGCAGTTCAACCCAGGCAACACCGGATGTCGACTCTAACCGACTGAGCCAATCATCTGTAGTTTCTTCATCCGGCAGATCAATGCTGAATATCCTCGCCAATAACGGGTGATGTTCCGCTGAGGCAGCCCATTTCAAAGGTTTGATATTAGAAGCGACACTGAACCCGTCCCTCCTGACTTCAAACTGAGACAGCCATTCCGTCGAGGGCTGCCGAATGTCGGTGACATATTCGGGCTCAAGCTCGATAATCAACGTCTGGCGAGGCTGAGCGAAGGATGAGCAGATTATCAGCAGGACAAGTAGAAATGTGGGAACAAATAACTTGCAAACAGGACTGTTTTTCATTGTTTATCTCTGTTCCAGAGGGTTTGATGTTATGGCGTACTATAGTGTCCGATAATTTGAAATTAATGGCTGCCAAGCCGCCGTGCTTGGCAGCGATGCATTTGAATATTATGCGTTACCGTCAGGTTTCAATCCCGAAGTTTCGGGAGTAACCTGACGGATTTACAGAACTTAGGTATATACCTGTCAGGTTACACTTCACTTCGTTTCGTTTGAAACCTGGCAGGAACGTTGTGTAATTATATTCTCGGACTTCCTGCTGCACCAATTCGATTATAGTGCTGGACGAGGTTATTCCTCCGCGGGTGGAAAAACAAGCTGGACATCCTCCAAAACCCGAACATAGTAACTCCGACCGGGGCGAAGATCTCCCATATTGCTGTAATCAAATTCCGGTAAATAGAAATTGCCGTATTCGTCTTTGACAACCTGAAGTCGATTGATTACCAACATGAATGCCCTTCTGACAGGCATCTCGTAATCGGGATAATACGGCACGATTTGCCACCCGCGCCTGAGCTGAATTGTCATCTGGGCGTCAATAAGTTGACCTGTAAATGTCAGTTCATCGTCCCGCCGCACCAGCACCTTGTAGCCTTCTGTGGGATTCCAAAACGGGATATTGTTGAAGTCAAAAATGGGAACGAAAAACCTGCCGCGTTTATCCTTGACGAAGATCAGGTTGTTCCGCTCAATTAATGGGGAGAAGATCTCCCGAATATCGTCCGACTCAGGGATGACTCTCGCGCCAATCATGTTCCATCCTTCATGGAGCGCAATGACCTGTTCCACTATTTCTGCTTCGACGCCGACCTGCCAGTGGGATTGTATCCCGTGCTCGCCGACATCTATTTCAAGGATGGCGATACCGGTCTCTTCATTCTGGTAATCCCTGCTCCCCGGTTCACTGTTGGCATCAAAGGTGTGGTTATCCTCGCTGCCGGGAAATGGATCACCGTCGTCGGCGTCGTTCTCGAAGGTTTCAAGATCCCACCTGCCATCAGCCTGCTCCAGGGCAACCAGGTTGTGATTAAATCCCTCGTTATTGGGCCACCAGGGATGATCGTTGTCATCCTCGTTCTCATCGACGTGATAGACTAACAGCCCTTCACCGAGAATCTCACCGTCGAAACCGATCCTCTGGCGGTTCTCAATCAGGAAGTATTCATCCCCTCTCGCTTCCGGATTCCACAGAACAATAACCTGTTGAAACTGTTCGACCGGCAGCAGCGAGAACTCGGTATCATATTCCAGCATCCTGGGATTTACCCAACCAAGCTGCAGTTTGCACCAGGCGTCAAAATGCAGCGGACGTCTGCCGTCATCACCCCAGGAACCGTAAGACATCATCGACCAGAAGCCAATCCCGGCAGATTCGTATTCGGTATCGTAGAGATCCGGCAGTCCGAACATGGCATGCCCTAATTCATGCCCGTAAACGCCGATCCTGCCGTCTTCAGGAACGGCGCTGTACTTACGAAACCTCACGCCGTCCAGTTCGTCGAGTCCCCGTGTTGTCCAGGCGTGCGACCAGATGAGGTCGCTATTGTCAGGATCTTCCTCAGCTCCGGAACCGGCGAAAACTATAAAAACAGCCTCAACAACTCCGTCGTCATCGTTATCGAATTCGCTGTAATCGAGATCGTCATCGGCAGCCAGAATCGCATCAGCAGCCAGTTTCTGGGCATTGCGGGGATAGACGCCCAGTCCGTATCGGTGATTGCAGTAGTAAGCATAAGTTTGCGGCATTCGATACCATCCTGCAACTTCGCCGACGATGCTTACTTCACCGTTGGAATTCTCAAGGTAGAAATCGCGCATGCTGCCCGTCTCATACTCATCGACGCTGAACAGCATCTCCAGATAATGCTCCTGGGGATAGTTATCCCGATCCGCCTCGTTATCGGCGAAATCAGTCAATATCACAGCTACATTAAGTGTTATCTGTTCGTTGGGGTCGTCTCTTCTCAGTGGTCTCAGTCTGTCGAGAATCGAGGCTCCGGGAGCGTTCATCCCGCGAGCGTGGGCGTCAAGGAGAATGCTTTGCACACGGGAAACAGCTTCCTCATCCGCCTCTTTTACCCAGTCAGGATGAGGCGGCATCGACCGGAGAACTCCGGTGAGAAGAAGAAACAAGGATATGATAGATAATGTTCTGATGTGATTCATGATTGATAACAATGATTTACAGAAATTTAACATCATCTCAGCGAAAAAACAAGTTCCTTTGTCATCAATATCGTTAATAGATTCGTAGTTTATCTTTTTTCTTAAAGCTTATTTATCGGGAATTTACCAATTGTGCGATATAATCCGGCAAGAAAGCGAGATTCAAAATAATCCTTCTATCAATAAACTCTACCGGTTTCTTGCTAAGATTAATGATAAGGTTTATATTTAGTTCCTGTTGGAAAAGTCCTCCAAACTGCTGGCAGACGCTTTTGTCTGCCAGTGAAATCCTCGTTTTTCAGTCATCCCGACGCTTCGGGATGACGGCAGGTGTATGACTATTTCAAGTAGTTTTATAATTTGAGCTATGTAAAAATTGGAGAGGTGTCCGAGTGG
>JABMRV010000076.1 GCA_013202285.1 bacterium | reverse complement strand
GTATTTGTTCTCTATCTTACCTGTAATATAACCGTCGATACGGAGGATGTGAACCGTAAAATACAGGAGCTTGTTCGAGACCGGCAGAAGCTTAGCAGTATGAAAGAGCTTCAGAATGAGGTGGCTCGCCTGCAAAGTGAGATGGAGGAACTCAGACAACGGTTGGAACAGGCGGAGGCTTCACAGGTTGAGGAGATCAAGCAGCAGCGCAGCCGGTTGAGCGATGAGCTATCAGCAACGGATTGGTTTGATAAGGGACTTGCAACCGATGATATTGACAAGCAGATCGAATATTTTACTTACGCTATCGAACAGAATCCTAACTGGAGCTGGCCTTACAATAACCGGGGAGTTTTAACAAAGAACAAAGGAGACTATGACCTAGCTATAGCCGATTACAATAGCGCTATTCAGATTGACCCAAACTATGTCAATGGTTATATTAACCGTGGAAATGCGTATAGTAGCAAAGGTGACTACGACCATGCAATAACCGATTACAGTAGAGCCATTCAAATTGACCCTAAAGTTGCCACAGCTTATTCCAACCGTGGATCTGCATATAATTACCAAGGTGACAACGACCGAGCTATAGCCGATTATAATAGAGCTATTCAGATCGACCCAAACTTTGCTTTGGCTTACAACAACCGTGGGAATGCGCATAAGGACAAAGGTGACTACGACCGAGCTATAGCTGATTACAATAGTGCTATTAAAATTGACCCAAACTGTGCTCTGGCTTACAACAACCGGGGAATTGCCTGGAAGAACAAAGGAGACTACGACCGAGCTTTTGCGGATTATAATAGAGCAATTCAAATTGACCCAAACGATGCCTTGGCTTATTACAACCGTGGAAATGCATATAATATCAAAGGTGACTACGACCTTGCAATATCCGACTACAATAGGACAATTCAGATTGATCCAAACGATGCCGATGCTTACTACAATAGAGGTTTATCATACTGGTATGGATTAAAAGACAAAATAAATGCCCGCCGAAGTTTTGAGAAAGCGAAAGAGTTGGGGCATCCTAAGGCTCAACTAGCATTGGACGAGTTGAGGTAGTTTGAAACGGAGTTTTCGATATGGGTCTATGTAAGCTATGTAAAAAGAAGGAATCAATCAAGAACAGCCATCTAATCCCAAAGTTTACAACAGATTGGATTCGTAATACTTCAGATACAGGAAAATTTAGAACCTCTGTTTTACCGAACAAGAGAGTTCAAGATAGTAAAAAAGTGGATTTGCTTTGTGGAGATTGTGAAAATTTATTTTCGAAATTCGAGGGATACTTTTCTAAAGTAATTTTCAAGCCCGTGATGAATTCAAATAATCCTGTCGTGGATTACCCTGTCGTGGATTACACAGAAAGTCTTTTAAAGTTTGCGGTTTCCCTATCTTGGAGGATTCTTGTCTTTAAAATGTATGGATATCCATGGAAAATATTAGATCATAAACTTGCAGCACAGAAAGCCGAAATACGATGGAGAGAATATTTGTTAAACAACACAGAAATGAAAGATGAACATCATATATTAATGCTTGGATTCGTGGAGGATGCTCCAGAAATTGAAGGCACCGATATAGATATGAATTTTTACTTTCGTAGATCTGTGGATGCTGATATCGCACAAGGTAGTAAAGAATCCTTTGTGTACACTAAGTTACCTGGTTTTGTATTTATTTCTCCCATATTCCCTGGAACCCATACCCACATGGTTGATACGTTAATAGGAGAAAATGGAACATTGGAGTTTTATAAGCAGGCGATTGATAGTACGATAATTAAGTTTCTCGTCCGTCGTTTTAATCAGACTTTGTCTCCAATAAGAACTATCAGCGAGCGACAGTGGGCAAAAATAGAAGCAGATTATTCCAAGAACATTGATAAAATCCAAGATTCGGATGTCTTCAAATTATTCTTGATGAAAGAACAGAAAAAGAATAGATTAAACAGCGAATGACTAAGGTGGCAGACAAGAATGTTTGCCCCACCATCTATTCACCGGATTTCCCTTCGGAAAATTTATAAGGTGGCAGACAAAACCTGTCCTGCGAAAGCCGGAATCCATAAAATAACAATAACTTGTCTGGATTCCCGCCTGCGCGGGAATGACAAAATGAATACTTTCTCAACAGGAACAAATTAGGAGATTTTATATATGAAAACCCCAAGCGTATCTCCGTTTATGATAATATTAACAACCGGATTACTTATCATAAACCTTACAGGTTGCAGCAGCAGATCAACAGGTATCTTGAATCAACCCGGCAAACGTGGCAGCGTACCGGATGATCTTCCCGAAAGAGTAGTCGTGTTGCCTCTTGCGGGTGATGTCAGGGTGACCGGAGCGATAGCTGACCGCCTTGAAGATGAACTCTACCTGACAGGTTTTGATGTAGTAAGATTTGCTGAAATCGAGGCGGTTTTCTCCAAGTCAAAAATTACTCCCATTGATTTTACACAGTCTGAGAACTGGGAGATGTTAACCATGGAATTCGATGTAGGCGGCATATTTTCCGGCAAGGCGGTAGTCATGACCGGTGAGTCGGGTGAGACCGCACGTCTGGAAATGGAATTCATCAACATTGTAACCGGTCAGATGTTATGGAGAGGAGAAGCCAAGGATCCCAGATGGTTAGTCATCAGCGGCGACGAGAGGGAATCCGTTCCTCTCATCGTAGATAAGATCATGAAACTGCTGAAAAAGGATATGAAGAAATTCGATAAGGCAAAACGAAAACAGGAAAAACGAAATGCACCCTGAGAGGGCAGCGAATTACATTTCAGGAAAAAAGGAGCAGGCATGCCCAGCATAGTTGAATGCGTACCCAATATCAGCGAAGGTCGCAATAAGGATATTATTGACGCCGTCACGGGTGAGATTGAGAAAGTCCCGGGAGTCAATCTTCTCGACGTCGATCCAGGTGAAGATACAAACCGCACAGTGATTACATTCGTCGGTGATCCGGATGGGGTCGTCGAAGCCGCACTGCTGGTCATTGCCAAGGCGGCTGAACTGATCGACCTTAACAAACACCAGGGCGCTCATGCCCGCATGGGAGCGACCGACGTCTGTCCTTTCGTGCCGGTGTCAGGTGTAACTATGGACGATTGCGTCGAACTTGCCAACAGGCTCGGAAAAAGGGTTGGAGAGGAACTCGGCATCCCTGTTTACCTCTACGAATACGCAGCGAGTCGTCCTGAACGACGTAACCTGGCGGACTGCCGCGCCGGGGAATTTGAAGGATTGAAAGCGCGTGAAGGTATTGAAAAGTGGAAGCCGGACTTTGGACCGTTCAAGTTCGGCAACGCTGGAGCGACAGCTATTAGCGCGCGTGATTTCCTCATCGCCTGGAATATCAATCTAAACACCAGGAACAGTAAGCTTGCATCCCGAATCGCCAACCGATTGCGCGAGAAGGGTTACGCCAGGATGGACCCGGACAACCCAAAGAAATTCCTGCGCGATGATGACGGCAATGTGATTTTCACTCCGGGCAAATTCAAAGGTGTTAAGGCTGTCGGATGGTATATCGATAAATACAAGCAGGCGCAGATTTCCTGTAACCTGATAAATTACCATATCTCACCTCCGCACCTCGTATTCGACGAGGCATGTAAACAGGCGGAACAGTTCGGCATACGTATAACCGGCAGCGAGTTAGTTGGTGTGATCCCTCTCGAAGCAATGCGGCAGGCGGGAGTATATTTCCTCAAAAAACAGGGTGTGATTACCGGCGTTAACGAAGAGGAGATCATTCGCACTGCGGTTCAGTCGATGGGATTGGATCAGCTTGCACCGTTCGATCCCGGAAAGAACATCATCGAATACATGATCAGCAAACCGGGGCGACTCGCATCCATGAAGATCACTGAATTCATCGATGAACTCGCTTCAGATAGCCCGGCTCCCGGCGGTGGCAGCGTGGCTGCTCTCTGCGGAGGTCTCTCAGCGGCGCTGGCTTCAATGGTAGCCAACCTTACTCATGGCAAGAAGGGCTACACAAAATATGATGATATAATGGATGAAATGGCTGTCAAGGCGCAGGAAATGAAGGCTAAACTGGTCGATTACGTTGACCGGGACACCGATGCTTTCAACAGGGTGATGGATGCGATGAGAATGCCGAAAAAGACCGAAGAACAGCAGGCTGCACGCGAGGCAGCCATCGACGAAGCCAACAGGGGAGCGACTCTGGTGCCGTTCGAGGTGCTGTCGTTTATGCCGGAGGTGGTAAAGCTCGCCCGAACAGCGGCAGAATTCGGGAACAGGAATCTCACCCCCGACGCCGGAGTCGCGGGATTGACTGCGGCACTCGCTGCACGGGGAGCGACATATAACGTGCGAGTCAACCTGCAGGGATTGCCTGATGACGATTTTTCCCGTGGACTGAAGGAAGACAGCGACCGTATCCTGAAGGAGGTCGATGATGCTGCTGCGGAGATTCGCCAGATTATCGAGAAGAGGTTATGGGAATAGTTCTGAACGGATACTAATCATAGAACAATTAAGACCGGTTAGTTTATTGACATAGTTAATTTTATCTATTTCCGGAACATTTTAATAATAACACTTGACCGGATAAGATAAAGAGAATAACTTACTTGCTTAGATTTTTCCTCGGTAGCTCAATTGGCAGAGCGGGTGGCTGTTATCCCGAAGGTTCGGGATGGGAGTTCAATCCCTTAGTATAATCAATATAGATGTTTTGGTATCTGAGTATTATTATCTATATATTCTTTTTTCCGATAAGATAGAGCGATTCTATATTGGAGTTTCTCACAATCCTGAGAAACGGTTAAGATATCATAATTTATTTCCAAAGGGTTGGACTAAGCGTGGACGACCTTGGCGG
>JABMRV010000075.1 GCA_013202285.1 bacterium | reverse complement strand
TGCGCGGGAATGACACAGAAGGAACTTTATCAACAAGCACTATATAGTTATTCGATTGATTTCGTGCATCACCGCTGCGATGGTTTCACCGTTGAAACCGCGCCTGTGTAAGGCAGAGCCGATACGCCTGTCGCGTGTTTCGGATGAGAGATCGGACATTCCCTTGATTCTTTTCAGTGCAAATCTGAGAGCGATCTCCTTCTCGTCACCTTCAGGGTAAAGACGATCCAATACGCGTTCAATCAAGTCTCGGTTGATTCCGCGTTTGCCGAGTTCATGTCTTAACAGGAATCTTCCGGTGAACTTATCCTCACGACCGCGACGGATATGATCCTCCGTGATACTTTCCTCGTCAATATATCCCAAGTCGAGATATTTCCGAGCGGTATCTTCCGCAAGATTCCTGTCGATGCCTTTTTGCCGGAGTTTGTCGATCAGTTCCCTGAGGGTAAGCGCCCGGCGAGTGAGCATCTTCAGAGCGGTGAGGCGGACCTTCTCTTCACGACTGGTGTTTTCAGACATGGAGGATGACTATTCCGTCGTTTTTTTCACTATTTTAACTTCCGGCAGGTTGAGAGTTTCACGGATCTTTGCTTCGATCTCTTCCTTCATGTCGAGATTCTCTTCGAGTAACCTGATAACGCGGTCGCGTCCCTGTCCCAACCGTTCTTCGCCGAATGAATACCAGGTGCCGGAGCGCTTCAGAATGCCATGCTCAGTCCCAAGATCAACTATCTCGCCTAAGGTTGATATTCCCTTGCCATAGATAATGTCAAATTCAACATCGCGGAACGGTGGAGCAACCTTGTTTTTCACCACGCGCACCCGGGTGCGGTTACCGGTTACGTTTGTACCATCCTTAATTGAACCAATGCGGCGAATGTCCAGCCTTACTGTGGCATGAAACTTCAGAGCAAGACCGCCTGTGGTGGTCTCCGGGCTACCCCAGGTGACACCGATCTTCATCCTGATCTGGTTGATGAAGATGAAGCAGGTATTGGACTTGGAAACGGTTCCGGTCAACTTTCGCAGGGCTCGAGACATCAGACGAGCCATAAGTCCAACCTGCTGGTCTCCCATGTCGCCTTCGATTTCAACCTTTGGAACTAATGCCGCAACCGAGTCGACAACGATAACGTCGATCGCGCTTGATCTGACAAGAGTTTCCGCAATATCCAGAGCCTGCTCACCGTGGTCAGGCTGCGAAATCAGCAGGTTCCTTGTATCAACGCCGAGATTGTCGGCATAAGCAGGGTCAAGGGCGTGCTCAGCATCGATGAAAGCAGCGGTTCCGCCCATTCGCTGAGCACTGGCTATAATATGAAGCGCGAGTGTTGTTTTCCCTGAAGCTTCAGGACCGTATATCTCGGATACTCTTCCACGGGGCATGCCTCCCACTCCAAGCGCTGAATCAAGGGCGATAGACCCGGTTGGAATAACATCCACCTTTATACGCATGCTTTCGTCGCCCAGACGCATGATAGAGCCTTTGCCGTAATGTTTCTCGATCTCGGTCATGGCGAGTTCCAGTGACCGCGTCTTGTCCGAGAGCCCGTTCTTCATCTTAGCCTCCACTGTATGTTTTGTTATTGTTATTTATGGGTGTGGGTATATTTGACGTTTATTAGTGAGTCTGGCGTCTCACCTGCCCATTATAACGCAGGCGGGGACACCTGCGCCACCCCACGTAAGTTAGATAGTTATAAGTTAAGCACGCAGGTTGACTCCAGCTAATTCCCTGTACTCAGCACCGCCGGGTTTGAGAATACTGGACATCAATCTCACTCTGTCCACCATCCATCTGATCTTTGGGAAATCATAGTTATTTAAGTACTCGCTAAGTTCGGATCCACGGTCGAACGATTTCACGCGACCGATGGTCAGGTGAGGATGAAAGCGTTTTCGTTCCCGCTCAAAGCCAAGTGTTGACAGAGCACTGTCGATATCCATCTGAAGTTGTCCAAGTGATTCACCGCCATCCAGCCCAACCCATAGCACTCGCGGTTTACTTAGATTGGGAAATCCGCCGGTTACGGTTGTTGTTACTTCAAATGGAGAAGCCCGTGAAGCACAGTCTTCGATGAGTTTCTCAATGTCTCGCAATAGAGTAACTTTCACGTCGCCGAGGAATTTCAACGTCAGGTGCACGCCTTCAGATCTGACCCAAGAGACTCGCGCGCCGTGGAATGTTCTCAGTTTTTCCTGTAATGAAAGGATCTCCTGTTTGGCGTCCGGCGATGTTTCCAGGGCGATGAAAGCCCTTACGAGTCCGGTTTCAGTCATCTTTTAGTCTCTGCCACAACATCACCAGTGCGGTATGTGCTGCTCTGCGCCGGTTGGCGTCTCGACCTCCGCCAAAGCGAAAGCGGTTGACAGACGTTCCCCGCTTATCAGCGATGGCTATATATACTAATCCGACGGGTTTTTCATCCGTTCCGCCGGTCGGTCCGGCGATACCGGTAACACTGACTGCAATATCAACATCGGCTCTCTGACGTGCGCCTTCTGCCATTGCGACGGCTGTCTCGGAACTCACTGCTCCATTATCGATCAGGATTTCTTCATCTATGCCGAGAACTTCAATCTTGGATTTATTTGAATATGTCACGAAAGCTCTTTCGAGAGCTTCAGAACTGCCGGGAACTGAGACAATCCGGCTTGTTACGAGCCCGCCGGTGCAGGATTCGGCGAGAGCAAGTCTCATCTTCTTTTCCACCAACAGATTGAGAATAACCTCTTCGAGTATAGTCGAACCGGTGGCGTAAATGAATTCACCGATACGGTCCCGGATAGATTCTTCAGCTTTCTTAAGAGTGTTGTCCACCTCCTGCAAATCCGAACCTGATAGTGAGAGACGAACCGTAACTCCATGATCGATGCTGGGCAGATATGCCAGATGAACCGGTTCAAGGGCGTTCGGATCGCCGATCTTCTCAGAGAGGAACGATTCCCCCGCACCCGCAGTTTTAAGCACTGTAAACCGGTAATGTCCTTCCCGTCTGCTCTCAAGAAGGGGGAGGACAGTCTCAATCAACATGCCGTGCATCTCAGTCGGAACTCCCGGCATGGCGATAAGTTCACGGTCATCGAGAGAATAATGAATACCCGGAGCGCAGCCGTGTTCATTCAGGATGGGAACAGCACGCGAGGGGAACTCGGACATGAGTTCGTATCCGGGTGGAGGTTTGAGCCCCCGCTGTGCAAACCGGTCGTGAATCCATTCCGCAAGGTCTGCTCTCGCTATGAGTTCATCTTTGAAGAAGTCAGCAATAACCGGTCTGGTGATATCGTCGTGAGTTGGACCAAGCCCGCCGGTAACCAGCACGACATCCGCTCTGTTCCATGCCCGCCGGAGCTGATGTCGCATATCGCTGACATTATCCGCGACTACGGAGATCCACCTTAGATGAAAACCGCATTCAGATAACCGGGAGGCTATCCAGTTCGAGTTTGTGTCGAGCGTGTGACCGAGGAGAATTTCATCTCCAATCGTGATCAGTTCGATTTTCAAGTTATTCTTAGACAAGATCAGGTGTTATAGAAGTTCACTTTTCTATTGCATCCTGCGGTTGACTGTTAGTTGCTGCCGGGTTTCAAGTCCGTCAATTGACGGACGTAACCTGGCAGCATTTACCCGCCAGGTTACACTTCACTTGGTTTCGTTTGAAACCTGGCGGGAACGTGTCAACTAACTGGCAGACGGGGGCGTCTGCCAGCGGAAATTTGGTATTCTCAGACAGACTGGAAAGCCAGAATCCAGCATCAATTTCTGGG
>JABMRV010000074.1 GCA_013202285.1 bacterium | reverse complement strand
GACGGATTCCTCCTCGCCGACCTGACGCTGCTGTCCGCGACCGATGAGCGTCCAGAGATAGTTGAATTCGACATCCTCCAAGGCTCTCACTTCGAGCGCAAAATCGACCGAACTGTTGCGCTGAACGGTCATTTCAAGGGTGTCGGGCGTGAAGCTCTCGATGTAAAAAGCCATAACGCGGACGTGCCAAGTGATGGTCGCGCTGAACTCATCGTCCGTTACCCGGCAGCGCACCTCGAACTCACCCAATTCATCGAAGACAACAGTTACAGTTGTATCAGTTGACAGAGTGCTATCATCCATCGTCCAGAGGAAACTCAATGAGTCATTCTGCCCGTCACTGGCGCTGACCCAGAAATTAACGGTGTCATGTTGAAGAATCGTAAGCATGGTATCTTCGGGCGAATAGGCTATAAACTGCGGTGCAAGCTGGTCATATTCGAGCTTAACAATCAGACCGTTCTGACCCTCGTCATCGTCCACATTATTCGTTGACCCACAGGCAATGATGGAGTTGTCATTGGCGACAACCACTCTATCAAAATAACTCTTGTAACGATCGAATCCATCATAGACTGCCTGCCATCTTTCATTACCATCGGACGTCAGTCGAAGTGCAAACGGACTCGTAAGCGTCGCGTACCAACCGACCACCGCGAATCCGCCATCATCTAATCTTACAACTCCAAGGCAACAATTATTCTGGTTCCGGGGTACAAGGTCGTATTCTCTCGCCCAAACCTGCCACCCTTCGTCGTCAATTTTAAATACCAGAATATCACCGGTATAACCTGCGATTACAAATCCACTGTCCTGTGCCGCAACCATATCCGTAGCAGACTCATAGCCCTCTTGATAATCGTAAAACCTCTCCCAGAGCAGGTCGCCTTCAAAATTAACCTTTGCCACCCATATATCACGTTCAGTTCTTTGACGTGTTTGACCGATTAAAACAACGCCGCCCACTGTTTCACGCATCTGTTTAAATTTATATACGTCTCTGTCCCCACCGTAACGCTCGTCCCAGAGTACCCTTCCTGCGAAATTAAAACACACAATATAGCCTTGTCCGTTGGATATACCACAAATCCAATACTCACCGCTTTTAAGTTCGATCACCGCATATCCCGCGCCACTGGCAAAGTCGGTAAACCAGATCATTTCACCATCCGGATCGACATGCAGTCCGGCAACCTGACGTTCATTATTGCAGGCTGTGATGAAGGTGCTGAAGTCGGTTTCTATTATATCCCACGCAGTTTCACTATTCTCCGCATCACCGTAACTGTGATGCCAGATCTCACCGCCATCATCATCTATACGTGTGATTATGATGTCAGCGTTATTCTCCATATTCTGACTGAATGCTCTCAATCCACACATCACATAGCCGTCATTGGGAACGGTATAGATATCGGTGAAGCATTCATTCCGACCGTAATCGTACATGCGCCACCAGGCGACGTCGGGCTGGGCGAAGAGACTTGTTGTAAAGGTAATCACGTAAAATACAGAAAGTAAATATCTAAGCATTTTTTACCTCCGTCAGATGCGCGAATTTAAGAAGCAGAGCAAAGCTGCAAAGCTGTGAGGGTTGAATGTGCAGTATTGAATTCAACATTACAGCTTCATTGTTTACAATTATTAGCGAACAGGAATCCTGCTCACTTCAAATCGTTATCAAATTAATCATTTATAAATCGAAAGTCAAGGGGATTATACTCTACTCCCCCTTCTTTTCCCCCCTGCTATTGCAGGGGGGGACAAAGGGGGGGTATCCAAAAACATCCCCCCCGGTTACCGGGAGGGAATTAAAGGAGGGGGCAGGCATCTCTGATTCAATCCGGAGTACTCTTCCAACGGCGATGAAGCCAAAGCCACTGTTCCGGATACTCTCGGATTTCAGCTTCCATGCGGGATGTAATCATCTGCATGATATTATATTCGTCGTTCTCGCGATCACCTGTCAGGTTCTCCGGATTCATTTTTTCAAAGACAATCCTGTATTTCCCGGAGCGGTGCCGAGGTGCAGCGGTGAAGACGATTGGTACTCCTGTCTTAAGTGAGAACAATGCAGGACCGCGCGGCGTCGATGCGAGACGACCAAAGAATGATGTAAAAACGCCCGCCTCGGCGGCGTCTTGATCACAGAGGATGGCTACGGCTCTGTTTCGCTTCAATGCAGAGAGAACTCCACGCACCGCGTTCCTACGATGAACGATCTCAATCCCGACCGACTCCCGCATCCGGTTCATCCATCTTTCCACGAGCTGATTAGTCTGGGAGGTTACAACGTATGTAACCGGAAATCCGATCTTCGACATTGCGCCACCCATCCATTCCCAGTTGCCAAAGTGACCGGAGACGACAATAACTCCCTTGCCTTTTTCAAGTTCGTCCTTGAGAATACTCTGCTGCGATAAGTCAATCCAGCGTTCAATCAACCGATCATTCATGCGCGGCAGCCGTGCCATCTCAGCGCCGACGTAAAGAAAGTGCCGCCAGCAGTGTGCGTAGATACGCTTTAACTCGCGCTCATCTTTTTCAGGAAATGCATGCTGCAGGTTGTCGAGAGCCACTTTCTTTCGCAACCCTATTACGTGAGTTAGTATCAGACTTAGTATTGCGGCGACACCCCGAGCCAGCCTCAGGGGCATCCAGCGGAATAACCAGGCTATCAGTTGAACAAATCCGTACTCTGCTTTTTCTCGAAAAGTGATCAAATCGATATCTATACTTTTACGTGTTGATGCAATGAGAAAACCGAGCGGTAAACCAGCCCGTGTTATAACTCTTATGTTACAATCAGTCAATCTACTAATAATTACACTGTCAATCAAGCCGTAGAACTGATCGATGATTTCAAGTTCTGCTGTTCACCTAATAAGCACCTCTTTGTCCAACTGCATAATAAAAGTTATTCGCTACATTGAATGGGGAGCACGCGGGTGACCCGACTTGCTTGCAAGTCGGGTTTCAAATCGCTGAATCCGTAAGCTGACGGATTTAGCAAAGAGCCAATAAAAAAGCAATGGGGTTGATTTACACGACGTCAACCTTTAGATTCAAATAATCTAAGAAAAGCAAACCGAAAGATTAGAATGAATTATCGAGTTTACAATCCAGAGAAAGATAAAGAAGCCGTTCACCGGATGTGGCAGGAGGTGGGCTGGATCGAGAAGGATAACACCAAACCGATGGACATCCTCATCGAACCTTCGAGAACCATTGTCGTCGATGTAAACGGTGAACCGGAGTGTCTGGTCGTCAGTATGCTGGGTGACATCGACTATATCGGTGAAAAACTGATTTTTTCGTGTATAGCAGGCGTAACAACGAGTCTGGTGGCAAGGAGACAGCAGTTAGCCTTAAAGTTGACTGCTGCGAGGATTGCTCTCGACGTCATGGACGGAGCCGAAGTAAGCGGACTGGGGGTGTTTGAACAGGGCTTCTATGACAAGCTCGGTTTTGGAACCGGAGGTTATGAACATATAGTCAGTTTTTCACCCTCAACCTTGAAAATCGACTTAAAACCTCGAGTTCCCCGCAGATTGACTGTGGATGACTGGGAAAAGGTTCACCGATCCAGAATCAACCGGTTGCGAGTACATGGGTCATGCAATTTCGAATCACCCGCTCCGACCCAGGCTGAGATGAACTGGAGCAAAAACGGCTTCGGTTTTGGCTACTTTAACGATGAAGGCGAGTTAACTCATCATATCTGGATGAGGGGTAAGGGGAAGGAATCCGGTCCGTTTCATATAGATTGGATGGTTTACCGGAACTATGAACAGTTCCTCGAACTGCTGGCGTTCCTCAGAAGTTTCGGTGAACAGATTCACCTGATTTCGATAATTGAGCCGCCGCATGTACAGTTTCAGGATTTCCTTGAGAAACCTTTACAACAACGCAAAATCACCGAGAAGTCTGATTATCAGAATATCATTAAAGCCATTGCTTACTGGCAGATGAGGATCTGTAACTTGGAAGCCTGCCTGGGAAAAACGCATCTTAGAGGTGAAGATGTCAGGTTTAACCTGATTCTTAATGATCCGATTGGGGATTATATTGATGGAGATTTCGAATGGAGAGGAATATCAGGCGAATATATAGTCTGCCTCGGAAAGGAATCACACGCTGAGAGGGGATCGGATGACACTGTCCTTACAATGCATGCATCGGTAGGTGCGTTTACCAGGATGTGGCTGGGAGTAAGTTCGGCAACCGTTTTATCGGTCAGTGATGACCTTTCTGCTCCGGTTGAGTTACTGAGGCAGTTGGATGACCTGTTGAGGCTGCCTCACCCCACACCCGATTGGGGATTTTAGTACCCCCGACGTGATTCGAACACGTGACCTACGGATTAGGAATCCGTCGCTCTATCCTGCTGAGCTACGGGGGCGAAAATCGGGAACAATTACACCAGTGTTTTTCAGGAACTCCGCCTCTCCTCCATCCTCTCCTTCAGCATCCGCAGACAGTTCACATCAATCTCACTTCCCTCCGGACCTCTACCCAAACTGTTCTCCGGCTTGTTCAAACCGTGAAAATCCGATCCTCCCGTGTATATCGACCCATACTGTAATGCCTGTTTACGCAGGTCATCTCGCAGCTTGATCGAGTGATCACAGTAATCGCTCTCAAGACCGTCCAATCCGAAATCTATCCATGTCGGTAGAAGTTCCAGCATCCTGTTAATCTTGGAATGATTCCCCGGATGAGCCCACACTGCAACGCCCCCGGCGTCATGAATTATCTGAATCGCCTCTTCAAGCTGCAGCCGATACCTGTCTATATATGCAGCAGCTCTATAGTCCAGGAGCTTATCGAAAGCTTCTTTGACCGATTTGAAGTAGCCCGATTGAATCAAGGCGTTGGCGATGTGAGCCCTGCCGCAGGTTCCATCCGGTGACAGCTTGAGAATATCCTCCAGTTTAATGCTGTAACCGAGTTCATTCACGCGGGCAATTATCTTCTCGTTGCGGTTTTCGCGTGAGAGTTTACAGGTTTGCAGGGCTTCGGTTAAACCAAGGTGATGATGGTCGATGTAATAACCGAGGAGGTGCATGGAACCTTCCTCCCAGTTGACGCTGAGTTCGATACCGGGTATAATCTCAACGCCGAAATCCTTTCCAGCCTGTAGCGCCTCATCTATACCATCGACGGTATCGTGATCGGTCAGACCGAGAGCGCTCAATCCCGTTTCTGCAGCCAGCTTAACCAGTGATCTCGGTGAAAGAGTACCGTCTGAGGCACTGGAATGGGTGTGGAGATCGATCTTTATCAATTTTCGGTGGTCCTTCGACCGATCTCGGCAATTTCGAGGAATCTAATGAGGACGGGTTTGAGATTGTTCAGTGGAATCATGTTGGGACCGTCTGAGAGGGCTTCAGATGGATTCTCATGAACTTCGATAAAGAGACCGTCAATGCCGACGGCAGCAGCAGCCCAGGCGAGATACGGCGCTAACCAGCCTTCACCGCCGGATCTGTCACCCAATCCGCCCGGTGACTGAACAGAATGTGTTGCATCGAAGATTACCGGATAGCCGTGAGCGCGCATTTTAACCAGTCCGGCAAAATCAACAATTAGTCGATTATACCCGAAGCAGCTTCCCCGCTCGGTAATCATCAACCGCTTCCCACCGGCGTTAACGATCTTGCCGATGATGTTTCCAACGTCATCCGGACTGATAAACTGCCCCTTTTTGACGTTCACAATCCGACCGGTTTTTGCTGCTGCCTCCAAGAGATCCGTTTGCCTGCAAAGGAAAGCCGGGATCTGGATAACATCCACCACCTCGGCGGCGGATTTTACCTCCGGAACGGAGTGTGTATCGGTCAGAACCGGTATTTCCAGCTCTTTTCTGACACGGGCAAGTATGCGCAGACCTTCCTCCAGTCCGGGTCCGCGATAGGAGGAATGAGATGTTCGATTCGCCTTGTCGTATGAAGCCTTAAAGACAAAAGACATACCGACTTCAGCAGCTATTCGGCTGATAGTCTCGGCATGCCGTAATATCATATCCTCATCCTCGATAACGCAGGGACCGGCTATCAGCAACGGCGCGCCGTTGCCGATCATAATACCGGGGGTTATTTCAAATGATTGCAAGGTTTTAATTGTAGTTTAAGCACCGTGACATCTTTTATATTTCTTCCCGCTGCCGCAAGGACATGGATCATTTCGACCTATCTTGGGGACAGGTTGAGAACTTGGTTTAGGCGGTTTTGTTCTTTTTTGTTTACCGAAGTCAATATGCTCAAGTGCAGGGAATCTGAAGGACATGAATGTTTTGCCATCGGCATTGGTAACTGCAAAATCACCTACTGTGATCACATCCATTCCAATTAAAACATCGGTGTTGGTCCCCAAATCTCCACAGGTTGCCTTAATATATCCGATTGCGACTTCGTTCGGAAGGTAAATCGTAATGCCATAGACTTCGGATTCCCGTTCACCATCGGCAGTCTGAACTTTAACCCGGCTAATAGGATGCAATTCGCATTCTTCTACGACACGATGGTTAATAGCCGAAGAGGAAGCACCTGTATCCCATATTCCTCTGAATTTTTTAGGGTTAAGTGGACCGGCTTCGACTTCCTCTTTTGACATCCATTCGGAGATGCCAACTGGTGTGCGTAACTCTCGAAGAATCCCTTCACTTTCAAGCGTTAAGACGCGTATTTCCTGTCCTGGTTTCACACTATCGGAAAAGCGATCCGGGAATGATACTTGACTGTATAAGCTTCGCTGCCAGGTGTACATCGCTGCACCAGAAATGTCCCGAGAGCGTGGCTCTTGCGTGTTTCAGTGACAGATTCCATCTCATCATCATAGACCCCGATGACTTCCTCCCCCTTAATCACGACCACCCGCCCGTTATACTTGGCTACCAGTTCAACTTGATGGTCCAAGTAGAACTGGAACTCCTTCTCCAGTGGCTTGGACATAGGTTTCTCCTTGGGTTTTGTTTGTGACTTTTCTCTATAAATCTAAGCAATCAACGATGAGTTGTCAAATTACGACTTGCTCCAACTTACTCCACCGTGACACTTTTTGCCAGATTGCGTGGTTGATCGACGTCGCATCTGCGCAATACGGCGATATAGTATGCCAGTAGCTGGAGGGGAATGACGGCTAATATGGGCGAGAGATGACTGTTGGTTCGCGGTATTTCGATAACATGGTGCGCAAATTGCCTGATTACCTCATCACCCTCGTTGATGACCGCTATTATATATCCCTTACGCGCCTTGACTTCTTCAATATTGCTGATAACCTTCTCATAGGTGTGACCGTTAACAGCGATGAACAAGACCGGCATGTTTTCATCTATGAGGGCGATAGGTCCATGTTTCATCTCTGCAGCGGGATACCCTTCGGCATGTATGTAGGATATCTCCTTCAATTTCAGAGCGCCTTCGAGGGCAACCGGAAAATTTGCGCCGCGGCTGAGATAGAGAAAATTGGGTTTCGATTTCAACTGCTCGGCAAGCTCCTCGATCTCGTTTGAACGGGCGAGTACTTCGCTGACCTTGTCAGGCAGCTCGGACAGAGCCTGTGTCAGCATTTGTCCTGTTGCCTTATCGAGAAAACCTCTCTGCCGACCGAGTTTGAGGGCAAGCAGTGTCAGCACCGTCAGCTGGGAAGTGAAGGCTTTGGTTGAAGCGACGCCGATTTCCGGGCCGGCATGGATATATACGCCGCCATCGGACTCTCTTGCTATGGTAGAGCCTACTACATTGCAGATGCCCAGAACAGTAGCGCCCTTTTTTTTCGCTTCACGCATCGCTGCCAGTGTATCGATAGTCTCACCTGATTGACTGATTGCCAGAACAACCGTTCCAGGTTCTACGACCGGATTGCGATAGCGGAACTCAGAAGCATATTCGACTTCGACAGGAATGCCAGCGAGTTCTTCTATCAGGTATTCGCCGATCATTCCGGCATGCCAGGATGTACCGCAGCCGAGGATAATGAACCGTTTAACTTCCTGCAGCGTTCCTTCGAAGTTATGGAGACCGCCTAATCTGGCTGTTCCTTCATCTTCGAGCAGGCGACCGCGCATGGCGTCACGGATCGAATTCGGCTGCTCGAATATCTCCTTGAGCATGAAATGCGGGTATTTATCCTTTTCAATCTCCTCTATATTGAAGAATATCTGTTCGACCTTCTTATTGACTGTCTGGCGGTTCAGCTTGGTGTTAACCACTTTTTCACGTGTTACAACAGCAAGTTCTCCATCGTCGAGAAAAATTACATTACGAGTATATTCTATCATGGCGGCGAGATCGGAAGCGATAAGATTTTCTCCCTCTCCGAGTCCGATAATCAACGGGCTTCCCAGTCGAGCAGCTATCAGCTTGTCCGGTTCATCATGGCATAACACAACCAGTCCGTATGTGCCTTTCACCTGCGAAAGCGCAAGTCTGACCGCCTGTTCGATATCCCCATCGTAGAACTCCTCAATCAGGTGAGCGATTACCTCACTATCCGTCTCGGTCTTGAATTCATGACCTTTTGAGATCAACTGGGTTTTCAGTAGAAGGTGGTTTTCAATTATCCCGTTGTGGATAATTGCGATTTTTCCTGTACCGTCGATGAGAGGATGTGCATTGGTGTGATTTGGTTCACCGTGAGTCGCCCACCTTGTGTGACCGAGACCGATATTTCCAGGTTTGTCCAAACTATCCAAGAGGTCGCGCAAATTGGCTATTTTCCCGCTGACCTTTGTAACGCTTAATTCGCCATCATGCAAAACGGCAACGCCGGCGGAATCGTAACCTCGATATTCCATCCTCTTAAGTCCATTCAGGAGCACCGGGACAACTTCTCGAGGACCTATATATCCAATAATACCACACATTTTTGTTCCGGATTAAATCTTTACAATTCTTGCATTAGGGGATAACACATCTTTCGTTGCATTACGAGTGTCAATGATGAGACGCGCATTACTGCAAACAGTTTCATAATCAACATCACTGTGATCCGTGAGTATTACGACGACGTCCATGTCACCAATACATCCCGGGTTAAATTCAACACTTTTCAGAACGTCTCCATCCTGGCTTATCGTCGGTACCCAGGGATCATGGTAGATAATCTCGGCACCGGCTTTGGCGAGCAGCTGCATCACATCCAGGGCAGGAGATTCGCGAATATCATCAACATCAGGTTTATAAGCCACGCCAAGGAGGAGAGCTTTCGCTCCCTTAAGAGCTTTCCCCTCATCATTCAGCGCAGAGATTACAAGCTGGACGACATATTCGGGCATTGTCGAGTTGATCTCTGTCGCCAGGTCGATGAACCGGGTTCTGTATTTCAATGCTCTCAGTTTCCACGAGAGATAGGAGGGATCGACCGGGATGCAATGCCCACCCAGTCCGGGACCCGGGTAAAACGGCATGAAACCGAACGGTTTGGTCGCTGCAGCTTCAATAACCTCCCAGACATCCAATCCAAGAATGCGGCACATGATGGCAACTTCGTTAGCAAGCCCGATATTTATAGAGCGAAAGGTGTTCTCTAACAGTTTGACCATCTCAGCAGTAGCAGGAGATGAGACAGGCACTACATGATCCACCAGTTTTCCATAGACCGCCGCAGCAGTCTCAGTACACGCCGCAGTAACTCCACCCACAACCTTGGGAGTATTCTCAACCGTATATACACGATTGTTGGGATCGACGCGCTCAGGAGAGAATGCGAGGAAGAAATCAGTACCTGCTTTTAGTCCGGATTCAGTTAGAGATGGCAGTATAAGTTCATTGACAGTACCGGGATAGGATGTGCTTTCGAGTATGATAAGTTGCTGGACATGCAGGTACTTCACGACCTCATCCCTTGCTCCTACGATTGCGGATATGTCAGGATCTCCCGTTTTATTGAGAGGTGTGGGAACACAGATGATTACGACATCAATCTCGTTCAGAACGCTGAAATCAGTCGTTGCAGTGAGACAACCTTCATCAACAAACCGTCTCAGTTCATCCGGATTGACGTCGCCGATGTAGTTCTCACCGCGGTTTATCTTATCAACCTTGTTCGGATCGACCTCAATACCGATTACTCTGAAACCCGCTCGGGCGAGACCGACTACGAGTGGCAGCCCCACATAACCAAGCCCTATGACGGCAATCTTAGCCTGCAGTGTATCTATCTTATGAAGTAGTTCGTTGTGTTTCAAATCAAAGTCCAAGTTCAATTAGTTACATTATGGTAATAGTGATACGTCAGAACGTCTCAATACTCTTGTATCTTGCTTTTGATTCCAATCTTTTTGCATAAACGTTTGGCGCGTCCCGAGGTTCCTTTGGGAACCAGGAGTTGGAAATTTGCGACGGCTGAGGCAATCGGTTTCCAGCGAGTCTCCGCTTGTGCCAGGTCAATGGACGTAGCAGTCTCGACCTCTATCACCATAATTACTCTGTTACCATCATTGTCGTTCAAGACAATATCCGGTGTCAGACCACCGAGCTTGATGTCATTTCCTTCGGTCAGAATTGTGAAAACCTTGAACTGCTCGGGATTATTTTTCTGCACCAGTTCCGCATACTTCTTAACCACCGTATCGTGGTCGTCGTCTCTGAATATCTGCGCCATAAAT
The DNA here is from genome assembly GCA_013202285.1 of bacterium. Taxonomy (GTDB): domain Bacteria; phylum Electryoneota; class AABM5-125-24; order Hatepunaeales; family Hatepunaeaceae; genus JABMRV01. The sequence continues at coordinate 9,155 of JABMRV010000074.1, read as the reverse complement.
CACTCCATATTACGAATTTGAGCGGTTTTATTTATGCTGTCAACTCAGTCTTATCAATCCTGCCGGTGGATGTGCGCGGGAGATCCTTATAAAACCTTATTACCGAGGGAACTTTATATAGAGCCATCCTCTCCCGGCAGTATTCCGCTAATTGTTCAGTTGTTGTCGTGGCGCCTTCCTTAAGCACAACGCATGCTTTAACCTCCTCGCCCATCACCTCGTCGAGAATACCCACCACTGCAGCTTCGGAAATATCCGGGTGTCCGAATAAGACTGACTCAACCTCTGAAGGATATATCGAGAATCCACCCTTGATGATGCGTTCGTTTGTCCTATCAACAAGGTAGAAGAAGCTGTTGATATCCATCTTACCCAGGTCACCGGTATGGAACCACCCGTCGCGAAGGACTTCATCCGTAAGACGTGGTCGGTTGATATAACCGTGCATGACGTTATTGCCTTTGATGATTATTTCACCTACTTCACCGATGGACGCCTCGTTACCGTCCTCGTTTACAACCTTCATCTCAACGCCTGGAATGGGATGACCCAGCGAACCGACACGCCGTCCGGTCCGCCACTGGTTGAATGATGTCGCTGGAGATGTCTCACTGATCGTATAGCACTCGAGGATATAGGTATTAAACACTTTTTCAAACTGCTTGAGCACCTCGTCAGAAATCGCTCCACCACCGCATACACACAACCTGATAGGATTCTCTGGCGGTGGGTCTTCTATATCTACCTGATCGAGGAGAATTTTATATATTGACGGAACGCCGACGAACAGAGTGCATTCACCGCTTCTGAAGGATTTCAAAACTACTTCAGGGTCAAACTTGGGATGAAGATCCATCACCGCACCGCTGCAGAGTGACAGATGCATGAGCATCGTCTGACCGATCGGGTGAAAGAGAGGTAAAACGGTCAACAGGCTGTCACGTTCTGTAACGCGCATGATTTCACGGCAGGCACTCACATTGGAAGTTATATTTCCGTGAGTCAATTCCGCACCCTTAGGCGTACCGGTCATGCCGGAAGTATATTGCACAATTGCCGGGTCATCATCATCGAGATCGATCGTGTCGGTCATCGGTTGATTCTCTGCGAGCAGTTTCGACATGCTGATAGTTGATTCGGGAAGATCATCACCCAGCAGGACTACATGCTTGAGAGGACTGAGAACCGAAACCTGCCTTTCAAGATCGGTCCATACTGCGCTCCATGCTACTAAAACTTTAGCTTCGGAATCCTCTAACAGCCAGGCGGCTTCACGCCCCTTATACATCATGTTGACCGGAACCACGACGGCTCCAAGCCTGAGGATAGCATAGTAAGCGATTGGGAACTGCGGGAGGTTTGGTAGCATCAGTGCTACCCTGTCGCCACGACGAACACCAAGTTCGTAAAGTCCACGCGCAAACCTGCAGACGGCATTGAATAATACTGTGTACGAGATTTCCTTACCGGTAAAACGTATGGCAACTTCGTCACCGCGCTCGGAAGATATTTGCTCCAGCAAATGGTTAATATTCATAGAAAACCAGTTTCAGATTGTTTGTTCGATTATTCCGTAATGACTAAAATTCGTTCTTTGAGGGTGGGCTTTAGCCCGCCCCAATCCGTCAGCTAACGGATCATAGCGGGCGTCTCGACAAATTCGGGATGCCCGCCAAGGTGTTCGCTAATTATAACTCATGACCGCAGTGTGCCCTCATCTTGCGAACGTGTGGCACGTCTTGCTTACGAGTCGTGTTTCAAATCAATGTTAAGTGTCTTGAAACCTTGTTTTCAAGCAAATAAAGACACCCTACGAATACTCCACACTTCTATTGAACACAAAAAAATGTCGTCGCTACTTACATCCTTTCACACGAACAGTAAAAGGAGTCGATTAGCAGATGCTACTACACGATTCAGCGAAGAGTAATCAAGAATGCAGCAGCTCCTGCAGGAGTGTCAGTTTCTCCTTATTGCTCATACTAAGGATGCGGTTAATCAGTTCGAGATCCAAGTTTGAAATCATCACCGGTTTATCTGAAGGTGACGGTCTGACAGCAGCTTTCACCGCTCGTGCAGGCGGAGCCGTCCCAGCTTTTTTGGGTGGTCTGCCGCGCTTTTTACCGGTTTTTTTCTTCTCGACTCCCGGTTTTACTTTTTTCTCAACTGCCGAAGGCGGTTTAGCCTCTGTTATGGGTGCACCCTTTTTCTCGATGTCGGTGATTGCCGTTCTGAGCTTTTTCAAGGTCTTCTTATGCGGTTTACGTTTCCTGCCGATCTCAATCTGACGAAGAGTTTCAAGGCTGACTTGCGCAATTTCAGAGAACTTCTTTTGTGACAATCCGAACTTCTTCCGCCAGTCCTTCAAAGCTTCTAACTTGGTTTTTCCCATTACTACCTCTCGGTTTACTCTTTACAACTAAAAATGTTAATTCAAGTCCACATTTCCCTGTCAAGGTTTCTGTATTGTATGGCTTCAGCCAGGTGTTCCGGTCTTATGTTCAAAACACCTTCAAGATCTGCAATAGTCCTGGAAACTTTGATGATTCGGTCATAAGCTCTTGCCGACAGACCGAGTGAATCCATGGCTGATTTCAGCAATGTTGCACCATCCTTATCGATCCGGCAATACTTGCGGATCTCCCTCGTACCCATATCGGCATTAACCGTCAGTGCCTGGACATGCTGGAACCGCTCAGTCTGAACATGTCTGGCATTCATCACCCGTTCCCTGATAGCTTCCGATTTTTCGCTCGACATTTCCGAAGTAAGGTCCTTATACTCAATCGCCGGAACTTCAATGTGGATGTCGATTCGGTCAAGCAGCGGTCCGGAGATATGCGCCAGGTATTTCTGTACTTGTGTTGCGCTGCAGCGACAATCCCTGGTCGGATGACCGTAATATCCGCAGGGGCAAGGATTCATTGCTGCTACCAGGTTGAAATTCGCCGGATATGTTACCGTCATTTTAGTACGGGTAATCGTTACATTCCCATCCTCGATAGGCTGCCTAAGAACCTCGAGCGTGTTCTTTTTGAATTCCGGCAGTTCATCGAGAAACAGTACTCCCTTGTGAGACAGCGATACTTCACCGGGGCGGGGAATCTGTCCGCCGCCGATCAATCCCGCATCGGAAATAGTATGATGAGGATTGCGAAAAGGACGCACTGATAAAATCGGTTGGCGAGGAGGAAGGTATCCCGCTACCGAATAAATCTTGGTCGTTTCGAGCGCTTCATCAAGACTCAATGGCGGCATTATTGTAGGCAGTCGTTTGGCGAGCATTGTCTTGCCGGAGCCGGGAGGTCCGATCATCAGGACGTTATGACCTCCAGCCGCGGAAACCTCCAGCGCCCGTTTGGCTTGTTCCTGCCCCCGCACATCGCTGAAGTCAACAGGATAACTTGTAGCGACATCAAAGAGCTTTTCAGTATCAACCGAGACCGGTTGGATATTACTTTCACCGTTGATGAACGATACCGCCTCCCGCAGATTCTTCAGCGGATAGACATCCAGACCTTCGATCATTGCTCCTTCAGCGCTGTTTGTCTCGGTCAGAGCAAGGCTTTCTATATGTCTTTCGGTAAGTGTCGAAGCAATCGGGAGCACGCCTCTTATCGGTCTGAGATTGCCGTCGAGAGCCAACTCACCAAGAAAAACCATTTTACCGAGCTTGTCAGTGGAAAGCTGACCGGTGGCTGCCAGTATTCCCAGTGCGATGGGTAAATCAAAGGCTGCGCCTTCTTTCTTGATGGCAGTGGGAGCGAGATTTACAGTTATGCGTTTCTGAGGAAAGAGAAAACCGGAATTCTTAATAGCAGCATTAACGCGCTCCTTGGATTCTCGTACGGCGCTGTCGGGAAGTCCAACTGTTGTATATGTTGGAAGAGCTGAATCCAAGTGTACTTCAACTTTGACTATGTAAGCGTCAATCCCCTGAACTGCAGCCGAGAGTATCCTGGAATACAAGTGAATATCCTGAAATACTATTAATAACTATAATTTGTGTTTCTCAAAAATAAATATCCTTAAATATATGCTAATATTAGGTAACAGTCAATAGTTTTTAGGTTTATTTACTATTTAATCACCGTTGTAAAAGTCCAACGAAATCCCCAGAATTAACCGATATTGGGAATACTAACGAGTTACTGTCAGCCCTCTGTGGCTGACAGCTAATAACTGATTCTTTACTACACTGAATGGCGTGAACTTGTCAACTAATAAAATAGTCTGCTTAATAAAAGCTGTCCGCCCTCCCCGATGTGGATGATTTACTTGACGAGCTTCTGAAAATCGCCTCCAGTAGGGCTCTGAAAGACCTTCAGATCGAAACGAGGCATCACAGCCAGAATATGATCGAATATGTCGGACTGAATATCCTCATAATTCGCCCATTCGGTGTCATTTGAAAACACGTATATTTCAATGGGTAAACCGTTTGAACTCGGTTTTAACTGCCTTATTAAAAACGTCATATCGTTATGAATCTTCGGGTGTTCCCGCAGGTATGCCTTGATATAAGCTCTTAATATACCGACATTGGTCAGCCTGCGCCCATTTACCAACTCAGTGGTATCGATTTTATGTTCGAGGTTGTAGGTATCTATCTCGTCTTCCTTCGCCGAAAGGAAATCTCTGATCAGTTGAATTTTCCGAAAACGTTCCAGCATATCCGGCGAGCACAGCTTTATCGAAGTCATATCAATGTATATCGCCCGTTTAATGCGCCTGCCACCGCTATCACTCATTCCACGCCAGTTCTTGAAAGACTCCTCTATCAATTTATATGTCGGGATCACGGTGATCGTCTTGTCCCAGTTCTGGATTTTCACTGTATGTAATGCTATCTCGACGACATCTCCGTCAGCGTTGTATTTCGGGACTTCGATCCAGTCACCCACCTTGACGAGATTATACGATGATATCTGCAGGCTGGCGATAAATGAAAGAATGGTATCGCGGAAGAGCAGCAGCAGCACGGCAGTCATCGCGCCGATGCCTGACAACAGTACAAATGGCGACTGCCCGATGAGGACTGCGATTATTATAATTGTTGTGAGGATATATAAAACAATCTTGGAGATCTGAATGTAGCTCTTAAGATTAACGCCTCTTCTAAGCTCCTTTTCACCATACATTTCTTCCCATGCGGATAGTATCGCGCTGAGAACAATAACGAAAATCCAGATGCCGTAAGCGGTGAGAATACGTTTAACCAACGGTTCACCGCTGCCGAAGAGGTATGCGAAATTATAAATTATTACGGCAGGTACAAGGTATGCGAGCCGCTTGAAAACCTCTTTCTCCAACAGGACGTCATCAAGCCGGGTTTTGCTCTTTCTAATCAGTGCCGCAGCCCACCTCAGCAGGTAACGCCGGGTGATGAAGAAAACAACCAGGCTCACTAACAGCACTATCATGATCTTCAGAAGATCGGGATCAAAGAGGTACAGTCGAACCGAATTCATAATGGAATCAAAAGACATCGCATTCTCCTTTCTGGCAAACAACTAATCTTCATAGCCCGGTACCAAAGCCAGGTCGGTAAAGAAGATTTTTTTCTCATCCTCGTTCTCAATCATCTTACCATATCGCTTAGCCAGTCCGATATATTCTTCGAACGCATCCTCGTCCTCGAGCTTTTGCGCAGTACGGGCAAGCGTTTCATAAGCATAGGAGATGGTAAAAGGACCAAGTTCTTTGTCACGGCAGACTTCGAGGCATTTCTGCCCATAATAATAAGCAGGAACAGGACGACCCACCTTCAGGTATGCCCTCGACAGATGCCATTCGGACCTGGCTATGTCAAGAGGAGTACCGATTTCTCCAAGGTGAAAACGTGCCGCATGCGCTGCATGTATCAACTGGTCTGCCTCTTCGGACGTCACCTCTTCTTTGTCCAATAACTGCCAGACCCTGTCGGTGATGTTCCGTGCAATCAGGCTGTAATCTTCCAAAGTTAAATTCTTCTTATCGCTCATCGTTAATTTCCTCCATAAACAGATCGCAACAATATAAAGGTGAGTGCAGTAACAACAGCTGCTGCAGGGATTGTAACCACCCATGACATCAGGATTTTCCTCACCACGCGCAGATCGATGGCGCCGATCCCCCTTGCCAGACCTACGCCGATAACCGCGCCGACCAGTGTGTGCGTTGTTGATACCGGCATACCTAACTTTGAGAAAACCAGCACTACGGTGGCTGCAGCAAACTCGGCGGAGAATCCACGTGAAAAAGTAATACTGGTGATTTTCTTTCCAACGGTTTCAATTACCCGTCTGCCGAATACTGCCAGACCCAAAACGATACCGATACCACCGAGGAGAAGAATCCATACTGGAACTTCACACTGTAAAGCAACACTATGCTCATAGAAAATCGACCATATTCCCGCAAGTGGACCGATTGAATTGGCAACATCATTGGCGCCGTGGGCGAAGGCAATGTATGCAGCGGTCATCACCTGGAGGTATCTGAAATTACTTTCCACAATTACTAATTGTATCCTGCGATGCCGTTCATCGCTGCGAGGTATCCTTCTTCTTACAATAAAAACGCCTGTCAGGCCAATAAGTATTGCAATAGGTAAAGCTTGGTGGATGGGAAAGTCCAGATGTAGATTCTTCAGACCTTTGTACAGCATAGCGAGTGAGATAACGGACAGAGTTATTCCGACGAAGATCGGCACTATCTTCGAAGCCGCCTCAATGGGATTTTCCTTCTCGAAAATCGTTTTCCTTATGATGCGAAATACTGTATATGAAGCGATCCCACCGCCGATTGGTGATATAACCCAACTCATGGCAATGAATCCCACATTACCCCAGCGTATCACTTCAAATCCCAGAGCCACCATTCCAAATCCGATCACCGCGCCCACAATCGCATGTGTTGTTGAAACCGGCAGTCCGAAAATGGTGGCAATCGTGAGAAAGAAACCCGATCCGACAAGTGCAGCAAGCAAACCGAGAGCCAGAATCATAGGTTCTGCGTCGAAGTGCGACGGATCGACAATTCCCTTCCGTATTGTATTGGTTACATTCGCTCCAATAAGGACGGCGCCTATCAGTTCGGCGAAGATCGCAATCATCACAGCCTGTTTCAAGGTGATAGCGCGCGATCCGATTGATGTGCCGAATGCATTGGCAAAATCATTCGCACCACCCATGAAGGAGCTGTAAAAACTGATGAAAATTGCGGAAATCAGCAGGTAAAACGGGAAAATATACGTGTCCAAAAGTCAGGCTACCTTATTATTTTTCCAGCATGTGATGAAGCCATTCGCTGGTCTTCTCGGCATGGTCGGCGAGGTTACCCACAAGGTCGAGGATCTTGAACCAAAGCATCACATCTGTTGCTTTCATATCATCTTCATGTGCGAACAGTTTCTTCGCGACCTTCAGACCAGCGCTATCAGCATCATGTTCAGCATGTTCAGCCTGGTCGGCAAGGTCGAGTACTATAGCAACATTCTCTCCTTTGAAACCCGCCTCAACAAGCGGTTTGAGGTGATTGGTTGCTTCATCCGCCAGTCTGCACACGTTGAGTACGGTATCCACGTAGGCGAGAATTGCGTTCTTCAGGTCCTCGGGAGTGGAAAGTTGCTTGACACTCGTCATAATAGCAATATCTTCGACCGTATCGGCGAGATCATCCTGTATCTTCAGGTAGCGGAGCAGGTCTTCCCTGTTTACAGGAAGAAAGATACCCCTGGGGATAATGCGCCGGATTTCAACTTTCAACAGATCTGCCTGCTTTTCTGCTTCACTGATCTGCTGGGAAATCCGTTGCTGTTCAGCTAAATCACCTTCAAAAATCGCCACAAAAAGAGGTCGAACAAGGTCAGTACATATTCGAACGTGCACGCTGTGTTTATATAGCGGATCGAAAGGTGATTTCCTGAATAAATCAAGAATATGGGTCATCGATTCTCCGAAATTTATCTCTGTCTTATATAACTGATAATCTTCTTGAAAAGTGATTCTAATTAATTTATGTAATTTGGTTTTGGACTACATAAAGTAAAAAGTACGAGCAGTTCAGTCGTATATTGGGTTGAAAATAAAAACAACCCATCCTCTTGTTTTTCATATACGTTTCCTGCATATCATAATCTCGGTAGTAGGACTTTCCTTCAAAACTGCAGTCAGCATCATCTCAAGAGGATACAAAATTCCACCAGTAATAAAACCAAAGAATTCACCTTTTGTAACCAATGTCGATAACTTCCTCCAGAAAAAGTCCAGAGCGCGACTATCCGTATCGCAAGGGTAGTTCATGAGAATAAACATGGGAACTCGTCTAATAATTGTGAATCCGGCTCGATCCAGCATGCTACTAATCGTCGAAAGCGTATGACAAACCTGGTGTGGCGCTCTTAGTGTCTCATTATGAAGAAAATTATCCGAGATTAAAAAATAACCATCGTCTCTAAGCAGTGAACCAATATTAATTATTGCTTGTTCGTATCGTGCATCATCAACAATATGAAACAACACGTCAAATGCAGAAATTATGTCATATTTATGCTCAGGTTCAGCAATAAAAGATTCACCGATATCCATTCGTTTAAATTCAATATCGGGATATTTTTTCCTCAGGTTATCAACTGCAACATCGGTTATATCGATTCCAGCCACCTCGGCAACTCCCTGTTTCTTCCATTCATCAATATAAAAACCGGTACCGGAACCTATATCAAGAACACTTGCCGAATTGAAATCCAGTTCAATATACTTAATCAAACGACGGAATATTTTACTTCTGATTCGGTAGAGCCAACTGTTGAAACACTTTCCGAGACCAAGATAACCAACACCGAGAAGCCCACAATTCTCCGTCAGCCTCTCTTCCCAGTATTTCCTTGTATTAAAATCGTTCATTATTAAAATGATTTGCTTCTATAAGATAAGGACGAGACTTTTCAAATATCTACCTGATATCAAGTTTTAGACCTAACCTTGTCATTCCTGCGCTACTTTGTCATTCCTGCGCAGGCGGGAATCCAAACAAGATTGTTATCTATCAACATTGCATTTTCTGGATTCTGGCTTCCCAGTCTGTCCGAAAATAGCGATTTCTGCCTCACCGCCTGCTGGCAGACGCCCCCGTCTGCCAGAAATAACAACAACTTGGCTGGAAGACGAGGG
>JABMRV010000073.1 GCA_013202285.1 bacterium | reverse complement strand
TGACACAGATAACTGGGAGTACATTGAAGCCGTTCAGAACTTCAATGCGCAGATCACACAGCCCTACGATGCGGTTGCGCATGACGGGCTACATATGTGGGTCGGCGGTTGGGGAGCTGGCAATATCCGTATCTACGACGATGGCGTAACAGAACTCACCTGGGTGAGTATCATTCCTGATGATGAACAATTCGTTGATGGTTTCGCCGATATGGATCTCGACCTAACCCTTGACGCCACTGATCAGATCGAAGGCGATTACCGAGCTGACCTCATCATTGATTCCAACGATCCTGTGAATCCGCGGTGGATAGTGGAAATTATCATGCACGTCACAGGTGTACCACTGATCGATCCCGAGATCGAACCCATTCCGCAGCCGTTTGCCGAGCAGGATATCGTGTTCCCGGATACCTATGTTAACTTCGATTCAGCATTTGACATGCTGATTCGCAACTCCGGTACGAGGGATCTGGAAATCGACGGCGCTGATATCACAGGCGATAACGCCGGCGATTTCAGTACTGACCTCGAAGACGGCACGGTTCTCGCTCCGGATGAAGAAGTAGCATTTGCAGTGTACTTCGCTCCGAGTGAGACTGGTGTTCGTGTAGCGGTACTCAACATATACTCCAATGCTGAAAACGATGGTATTGGTGATGACGATCGCATCTGGTGGAATATGACTGGTCTCGGTCAGTTACCACCGATCATAACAACAGAAGTTCCCGACGGTGGTTATGCGATGCTCGATGTCAAGATGCAACTGGGTGCTGAACCTCTCGAAAGAACTCTCCTGATTAGTAACCAGGCAGGAGAATCCAGGCGTGATCTTTATTTCGAGATCGATATCGAGGATATCGAACCGGAAGAGCGCGACGCCATGTCACGTTCCCTCCGCAGCACCAATAGAGCAGCCGGTCCGCGTCGTGACCAGCCTGAGTCTATTTACGCCCTGTTCAAGGATGGCGACGGCTGGGGCGCCCAGATGGAAGCGATCTGGGATCAGGCAGAAGCTAACATGGATCAATACAGAAGCGCCGACTTTGACGACTTCGTAATTGACGACTACGACGCCATCTGGATCCGTGAAAACCAGCCCGACGCCTTCAACGCCGCCTGGAACCAAAACAGCGCCCGCTTTGAGGAGTGGGTTGACGGCGGCGGCGCGATTTATCACGGCACCGGCACCAACAGCTGGGCTGTAGTACCGATACACGTCGGCGGTCTGCAGCGGCAGGGCCAAGGGTCCGGCAGCTCAAACGGCCTATCTGTGACTTCCGGAGATCCGCAGGCTGAAAACTACAACTATCTGATGGAACTGTGCGGATGGGAAGAAAACCAGCGTTTTGTCGGCAGCGCCTGGTCGCACTGCGGCTACACAGTCCAGAGCCTGGAAAATATTGAGGACTGCGACTACTATCAGGTGATAGCGGAGGGCATTGAAGGTCAGGCTTTGCCGGGCGTGATAGTCTATAGCTACGGTCGCGGCTGGTGCATAGTTTCCGGCACGACCGACAGCTTCCAGTATACCCGGATGGACCAGCAAATCTATGGCCAAGCGCTGGTGCAGATCATCTGGTATCTTGATTACCTGGCGAACGTCTCGACCTGGGTTATCGCCGAACCGGATGATGGTTCCGTACCTGCCGGTGAGGAAGCAATAATCACCCTGACGTACGATCCCATGGATCTCGAGAACTTCACCTTGTATGAAGCTGATATTATCATATCCTCCAACGATCCGGAGAACGATGTGGTTGTCATCCGCACGACACTCCTGACCGGTGGTGATCCACAACGCTTCCCTGTCACTCCGACGGATCTGATTCACACACTCGATGTGAGTGAACTCACATACTTTGGTGAACCGGTACCTGACGGTTGGGAGATCGGCGTCTTCACTGAAGACGAAGTCCTCGCCGGCGGTGTTGTCTGGATGCCTTCGATGGGCGATATCACTACGCTGATCGCCTATGGAGACGATCCGGACACTGATCCGGTTGAAGGCTTTGTAAACGGTGAAGACATGAGCTTCCTTACCTGGGATAATGAAGCCGATACCGATCATTTCACCGAAGTCGTCGAATACGTCGAAGGACCTGAGGTCTGGGTTAATGATGGTGTAACTACACTCAGACTCAACGCAATCGACCGGATAACTCAGAGAGTAGTTCATTTGGATGGATGGAACATGATCTCCCTGAGGGTTGATCCGGTGTCAGGTCTTGAAATAGAAACTATGCTCGAGGAGTACAGAGACGACGAGGGCACGATGATCCTCTATATCATCAAGGATGAGCGCGGTGACTTCTGCGTACCTTCCTGGGAATACTTCGGTATCGACTACTGGAACCTCGAGGAAGGTTACCTCGCCAAAGTGACTGCGGATATCACGCCTGGCTGGCTGGGCACTCCCATTCACCCGCAGACGGAGCTTTCGCTTGAGGCAGGCTGGAACATGGTCGCATACTATCCAGCCTACACACTGGATGCAAGTGACCCTGACTTCTACGTCCTGTCGAACATCATCGATCATGTATTCCTTGCCAAGAACGGCGCTGGTCAGTTCATGACCCCAATCCATGGGTACTCTAACATGCCTCCATGGGTGGAAGGTCAGGGTTACCAGATCAACGTAGATGAAGCTGTAGAGCTTGTGTATCCCGTGGAACAAGACCAGGGCGCTGTTGCAGTTGCAGGCAACAAGGTTGTCGGACACTGGACTGCACCGCTATCGACTGGCGAGAACATGAGCGTTCTAATCAATTCGATAATGGGAGTTACAGTCGAAGACGGCGATCAGGTTGCCGCCTTTAACGACGGACGGCTTGCCGGTGTAGGTACTGTATCCGACGGCAGGTGCGGTCTGGCGATCTGGGGTGACGACGAGTCGACAAAGAACGTCATAGACGGCATGTCAGCCGGTGTTGCTTTCGAACTTCGGTTCTGGGATGCCAGCGAAGACGTTGTGTCGGCGCTTGAAGTCACAATCAAGGAAGGAAGAGATCTTCTTTACAGCAAGAACGCTTTGATTGTCCTTGATGGTCGTGCAACCTCGATGATCCCTGTCGAGTACTACATGTCGCAGAACTATCCCAACCCGTTCAATGCGGTAACCCGCATAGCTTACGGACTTCCTGAAGCTGGTGATGTAACGCTGCGTGTTTACGATATAGCCGGTCGTCTGGTGACGACGCTGGTTAACGGTGAACACAAGGCGGGACGTTACACTGCTGACTGGAACGGTCTTGGCACAGCATCCGGTCTGTACATAGTCCGGATGGATGCCGGTGACTTCAAATCAGTTCGCAAGGTTATGCTGCTGAAGTAATACCTCCGCATAGGGTAGGTTAACCGAAGAGCCCGTCCCGACGTATCGGGACGGGCTCTTTATTTTTGAGATGCGAATGGATCAACGTAAAATAGCGATGATTCAGTACATTATCTTCACGATTCTCGTCGTAATGACTCCTTTCATGGTAGTTACGAGATTTTTGCAGGGTACTGTGCATGACGTTTCGCACCTGAGTTTTTCATTATTCGGTCACAAGATACCTTTCGTCGCATCTGCAGTTATCCTCGGTCTTGTTGCCTTCATGATATGGCAGCGAAGGAATATTACATTGCAGCGGATTGGAGGTGGACTGGTTATCGTCGGCATGATTGCTCTATCGCAGAGGGTAATGGATCTGTACGGCGGAATGTCGGTCTATGATCTGCAGAGGAACTGGCATTATGTTGCTTACAGTGCGTATGTGTTCTTTTTCTTTCGTGCTTTCAACCTCCGGAACCTTCCAAAGCATAAGACTATTGTTTACTCATTTACTTCAGCCATGGTGCTTTCCTTATTTGATGAATTTTTTCAGTTCTTTTTGTCCGATCGTATATTTGATTTGTGCGACCAGGCAAAGGACGTTTGGGGCTGCATGATGGGGCTGATACTTATCTTCTTTGTAACGGAAACTTATGGTACAATAAAGATCAGGGGACAGCGAATCTGGAAGAAGCGGATTGTCGATTACTTCAAGGATCCGCTTTCTGCGTTTGTGATGGTCGGACTGTTTTCACTGGTGTTCATATTGACAAGCCCGCTGCTGACCGATGAGGATCAAATACCTTACTTAGTTGTTATTTGCCTCGGTGTATATGCGGTTGTATTCGCAGTTATTCATCTCACTCAGTTCAAACCCTTCAGGATCGCTTTCATTAGCCTGGTAGCGATCTGCACCCTCTTATTGACCGGTTCATATATTAAGAACAAGGACGATTATATAACACATAATTCATACTTTCAGGTACTCTCGGTTCCGGTAGGTCTCACAGTCTATAAAGGTATTCCGGTTCCGTTTTTTGATCTGATGATCTATCCCAACGGTCTTCCCCGTCTGGTTGATAAAAAGCATTTCTTTAATAATGTCGATAAGAAGTTTTTTCTCGGCAATGAACCTTCTATCCTGCTCATCGGCAGCGGCTGGAAAGGTTTTGGAGGTAAAGGTTTCAATGTGGAGAAAGGTTCGTATTTTATGTTTAACAGTATAACATATAAAGTCACACAGGTGATAATCAGGAAAAATGCTGAGGCAGTTGAGCTTTACAACCGGTTGCGCCGGGAAGGGAAGAATGTACTGTTTGTGATCCATAATACGTGTTGAGATGATACGAACAAATTTAACACGGGAGGCGCTATGAAGAGAAAGGATCCGCGAACTATCGCAATGATTCAATTTATCCTCTTCGCTTCTCTTGTCGTAATGACCCCATTCATGGTGGTTACAAGGTTTTTGCAAGGTACTGTATCTTCAGTATCGCATATCAGTTTTTCTCTTTTCGGTTACAATATACCTTATATCGCCGCTGCAGTAATAATTGGTCTTATTGTCCTCTTGATTTGGCAGCGCAGGAATATTACTCTTCGCCGGATTGCAGGAGGACTTGTTATAGTTGGTATGATTGCTCTGTCACAGAAGGTACAAGACCTGTACAGTGACTTCTCGGTTTATGAACTGCAGAGAAACTGGCATTACGTTGCCTACACTGCGTACGTTTTCTTTTTCTTTCGGGCTTTCAATCTGCGGAACCTTCCTCAGCACAAGGCTATCGTTTACTCTTTCGCTTCTGCTTTAGGGCTCTCGTTATTTGATGAGTTTTTTCAACTCTTTTTTTCCAATCGTATTTTCGATCTGTGCGACCAGGCTAAGGACTGCTGGGGCTGTATGATGGGGCTGATTCTCATCTTCTTTGTTGTGGAACCTTACGGCACATTAAAGATCAGGGGACAGAGAATCTGGAAGAAGCGGATTGTCGATTATTTTAAGGATCCACTTTCTGCATTTATAATGGTTGGGCTGTTTGCATTGGTGTTCATACTGACCAGCCCGCTCCTGACCGATCATGATCAAATACCTTATCTGGTGATTATTACACTCGTCACGTATGCTGGAGCATTTGCCATCATTCACCTGACACAGTTCAAGCCTTTCAGGATGGCTTTCATCAGCCTGGTGGTGATCTGCACCCTTTTATTGTCCGGTTCATATATTAAGAACAGGAACGAGTACATAACCCATAGCTCGTTTGGACTGACGTTCTATAAAGGTCTTCCGGTTCCGTTTTTTGATCTGATGATCTATCCTAACGGTCTTCCGCGCCTGGTAGATAAAAAGCATTTCTTCAATAGCATTGACAAAAAATTCTTTCTTGGTAATGAACCCTCTATCCTGCTTATAGGCAACGGTTGGCAAGGACTCGGCGGTAAAGGGTTCAATGTGGAGGAAGGTACATACTTCATATTCAATAACTTAACATCTAAGGTTACACAAGTGATAATCGCGAATACTAAAGACGCCTGTGATCTTTACAACCGGTTGCGCAGGGAAGGAAAGAGCGTCCTGTTTGTTATTCATAATACATGTTGAGGTTATAATCATGAAATTCCGCATAGATTTAGCCTGGGTAGTACTCTTCGGTCCACTTCTTATTGTAGTTTCTGTGTTAGTGTTTGAGCATACGCCGTGGGTTAAAGATCAGACGTCTAAGGGTGCGCATTATGAAGCCTCCATCCACGTCAACCTCGGTCGATCAGCGATGAAGCGGGGTAATTATGAAGAGGCTTCCGGACAATACAAAACAGCTTTGATGATTGACCCGGATTATCCCGAAGCTTATATGGGCTTGGGAATTATCTTTAACATTTGGGGTAACTACGACAGGGCTATCGCGGCAATGAAAAAAGCCATTGAGTTGGATACCATGAGTATTGACCGCGGTTATAATAATCTTGGTATGGTTTATGCCAGCAAGAAAGACTATGACACTGCTCTAAAGATGTTTGGGAAGGCGTTATTACTTGACTCAACCTCTGTAGAGGTTTACAGGAACATCGGTGAAATTGCTACTGTCAAGAAAAACTGGGAAAAGGCAGTCCATGCTTATTACAAGGCAATTGAAAACAAACCGAACCTCAAGAAACTTTACTGGTTAATGAGTCAGGCAGCTATCTTGAAGAGTAAGGATGAGGATGATTATAAGGAGATTGAAGAGTTTTTCAATCGTGATATTTCCGACGAACTATTAGCTGAATTCGATGCACAAATCGTAGATGAACTGGCTCAGAAAGAACCGAAACTGGCGGACGATTACATGAATCTTGCCAAAGCCTATATGAAGCTCGACAACATCGATGAAGCGATTACCAGCTACGAGAGAGCGTTGAAGATTACTCCCAATGATGCCGTTCTCAGGAACAGGCTTGGTATAACTTATGCTCGTTCAGGTGACTTGGAAAAGGCGCATACGCAGTTCACGGAGGCGGTCAGACTGGACCCCGGTTACGAGGACGCCAGGTTCAACCTCCAGCATTGCGAGTCAAAGCTGCAACTCAAGTAGCCAGGTCAGTCAGCCGATTGACCTGGGAAATAGCTATTAAGGACTTATCCGTAAATAGCTTACATAACCTGCATGTGAGAGACACTTCGTGTTGCGTCAGGTCTTGCCGAGACGAAGTCACGGTGTGACCTGACGCTTCCACCTGTGGGTCACACACCTGATGGCGCAAGACCCACAGGAACAAATCATTTACAATATCAGCAAAAGACACACCAACGCAAATCCACTCATTAATCCCGCAGTCGATGACAATCCGATCATAGGTATCAGGAACAGAACACCAGCCAAACCTCCGAAACACCCTCCAATAATATCCGCCGCATATAGAGGTGAAATAACACGAGTCTGGTCGGTGATCCTGTCCAGGCTTGCGTAAGCGAACACCGCAGCGACGAAAGCGCCGGTCAGAACAAGCACAACGGCTATGCCAATTAAACTTGACAGGATCGAAACCTTCAGGGTGAGCATCATAACAGCGTTGAGCAAACAGAAGCCGGTTATGAGTATTGCACCCTGCCCCCACCTGTTTTTATTGGAAGGTGATATTGCAGTGAGAGATGAGGGTCTTATCCATCTGTTGGTCAGATACGCTCCAATGGTCAGTCCGAGCATGAAAGCGGTCAGCAGCAGACCGATATCCTGATAGAGTATGCCGCTCTTCATCTGGTAATGAAGTATCAAAAGGGTTTCCATGACCATGCCGATAAAACCTGTGACAGAGACCAGTATGATGCGTCGCAGCCAGAATCTTCGGCGTAGGAGAAGGAATGCGAGAATTATTGTAATGAATAATATGCCGAAGAAAATCCTTGAGCCCTTTCCGCCTGCTCCGGTGAGATTCATATCGTGGAAGGCGAGCTGTGGGTAGAATTGCGACAGCCAGATCATCACGGCATACTGGTAGCATATCGGCAGATCATCACTGTTGACGGGCGCGCGGGTAGTCTCAAGAAATTCTCTAATCTCATGGAAACGGTCGTTACTGTAGAGGTAGCGGATGTATTCCGGAATAACGAGTTTTGTCGATATACTGCGTCCGGTCAACCGTTCTCCGAGCAGGATTGGATCTGTCTGCAACGGTTCGTTTGAAGCTATGATGATATTGGTAACACCGGGCAAAACAGTGACGTAATGGAAGGATGATTCTAACGCACGGATAATGCTGACAGTCCGCAGCTTAAGCTGAGGCGTCCACAGGTTTTCGGAAGCTCGGAGTCTGAATGTCAGGATTCCACAGGGATTCAGTTTTGCTGCACAACTTTTGAAGAACTCGCGGGTGTAGAATCGATTCGTCTGCCCGGATGCGGGCTCAGGCATCGCTGAAATAATTAGATCGTAGCTCTCGCAATCATCGATGTATCGCCGCGGATCGGCGGTAATAACCCTTACATTTTCAGCCGTTAGAGAATTCCGTATGTCGGAAGGAATATGCTGTTGTAGCATATCGAGCATTTGGCTGTTCAGTTCGACATAGTCGATCTGCCGGGGGGAATATAGTTGGAGTTCACGTACCAGACCTTCAACACCGCCTCCGAGGAGCAGGATTTTCTGCGGATTTGCATGATGCAGCGCCGAGAGGTGAGCGAATTCCTCGGCTGTCGTGCCTTCGGTCTCAAAATTCAGGGCGTCATTCTCAAATATTGAGAGCTGATTATGCAGTGATCTGACGGTTATCCTGCCGTAAGGCGTATCGCGCGTTTCAAGCAGATTCGGGTGGTTCCAGCCTGTCATCCAGCGGTCGATATTGGGTGACTGCAACGAAGTCATTGCCAGTGTGAAGATAAACATCATTGCAATTAGTCTGATTACCGGTTGATGTCTTCTCCCCTGATAAATGAAAGCGGATGCGAATGAGAGGATAGCACACACCAGGGTGATATTCAGATTCTGTACACCGAACCTGAGGAGTAATGTTGACAGTAATCCACCGATGACGCCACCGGCGCTTTCAATAGCATAGGCGTAAGCGAGAGTTTTATTGTGGTTCTTAACGTAAAGTACGGCAGCCTTCTGAAAGAGAATGCCGAAGTTCAGGCAGACCGGCAGCAGAGCAAGTGAAATAATAATAAGTTGATGTATAAAGGGAAGATATGCCCCGGGCACTCCACCGAACAATACACGGGAACCACGGATAAACGCAATGTCCAGCGGTAGAGTAATACCCATCAGTATGAAGAGGAAGACGATCAATCCCGGTCCATGATGTGAGATCCTTCTCCCGATCAACGCACCGATGCCGGTCCACAGCAGCCATATCCCGATGGTGAGGATATATATGAGTTCTATACCATAGAATGCAACCGACAGTTCCCGCAGGATTATTACCTGTCCGAGGATGGAGACGATACCGATTAGCAGGAGGTTGATGGACATGGATTGTGTTGTTATGGAGTGTGGATTTATTGTCTCAGGGGATTGTGCTGATTCCCCTTTTAATTTCCCCCCCTGCTAATACAATTACACAGCGTTCCTGCCAGGTTTCAAACGAAGAGTAACCTGGCAGGGGAATTTATAACTGTTGTAAAGCCATCAGGTTATGCTGCACTTGAAACCTGACGGCAACTAGAACCCAGTAAGTCCCGATCACAACTGGATTCCCGTTTGCACGGGAATGACATATAAAAGACTTTTCAACAAGCACTAATTATACTTCATCAATATTCACCCTCATGAAAAACTTCAGCCTGGAAGATGTAGAGTTCTGCACCCTCGCGCCAGCTTTCCTTCGGAAGTCCCGCTTTTCGGCAGAGGTTGTCGAGTGTTTCTTTAACCGTCCAACCCTGTTCTGGCGCCACCTGCGGAAGATAGACTGCAGATCTACCTCCCTTCTTAATCACAACACCGTCTCTGCCGATTACAATATCATCTGCGCTTGGGATGAGTTCGAACGGCGTTAGAACCGATATTTCGATCTCAATATCATCCAGTTCTTCCAGTTCGACAGGCGGGAACCTCCTGTCGCTGAATGCCGACTGCAGCGCCATCATACCAACGCATCTGCATAACGGCATATCCTCTGCCATGTGACCGATGCATCCGCGTAGCTGACCCTGTTTATTGAGGGTCACGAAGACTCCCCGCTTATTTTGAGCGGAGAGACTGAAGTTCCTCGGCAACGGCAGGGTTTCAGTGGTGAGATACCGGTGAATGGTTTTGCGTGCGAAATTGAGTAACTGTACCTTGTCAGAGGGAAGTAAGGATCCTGTGGGTGACATATTATCAGGATCAATCGGAGTGGTCGAGGTTGGTTTACCACCGAATACGACTGCGCCGTAACCGACAACTCTTGAATAGTCGCCAATCAGTGCATCGCCGGAATTGGCGTAGCTGATTAAAGTAGCCTTTTCGACTCCCATTGCTTCTGCAGCAGCCATTGCAACAAGGATGGGACCCTCACCGCAGGCGCAGGTGGAGAGGTTTCCGATCCTCCGGTTCATCTGCTCTCTGATGGTTGACTTCACCTTCTTCAGGTTCATTCCGATAACAGACTGAAGGAACTTATTATCAACATCAACCGCGTCATCATACTCCGGATAGTGTGAAAGATCGGAGCTTGCCACAATGAGAGCCTTGTAAGGCTTGAGAATCTCAGCCAGTTTTTCGCCGAAACGAGTGCATGCCTTGATATCCTCGGTGCCGATCACCACCGGTACAATTTTCGCTTCGGGAAAAAGCTGCTGAATGAACGGTACATGAACCTCGACAGAATGTTCGGTTCGATGCAGGGCGGGATTGAAGACGCATATATCATCAGATTCTATCAGTTGCCTGGTAACATCTTGGTTGATTTCAGTTAGACCGAGAACGGTTCTGTAGGCTCCCTCAGGATATATCGAAATACCGTTAAATCCTCCCGTGGTGTGGTTTGTGCCGAGTATGACCACCACGTCGTAGTCGAACTCCATCACCTGCTTGTATGCATCAGCAGCGATCTGACCGGAATATATGTAACCTGCATGCGGAGCGATCAGCGCGACCGGCGGCGATGTGAACGACCAGCGATCTTTTGCATCCTTGATATACCCATCGATAGCTCCCCGAAGCTTTTCAGGATCATCGGGATAGAATTTTCCCGATACCGCTGGCGGACGGATGTTCTTAATTACGGTTTCTTCGGATTTATCCTGTCCCTGACAACCCTGTGTCAGGATACAGAATATCATCATACAGGACAGAATAATTTTCATATCAACTCCAGACTCCGGCAATAGGCTCACCGCAGAACCTGCATTTTCCATTCACTATCTGATTGCGTCGAACAAAGAATCCCTGTCGTTCGATGACAATTTTGCCGCATTTAGGGCAGTAGCTGTGATTGCCGGGATGACCGGGAACATTGCCCACGAAAGCGTAATGAATACCACGATCAATGGCGATATCACGGGCTTTTTCAAGCGTTGCAATCGGGGTTGGCGGGAGATTTCTCATCTGGTAATCCGGATGAAAGCGGGTGTAATGAATCGGAACATCCGGACCCACTTCATTGAAGATCCATTCGGCAAGTCCGGTCAGCATCTCATCCGAGTCGTTCAGTGTCGGCACCACCAGGTTAACGATCTCCAGATGAGCGCTGCTGCGGGCAACCTGCTTGATACTCCTTAACACGGGACTCAGTTCGGCTCCACAGACTTTCCGGTAGAATTCACGGCTGAAGCCCTTAAGGTCGATCTTGATCGCATCGAGTGTTTCGCACATCTCCCTGAGTGGAGCTTCGTTCATATAGCCGCAGCTTATCAATACGCTCCTTCGGTCTTCATCCAGTCCCAGTCGGGCTATGTCAAGCAGGTATTCGGTGAATACGGTTGGTTCGTTGTAGGTAAAGGCGATAATGGGAGAATTGCTCGATACAGTGGCGTCAACTATCTGTGCCGGAGAAACAAACCTGTCGGGAAAATCTTCGGGACTCGATTGTGCTATTTCCCAGTTCTGGCAGAATTTGCAATGCAGTGGACAACCCGCTGTTGCCAGTGAATAAGCGGTTGTTCCGGGCAGGAAATGATAGAGAGGTTTCTTCTCGATGGGATCGACATGAGTGGAAATCGGACGACCGTAAGACAGGGTATGCAGTTTGCCGTTTACGTTGATACGAGTGCGGCATTTACCTCGTTCACCATCCCTTATGACGCATCCTTGAGCGCACAACAGGCACTTGATAAGTTCCTCGTTGTGCTTAAAATCGGGCATTGTCAGCCCGGGACCGTGACAGACTGTGCAATTACCTGCTGAGTCGGTAGTCGATGCCCAGAATCTTGCTATCGGCGCTGCGCGAATTAATTCGTCGAGTCTTCCTGCTGCGATAGCGTCGGCAGGAGATCTGAGAAAGAGACATCGCAGCCATGCAGGGCTCGATAGGATCGCACCGGCGCCGCCCAGTATCAAGCCGTATTTTGCTGAATCTTTAAGAAATCGACGTCGAGAAGGATTTCGCATCATTTCAGGTATAGGTTATTCTTTCAATTAGCGTCTGTTGAAAAAGTTCAGGGTCTAATGCGTATTTCATTATATCGTCATTCCGGCGAAACAGACTGTCCGAGAATAGACTTCTGCCCGCCGTCAGACGCCCTCGTCTGACGGAAAAACAATAACTTAACTGGCAGACGGGGGCGTCTGCCAGCGGGAATTTGG
>JABMRV010000072.1 GCA_013202285.1 bacterium | reverse complement strand
CGATATAGATATCAGCTTCACCATCCATCCATGCCGAACCGAAGTGGATCATAACCTCACCCCTCGGTACAGTGTTCGCCCATAAACCGGTTGCAATATCGCCCACACCATCGCCATTGAAATCACCCCCGGTTATATCACCCTCCTGTATCAACAACCTCCGATGCCCTTCCAGTTCAAGATCCGGCTCCATATCCGGTTCCTCGCCGCCAAAGAAGATGTAAAAACCGTCGTCGGTAAAGTCTTCTGAGAATTCGTACCAGTAATTACCCCAGTCGTCATAGCCGTCACCATTGACGTCCGGAAGCAAAGTGAAACCGTATTCCATTTTCCTATTGACAAACTCACCCTCGAAGCGATCCTCCCTAAATGTAAATACCGGTATTGTATCCATCGGTTCACCGCCCAAGTAAAGTGAATACCAGTAGCGATCGACGTTCCTCTGTTCTGTTGGCAGTTTTGTTCTTAAGTAAATATCATGGTAACCGTCTCCATTGACATCAAGACCACTTGAGTATTTGGCTCCTCCCATTATTCTCCAGGGTGTGTTTACCGTTATTTCCCAATCCGGTATGGTGTCAAAATCCTCTCCACCAAACAGAATGAATACTTTGCCGATCGAATCACCTTTCATAAAGGCTATAACATCATTGAAACCATCAGCATTGACATCGGTTGGACGAGTTGCATATCCGTCCTTTATATTTACCTCATCATGTTGGTAAACACTCCGATATGTAAACTCCGGATTATCATCAAGGTTATCTCCACCCTCAAAAATGTTAAGAAGTATATAAGTGGGTTCAATTCTCACAGATGAGGAATTTACAAAAAAGGGAGCCCGATCGGGTAGGATATTTCCCAGGTTGTTTATTCTCCATCTTACTACTTCGTTTTCCTGCTGCGGTTCGATGATATATCCGATTTCTTCACCCATATTGTCTCCACCGTAGTAGATCTCCAACCTGTTCTCGTAAAAACTCGGAATGATAAGGTCGTCACGGTTGTCACCGTTCTGGTCACCGATGTTGCAGAAATCGGTCGCATAGTCCCACCCCATTTCAATATTGCCAATAACTTCCGGTAGATCGTATGCCATACCACGGCATGTCACTGCCAGAACGCAAATTATTGTTATATGAATAGCTTTCATAATTAACCCATGTGTCATTCCCATAGCATAAACCTCCGGTGTGATTTCTATTTTAATACATTCATTGACTGATAACAAATACACTTGCATTCAAGTTCAAGCTTAAATATATTTATCTCTTTATAATACCTGCAAATTGCAGATAATGATACATTTTATTCTTAACATCCCAATTTGAAGCATTCAACCTCCGGCAGACTGAGTGTTCACATTCGCACCTACGGCTGTCAGATGAATAAATACGACAGCGAACTGGTCTCCGGTATCCTCACCGGTTCAGATTTCCATATTGCCGAAACTCGTGATGAAGCGGACGTTCTTCTCATAAACACATGCGGCGTGCGCGAGCATGCCGAGAACCGCGCCCTGGCTGACATCGACCGGATGCTGTCCTGGAAAAAACAGCACTCCGGCAGAATCGTTGGCATGATCGGCTGTCTGTCAGTATTGATCGGTGAAGAACTGCTAAAAAACCGTCCGGATATCGACTTCGTCATCGGTCCCGACGCTTACCGGCAGCTCCCGGAATTGCTGCGTAACGCCGCAAACGGTGAAGGCAAAACTGGCGTTCTGATAGCAGATCCTACTAATGAGACATACGGAGATCTTCTCCCTAAGAGAGAACCCGGTGTACGGGCATGGCTGGCGGTATCGCGAGGCTGCGATAACGCCTGTTCATATTGCATGGTTCCCCTGGCACGCGGCAGAGTGCGCAATCGTCCGGTCGATGAAATCGTCAACGAAACCAAAACCCTCGTCGCTGAGGGCTATGCCGAAGTGATCCTGTTGGGACAGAACGCAAATGCTTATAACTATAATGGCATCGGCTTCGGTGAACTGCTGCGAAGGATCGCCCGGGTTCCCGGATTGCAAAGGGTCAGGTTTCTCACTTCTCACCCGCGGGACCTTGACGACGACCTGATCGATGCTCTATCTACCGGTGGAAATATCTGCCCTGATCTGCATCTACCGGTTCAATCCGGTTCGGACAGGATACTGAAAGCGATGAATCGTGGCTATACACGGGCGCATTACCTTAAACTGGTCGAGAAACTTCGCTACTCCGTACCGGAAATTGCTCTCTCCACAGATTTTATCGTCGGTTTCCCCGGTGAGACCGAAGAGGACTTCCATGATACATTATCACTCGTTGAAGAGATCGGTTTCGCCTCCGGTTTTGTCTTCCGTTATTCACCCCGCCCCGGAACGGCAGCATTTGACTGGACTGACGACGTCGGCGACCAGGTTAAAACCGTTAGGCTGATGGAGCTTAACGAGGCTCTTGAGAACACACGATCCTCATTATTTACAACCCTCGTTGGAGAAAAGATGGAAGTTTTAATCGAAGGAACCGCTCGAAAGCACCCTGAACAGGTGACAGGACGCAGTCGTCAGGGTTATATTGTCTCCATGCCTGCTGGGAACCTGCGCGCCGGTGAGGAGGTAAGAGTATTGATCCGAGAAATCAGTGGTTTTACACTGCTGGGGAATGTGGTTTAACTGCCAAATTGGAGGGCGGACTAAAGCCCGCCTGCCGTCAGACGCCCTCGTCTGACGGAAAAACAAGGATTTAACTGGCAGACGAGGGCGTCTGCCAGCGGTCTAAAGGACTTTTTCAACAGGAACTGATTAGTAGTTCCGATTATAAAAATAAGGAGTACACTTTCGTGTGGATCGTACGCTGGATCTTAATCGCCACCATCATCATCGTTATTCTCGGACTCGCACTGCAGAATAACCAACTGGTCAGTATTTCCGTCTATACCTGGCAATCGAATCAGATTCCCATTTACATGGTAATTTACTTCGCCTTTGCCGGGGGGATGATAGTGTTCCTCCTGCTCTCCGCCTATTACCAAGTTCAACAATCCGTCGAACTTCGGCGCAGTAAAAAGGAAGTTCTGCGGCTGCAGGATGAACTGGAGAAGCTTAAAACCCGAACACCTGACGAGAATGATGACAACCATGAAGCAATTTCAGACGAGGATCAGGATACTGCGGAGCAATAACTGAACTAAATGGGATTAATACTGTCATCAAACCATAAACTGCTCCTCATCTTCTGCATTATCGTACTTGCGCTGATCTTTCAACGTCAGGCGTATAGTGTGGATGAAAACTGGCTGTTCGAACGCTACCAGTCAGGGGATATCGACACTATCCGTTCGCTGCTTAATTCCATTCCCGAAGAGAGCGCAGCGGGGCAGTTTTTCAGAGGCGTATTCGAGACGGACGGCGAAGCTGCCAGATTCTACTATGACCGGATCCTCGCTCTGTACCCCAACTCCAGCTCCGAAGCCTGGGCGCTTGAAAGGCTCTGGCAATACCACTGGAGCCTGGGAGACATGGCTCAAGCGGAGAAATATTATGACTTTCTCCTTACTCGTCATCTCGACCATCCGCGTCTGGCTGAGAAACCCGATTTTAACGCAGCTTCAGGACTTGAAGAACTTACCGAAGAACCGAGAACTGTAAAACGCGCTGAATTATTCCCCGAAACCGGTAAATGGCGAGTACAATTAGGAGCCTATGGGAGGCGAAAGGGAGCGGAGGACGTTGCAGGCAGAGTCATGTCGTTCGGCAGCGCTGACCTCATCGACAAGGAGGTCAATGGGAAAAACCTGACCGTAGTGATGATCGGCAGGTTTCATACTCGTGAGGAAGCGGAACAACTGTCAGCTAAGATTCAGGCGATGACCGGCATCAAGGGAATCGTCGTTATTGTAGAAAACTAACATACTGAAATAATAGGAGATATAATTGAAACTTTTACGTAAATTAGTTGAAATGACCGGTGTATCCGGTCGTGAGGAGCGTGTCCGTCAGTTCATTATCGATGAATTGAAACCATTGGTCGATAAAGTACATACCGATACACTCGGCAACGTCATCGGCTTTATAAAAGGTACCGGTCGAGTGCCCAAGGGCGGTCGCAAGAAGATCATGATCGCTGCGCACATGGACGAAATCGGATTTGTGGTCAGTTTCATTGAAGAGAAGGGCTTTCTTCGGATGCAGCCCGCCGGAGGTTTTGATCCGCGTACTCTTATGGCTCAGCGTGTGACAGTGCACGGCAGGAAGGATCTGCCCGGTATTATCGGTTCCAAGCCAGTGCACATACTCACCGAAGAAGAGAAGAAGAAACCGCTGCTCATCAAGGACTATTTTATCGACCTCGGCTTGCCCAAGAAAGAGATTGAAAAACTGGTGAAAGTAGGCGATCCGATCACCATGTATCGAAAAATGGAATCGCTCGGCAACTGTTACACCGCCAAGACGTTCGATGATCGAGTGGGCGTTTACTGCATGATTGAAGCTCTACGAAAAGCTAGGAAATCACCCGCTGATCTTTATATCGTCGCCACAACCCAGGAGGAAGTCGGGCTGCGCGGCGCTTTTGCCTCATCCTCGGGGATAAAGCCCGATATCGGGATCGCTCTCGATGTCACACTGGCAAACGACGTCCCAGGTGCCGATGGTGCCAGCGAGATATCGAAGCTCGGTGAAGGCACATCGCTCAGCATCATGAATGGCGCCTCAATTGCCAACCCGAAGCTGTTTGAGAGGTTCGAGGAGCTGGCAAAGAAGAAAAAGATCAAATTCCAGAAAGATGTATTACCGCGTGGCGGAACCGATGCCGGTGCGATCCAGAGGTCGGAAGGCGGTTCGGCGGTAATCACCATCTCGATTCCCTGCCGTTATGTGCACTCGACTGTGGAAACGGTTCACAAGGATGATGTTCAGGCGACTATCGACCTGGTTGCCACCTACATCAAGGACCCCGGCGATATGGACTACGTTCTTTAGGCAACCTATCGCGGGGAGGGTGACTCACCTTGATCTTAGTAGATCGGATTAAGAAAAGTGCCAGGTGAAATCACCCGGCACTTTTTTCGATAATCGTTTTGATCCGAACGGATTTAATCCGAAGGTCGGTATGGTTCTACTGCTCCTTGTCACTCTCTTCCGGTGGGAATAATTCACTATCAGGAACCTGTTCAACTTCGACGATGACCGGGGCGACAGTGGAATCGGCAGTTTCCTCTGCATCCGTATCGGCGCTCTTCTCTGAATCGTCTGAGTCAGTCTCGGATTCATCCGTCTCACCAGGTCGTTTTTTCTTCTTGAAGATCGTATCAACTATTGAGGTTTCAGAGAAGAACTCACTGGCAGACTCCTCCTCTACGGTTTCGAGGGCTACCTTGACATCCGCCAGGCTCGGTACCGCCACTTTCGGTTTACGCTTGCGCGGCTGAAATGCAGGACGAACGATTTTTCCTGCCTGAATGCAACGTGTGCAAACTTTAATACGCTTCGTCTGACCGTTGATCAAGACGCGCATGTTTTGCAGGTTTATTTCCCAGCGGCGTTTGGTTAGATTGTGTGCATGGCTGACATTATGACCGACCTGCGGTCCTCTGCCACAAATTTCGCATACTCTGGACATTATGTTCTCGATAATCTAACCGGTTCCGATCTTTTCGATCAGTCCGGATGTAGTTAGTTTCTGTTAAAAATGTACCGAATCTGAAGGATTTCATCTCATTTTATCATTCCGGCGAAAGCGGGAAACCATGAAATAACAATAACTTGTCTGGATTCCCGCCTGCGCGGGAATGACAAAATGAGTACTTTTCAACAGGATGTAGTTAAACTTTAATAAAACAAGACACAATGAATTTACTCATTGAGATAGATAAGAAAGGTAAAGATAAATCTACGCTAAATCAACCACAATCCAAGTTTACAATCGGTAATTGGGAACTTCCTGCCGGAAATATACTCGCCCCGATGGCTGGAACGACGGATTCACCCTACCGTCGGATCACCCGTCGTTTCGGTTCCGGTCTGCTCTATTCCGAATGTATCTCTGCAGAAGGCTTACGCAGGAGTGGGCGAAAAAGCCTTGAGCTGGTGAAATTTCATCCTGATGAACGCCCGATTGCTATACAGCTCTTCGGTTCTGAACCACGTCAATTTGCTGAAGCAGCCTCGATTATCGCTGAGATGTTCCAGCCGGATATGATAGACATCAACTGTGGATGTCCGGTCAAGAGGATGGTCTCAAGAAACTCGGGTGGATTCCTGATGCAATACCCGGAATTGATCGGTGAAATCGTTGCTGAAACCAGGAATGCTACAGGTCTCCCAGTCTCGGTCAAACTGCGTACGGGCTATCGACAGCCGGATGATACTGCTCAGGAAACAGCAGTAATTGCTGAGGCAGCAGGAGCGTCTCTGATAGCAATCCATGCCCGTTACGTGCGTAGTTCTTGGAGTAGCAATGCCGACTGGCAGATTATCGGGGATGTAAAAGAGGCGGTAAAAACGATTCCGGTTGTGGGCAACGGCGACGTGAGGACATGGGAGGATATCGAACGAATGAAAACTGTGACAGACTGTGACAGGGTGATGATCGGTCGGGGAGCGCGGGGACGACCGTGGATCTTCTCTGCTGATCCGTATATACCGACTGACAGGGAGAAGATCGATGTCCTTCTCGATCATTACATTCTCATGCTGGATTACATGCCTGAAATACATGCAGTGAAAAGGATGCGTAAACATTTCAACTGGTACACTAAGGGAATGCCCAATGCTGCCAGGTTGCGAGAGAGGGTAATGAAGATTGAAAACCCGGCAGAGGTCATGGAGATACTCGTTCACTTCAGGGAGGAAATTAGTTGATTGATGCGTCAGCATATAAGAAAATCAACTATTTCAACTGAGGAATTTGTATATTACCGCTCGAATCCCAGCGGGATGATAAATTTTTCTTTCATTTAAGGAGGCACGATGATAGAACCGGCTCCCATTAGAACTCGGGAATTCGATGATATCGCCGATGATCTGGACTTTGTATTCAACAATTATTTCAAAGCCAGTAGATGGTCGCTAATGCCGGCTGAGAAAGGCTGGAAACCACCTACAGACATGTATGAGACTGAAGACAGGATCGTCGTTGTGATTGACATTGCAGGTATTTCAACACGAGACATCTCTCTACATATTTACAAGAATAAACTGACCATTCGCGGTGTACGACAGGAAAAGATCGGAAAACAGAAGAGACATTTCCATAAGATGGAGATCGACTTCGGTCCATTCGAACGTTGTCTGGATCTCCCTGCTCCGGTTGATACGGATAATGTGACAACCAAGTATCTCAACGGTTTTTTCCAGATCAATCTGCCCAAGAGGGATTTATACTCTGCAGACAGTATTGAGATTGAAATCTCGGGGGAAGACGATGAATGAGAAGCAAGACAGTGGTACCGCATCTGACATTCCTCTGCAATTACCACTGTTTCTTACCGACGACCTGGTTATCTTCCCCGGGGTGTTGAGTCCTGTCCTGGTTCAGGACAAGGAGCATATAAATCTGATCAACGAAGTACTCGACACAGAGAACAAATTGCTGACGGTAGCCCTTAGGAAACCTGTCCGGCAGCGAACGAAAAAGAGCCGGAAACCATTCAGTGTCGGGTGTGTTGCGTTGATTGTCAAGATGTCCCGCATTCCGGACGGCAGTATCAGACTGCTCTTGCAGGGACTGGGAAGGGTCACAATCGGCAGCATGGAGATGACCAAAGACGGCTTCAGCATAGTCAGACTGACACATCTGAAGGCGAAACCGGCTGAGGGTATTCGCATTGAAGCCTTGGTAAGAAATCTGAAGGAGGAGTTCAGCGAGATAATCGACAAGGCACAGTACCTGCCGTCTGAAGTTAAGGTGGCGTTGATTAATATCAGTCAGCCGGGAGCTCTCGCCGACTACATCATTTCCAATCTCAATATCAAGCCGGAAGAAAGGCAGGAGATTCTCTCCGCCGTTGAGATCGAAGACAGGCTGACAAAAGTCTCCAGGCTGGTAACGCGCGAGCTTGAAATTATTCGGTTGGGAAGCAAGATACAGGACGAGGTATCCTCGACAATCGAGCGCAACCAGCAGGAGTATTTCCTGCGCGAACAATTGAAAGCAATCCGTCGTGAGTTAGGTGAGGATCAGGAAGGCGCTGAAGTCAAGGAACTGAAGGAGAGGCTTGAGAAATTCGACGCTCCGGAAAAAGTAAAGGAAACTGCCGAGAGGGAAATAGACCGCCTGAGCAGGATGAATCCATCCTCCGCCGATTACAATGTTGGAAGGACATACATCGACTGGCTGTTCGATCTGCCGTGGCATGTGTCAACCAAAGACAAACTTGACGTCGTTGAAGCAAAGCGGATTCTTGATAAAGATCATTACGGGCTGAATGACGTCAAAGAACGAATCCTTGAATACCTGGCGGTCAAGAAACTCAATCCCGACGGAAGAGCTTCCATCCTATGTTTCATTGGTCCACCGGGAGTTGGAAAGACCTCTATCGGTAAATCCATTGCCCTGGCAATGGATCGCAAATTTCAGCGGATGTCACTGGGTGGACTGCGTGATGAAGCCGAGATACGCGGTCACCGTCGCACCTACATAGGCGCTCTTCCCGGCAGGATAATCCAGAATCTGAAACGAGCCGAATCAAACAACCCGGTATTCATGCTCGACGAAATTGACAAACTGGGCAGCGACTTCCGCGGTGATCCGGCGTCAGCGATGCTCGAAGTACTCGATCCCGAGCAGAACTTCGCCTTCCAGGACAACTACCTCGAACTGGACTTCGATCTGTCAAATGTCATGTTCATCACCACCGCAAACTATCTGGAAACCATACCGCCTCCCCTGCTCGACAGAATGGAGATCATCAAACTGCCGGGATATATCACACCTGAGAAGGTCCAGATCGCCCGTCGTTACCTGGTTCCAAGGCAGATCAAACAGAACGGACTTTCAAACAAACAAATAAAGTTCACCGACAAAGGTCTCGAACATATAGTCGTGTATTACACTCGCGAAGCTGGTGTTAGAACACTGGAACGAACAATCGGCAAGGTCTGCAGGAAGATCGCCGTCAAGGTCTCCGCAGGGGCGAGAAAGAAATTCAATATAAGCACGCGCAACCTCCAGGACTACCTTGGAGCATCGCGGATCTTGCCTCATCTGCTTCACCGTAAACCGCTGGTCGGAATTGCCACCGGACTGGCATGGACAACCGGTGGCGGGGTTATGCTCAATATCGAGGCGATCTCCATGCCCGGCGAGGGCAGGATAACGATTACCGGCAGGCTGGGTGAGGTGATGATGGAATCGGCAATCATTGGCATGTCATTGCTCAAGAGCCGGGCGGACAGTCTGCAAATCCCGCAGGATTATTTCAAGACGCACGATTTTCACCTGCACATTCCCGAAGGCGCCACTCCCAAGGACGGTCCCTCTGCAGGGATAACCATTACTACCGCGCTGGCGTCTCTCTTCACCGGCAAACCCATACGGCACGATGTCGCCATGACCGGCGAGATAACCCTTGAAGGAAGGGTGCTTCCCATAGGCGGTTTGCGGGAGAAGAGCGTCGCAGCAGCCCGGGGTCATATGAAAATGGTTATCTGTCCTTCCGACAATCGCATCGATCTGGATGAGATTCCTGATATAATCCAGGAGAAGCTCGAGTTCAGGTTTGTCGATGACATCGATGAGGTGTTGAAGATTATGCTGTTGCCTCAGAAGAAAGGAAAGCGTTAGAGGATTTTAACGGGGAGGGCGGACATTCCTGTCCGCCACCTTATTCCTTATTATACCGCGTAGGGGCCGATTTATCGAGCCTGCAAAATGTTAGGGCTCAGCAAGCTGGCCCCTACGCGTAACGAAATTTACTTAACTTTGCACAAAACCCCACCCGAATTAAGTCGGGTGGGGTTTTCGTATATCAGGAGAATTCCCTTCTATTACCTGAGACTGAAGCCGAAACCAAGGGAGTATGTTTTATACTCCCCGATGGAATAATCCGCATTGAGGGTAATAAACGGCAATCCGAACCGTACACCACCGGTCATACGGAAACTGTTATCCCCGTCAAGGCTGAAATCTATCTCAGTGCCGTCTGCAGGAAGCATGGGATTGTTGGAGGGATTTTCGATTGTGTAACTGACGTCAAGAGTGGATGACTCGAATCCCATTCCTATGTAAGGAGTGATGCTGACTCCGATCCCGATTTTCTTGGATGCCATGACAGTGAAGGAGCTATGACCGGACTTGAGTAGATCGCCGATTGTCAGGCTCTGCCAGACATACTGTGCGGATATATCTATCGGGAACAACGGAATCGGCAGCCACTGATCGAGATTGTGTTTGATCCCGATTCCGATGAAACCGGCATCGATATCGTCGTTCAACTTGACCTTCGGCATGAACCGCAGCATGACTTCGGTCTTCTTTATCAGTCCGACCGAAACCTGCGGCATGAAAAGAGGCAGCGCGTTGAAACCGATACCGGGGAAGCGCGGCATAGTTGGGATCGCGTTCAACTGGTCATCCCAATTAATGCCAGTAGCCCATAGGTTAAACTCATCCTGTGTCATGATGCTGTCGATATCGACCAATACGTACTCAAAAGCCGCTCTAACGCTCTCGGCAGTTATACTGAACGGATCGACTTCGTCCTCCCCGAATACAGTTGGATTCTCACGATCGGGGAAGAGGATATTTCCGTCCAGATCGATGGTTTGTCCCGGATTAAGCGGATCCGGAACCGACACAGTCGGCATTAAGAAATCGAACGTCTGCGCATCATCGGGAACGGTAACCACCGCAAACTTGAAACTGATGTCGAATCCCAGCATCCCGTGCGGTTTGGCGGTATGGTACAACCCTGAATTCATCGCCGTACCGAAGGCGGTTGAGAACGGACCTATATAGCCTTTGGCGTTCTCCGTTGCCATTTTTTTAAGCTCTTCCTGAAAATCGACCGCTGACGCGGTTCCAACGACAGCGAGCAATAGAACTGCCGTGATAAACAGTGAGATGAACCTCTTCATTCATTCCTCCATAAGGAAAGTATTTTCGATCTTGGAGGGCGGGTTTTAGCCCGCCCCAATGGACTTACCATAATAACGGGCGTCCCGACTAATTCGGGACGTCCTCCAAGATGTCAGCATGGGCGGACTGAAGTCCACCCTCCAAGAACTACTACGTGCTGTCCGATAAAACAGTAGCACAAAATATAACCATCCTCTCGTAATATGTCAAGTATAAATACAATTCAAAAGATCATCAATCCGCTCTATAATTCATGGAGCAGAAAGCCATCATCCTGCATAAATACTGCTTGAAACACACATTTCCGTTTAACCTGCTTGTTAAATATTGTTTATATTTATACATTGATTTATCGAAATATCGCAATTAACAATAATGACATACAAGCACAGGAGTAGAATGTGAAAAGTGCATTAGTAGTATTCACAGCGCTGATATTGTTGATCTCGACAACTCAGGCTGAACCATTTTATGTCCCGTCCTACTACCCGCAATCCGATTTCCTCGTACTGACACCCGGCGCTTCAGGCAGCGCTGCCGGAGCATTCTTCAATCCGGCTGTCTGGGGCATGATGAAGGGATCGGAGCTTCAGGTTTTATGGAATGATGCGGACAAAAACGCACTCTCCGCTGATGGCGGTTTGAAAAACTGGGCGTTGGCATTCGGCGGTCCGGGCGGCGGCTTTACAATGCAACAATGGGACTTCGGTTACACTTCAAGCGGAACCTTGAAGCGTTACACTCTGAAAGATTACCAGATTGCCATCTCCGGTGGCAACGCCGAATCGAGCTTCGGCATTAGCTACAGTTGGTCACGCGGCGCCACCGGGGTTCCAGGAATGGAGAGAGACAACGTCCTTTCCATGGGAACCTTAACACGCCACAACAAGTACGTTTCAGTTGGAATGGCAGGACATTATGCACTGACAGAAAAGGACATACGAGGCGTTCTCGATATTGGAGTGCGTCCGCTGGGAACTCCGATGGTGACCATCTATACCGACGCTGCAATGGCAAGCAACGAGAACCTCTCGGAAGTCAAATGGGCTGTGGGCGCTTCGGTCGAGCCGGTTCCAGGCATTGCACTGGTCGGAAAATACTTTGAGGACGGCAGTTACATGGGCGGACTGACCTTCACCCTCAGCGGTCTCTCGCTCAGCGCGCTGCCTCATTTCAACAAGGACAACGAGCAGACCTACTCAACCTACGGAGTACGTGTCGGCTTCCCCAAACCTGACATGCTCAGCGACAAAATTACGAAGGAAAAACTCTATCTGGACATGACCTTCAATAACGCAATAAAGTACCAGCGTTACAAACTGTTCGACAGGAAGGGACATACCTTGACCGAACTGTTAGAAACGCTCGAGCTTGCGAAGAATAATCCTGCAATCGCCGGTCTGGCAGTCAAGATCACCGAAGAAATGTACGGCACACCGGAGATGATCTGGGAAGTTCGCGAGAAGATGAAGGAGCTGCAGGCGGAAGGTAAAAAGATTGTCGTCTTTCTCGAACGGGGCGGGATGTGGCAGTATTACCTCGCATCGGTCGCCGATAAGGTCATGGTCGATCCTGAATGTACCGTTGCCATTCTTGGATTTAACTTCGGACGCTCCTACTATCGTAACCTGCTCGACAAACTTGGAATCGGTTTCGACGAGTGGCGGTTCTTCAAGTATAAGTCAGCCATGGAAGGTTTCTCCCGCACCGATATGTCGGAAGGCGACAAAGAGCAGCTCGGCGCACTTGCCGAGGGCTTTTACGATACATACAGAACCGATATTTGCGCAAGCAGAGACATTACCACCGAGCACTTTGATTACATCGTCAATGAAGTCGTCATTATGAACGCCGACTCCTTGATACATTACGGATTAGCGGACACAACCGGAAGGTGGGATGAGATCGGTGATCTTATCAAAGAAATGGAGGGTAAGAGCAAAGGTCGTATCTCTAAAAACACACTGATGGCGATGGAACCGATCGATGACATCTGGGGCGTCAAACCTCGAATAGCCATAATTTACGGTCTCGGACCCTGCGCGATGAACTACGGTCTCAATGCCAGGCGTCTCGCTCCCATAATCAAGAGAGCCCGCGAGGACAAGCGGATTAAGGCTGTTGTTTTCCGTGCCGACTCGCCCGGTGGAGATGTTCTGCCGTCTGATATAGTTGCCGAAGAGTTGAAAAAAACAGCGGAGAAGAAACCTGTCATCGTCAGCCAGGGCTGGGTAGCCGGTTCAGGAGGCTACTGGATTTCGATGTATGGCGACAAGATCGTCGCTTCACCCTGGTCGATAACCGGATCGATAGGTGTTATCGGCGGCTGGTTCTACGATAACGGTTTTAACGAGAAAATTGGTCTCAGCTATGATCATACGCAGGTCGGCAAGCATGCCGATCTCTCCGGAGGAGCTTATATCCCGTTTGTTGGAGGAATTCCTTATCGTAACCTGACTTCTGAAGAACGGTTGATGATGGAGAAGCGGATCAGACTCATGTACCAGGGGTTCCTCGAAAAGGTCGCCGAAGGGCGTGACATGGATAAAGACGAAGTGCATGAGGTTGCTCAGGGTCGTATCTGGACAGGAACCGCCGGTAAAAAAATCGGACTGGTCGATGAGTTAGGCGGACTGGAACTGGCGATTCAGATGGCTCGCGATGCTGCGG
Organism: bacterium; assembly: GCA_013202285.1. Lineage (GTDB taxonomy): Bacteria > Electryoneota > AABM5-125-24 > Hatepunaeales > Hatepunaeaceae > JABMRV01. The sequence goes on along the minus strand of JABMRV010000072.1, from coordinate 9,052 downwards.
ATATAGAAACCGGTCAGATAATCGAAATCGTGGAAATGCCCAGCAAGGGACATATTAACCCGGATTTCTTCAGACCGAAGATGTTCGGTATCGATCTTTTCAAGTCGGATAAAGAGACCGGTAATCCCGATCTCGATTATATCAGGATGTTATCGGAATCGAAGGGTTATCCGGTTGTAATGGTTCCACCGGAATTGTACTCCCTGGAATACTGATTTTCCAACTCCAATACAACGGTTAGAGTGCGGTCAGAAGTCCTCGTTGACCGCATTCCGGAGAAACAGCCTGTCAGTGAATACTCAGTATCCGGTGTCGGGTCGCCGTACCCGACACCTAAACACATTGATATATTGAGATATAGCTGCCAATCACGGCGGGTGACAGACACTTTGTGTGGGCAGCCACGGATCGCATATTTCCGGACACCCCGCAACACGCGTGTACACAGAAGGAACCTTTTTCAACAAGCACCAATCATTAAACCACCGGAGTAACAGTTGAACTCCACCCCTGCCATTCGAACTGAAGCGTTAACGAAGATCTACCGCCCAGGCTTGTTTGAGAAGCCTACGACTGCGGTCAGCAACCTTGACATCGAAATACCTGAAGGTGAAGTATTCGGTTTTATTGGTCTGAACGGAGCGGGCAAGACGACAACCATCAAGCTGCTTCTCGATCACGCCCGACCTACCAACGGCAGAGCCCTTCTCTTCGGTGAAGATGCGCGAAATCCCCGCACTCGTGCTCGAGTCGGCTATCTGCCGGATTTGCCGCATTTTCATCAGTTCCTCTCCGCCGGTGAGTTGCTCGATTACGCCGGCAAGCTGTTCGGTCTGTCATACAACGTCAGGCGTGAACGTTCAGAGAAACTGCTCAAATCGGTCGGTCTTGAAGGACATGAACGCGAGAGACTGAGAAACTTTTCGCGAGGAATGCTACAAAGGCTCGGTCTGGCACAGGCGTTGATCAACGAACCGGCACTCGTCATACTTGACGAGCCGTTGGGAGGGCTCGATCCCATCGGACGCGCCGATCTGAGGGAAATCATCTCCGGATTGAAGAGTGAAGGGCGCACAGTCTTCTTCAGTTCGCACATACTCGATGATGCACAGCGTATCGCCGACCGCATCGGCATCATCCACCAGGGCAGGATGATCGCCTGCGGAAAAATGGACGAACTGCTGACCAAAAGGCAGGATTGGGAGGTTGAACTCGAAGCCGTTGACGGGTTCGACATTTTGAAAATCTGTCGTGAGATGGAATGGCAGGCAAATTTAAAGGAGAATCTTTTCACCGTATCGGTTCCCGATGAAGAGGCATTGCGCCAGGTTTATACCTTTGCCTCAGAGGGGAAAATCAGGCTGCTCTCGGTAGAACAGAGGCGGTTGAGCCTCGAAGAGGCTTTCCTGAAGGAGGTTGACCAATGGAGAGCTTGACCCGTATATTTGCAGTTACACAGAACACGTTCCGCGAAACTGTCCGCAACAAGATCCTGCACAACATGCTCGCCTTTGCCGTTGTAATGTTCGGTCTTGCATGGATCATAAGCACCTGGTCAGTTGGAGAACCGGGTAAAATCATCACCGACCTGGGACTGAGCATCACCGTTCTTGTGGGAGTGATCATCGCCATATTCGCAGGCATTGTTCTGGTTCACGGTGAGGTGGATCGCCGCACAATCCTCCCCATACTTGCCAAGCCGATACGACGCTGGGAGTTTGTGCTCGGCAAATATCTGGGATTTTCCGGTGCCGTGCTGCTGGTTTATATCGGGATGAACATTATACTGCTACTGTTTCTCGCTGCTATCGGATACCAGATATCGACTCAATTGATAAAGACAATGTTCATCTCCATCTGGGAGGTTGAACTGGTTGTCGCTCTGGCAGTAATGTTCTCAACTCTGACCTCCCCCTGGCTAAGCGCTATCAACACCATAATACTTTTCGTTGCCGGACGGTTCAGCTATGACATAAAATTCTACCTGGACACCAATCCGGAGGCATCCGCTGGTTTGGTATTGAAGATAATTTATCTACTACTCCCGAACCTCTCCTATTTCAACCTGCGTCACGAAGCTGTTCACCTGCAGGAGATCCCATCATTGCAACTGATCTATGCAAGTTTGTATGGATTGGTCTATTGCGCGATTCTACTGTTGATCGCCTCGCTGGCGTTCAGACACAAGGACCTGGCATGATAAACCCGACCGTGAAAACCGGTGGCGGCAAACGGACGTTCTCATTCCCCCGCTTCACACAAACGCTTTATATCATCCTCGCTCTTGCCATCTGCATAACGCTGTTAATCTTCCTCCGGGGCAGAATAGAGAAGTCGCATGCCGTTCAATTTGATTTCGGAGAACTGCTCTGGGTTCCGGACGCGCGGATTCCGCATATACTGGCTCTGGGTGATGACAACACCGCTGCGGATATGCTCTGGATTCGCAGCATATTCTATGTCGGCGCCTATCATGGACTCTCCCATGAACATCATCAACATGCCGACGGAGAACCGGGGAATCACCATTCAGGATACGGCAGACATCACCGCGAGCACATCGATAAGCACGAACATGTACATGAGCACGATGTACATAATCAGAACCATGAAATCGAACATCCCAAAGAACATCATCGTACCGGTGAACGTGACACTTTAAGCTTCAGTAATGTTGACTTCCGCGAGATTCCCATCATCAGGAATACACTGAAAGGTTATCTTGAAGAGGATGAAGCTCTCCACATGTATCACCTCTTTAACGTCATAACCGACCTCGATCCCATGTTCGCAACACCGTATTTCCAGGGAGCTATGTATCTGCTGGTGATGGCGGGACGATGGGAAGATGCGCTCAAATTGCTCGAAAAAGGGATAAAAAACCGACCGGACAGATGGGAGATGTATTACTTCAAAGGGTTTGTAAACCTGTTCTATCAGAATGACAAGATCGCTGCAGCGAGTGAGTTGAAACGTTCTGCCATGCAGAAGGATGCTCCCGGTTACGTGGTGAGGCTCGCAGCAACATTGCATGCCGGACTGGGTGATCTCGAGACGGCGCTGGAGTTTCTGAGAACTCTTGCTGAAATAACGGAAGATAAAGAGATGAAAGCGAGGATCGAGAAACAGATTGAAGCGTATGAAATGTGGAAAGCTGACCGACAAGCATCGGAAACTCTATGAGATACATCTGTGCTCTCAGTAGATCGACTACCCATCGAAGGATTAACTTTCTGCTGTCCATCCTGATGCTGCTTCCGTCAATTCTGGCGCTGTCGATTATATGGACATTCGGCAGTAGATACGATCTCGATCCGGGGATTCGATGGATGATGATTATCATCCTGATTGTAACATTGCTGGGATTTGTCGTTTACCTGTACCTCGGCAGACGACTGCTCGCCACCCAGGTTGAGATAACCGATAAAGGAGTACATCACCTCTCACCCGGAAAAGAGATGATTATCGAATGGATCGACATTAAAGAAGTAATCGAGATCAGGGGAAGAAAAAGTCCCGCCACTGTAAGGCTTCTAACAGGTGGATTGAAATACAGTTTCGATCCCTATCTCGTCCCGGATGCTGAAGATGCTCCCAAAGTCGGCCTCGGTCTCAGGGGTCCGAAATGGCGGCTGAACGACGGTTCTGTCGTACCTGCAACTCTTGAGAATTCGAGTGGATATAAACTGATTGTCAGGTACAGACCCGATCTGCTGCCGACATTGCAGAAATAACTATAACCCCCACCCTACGCAAGTAGGAGGGGACTCAGGAGGATTACCTTAAGTAAAGAATTAGTCCCCTAATAAGGATATCCCCTTCTTTTCCCCCCTGCTCCGTAGGGGAGAATGCCTGTACCCCCTCTTCAATTCCCCCCCGGTAACCGGGGGGGGGAAGATAGTAATAACATACAGAACACCGAGAAAGGAAAATATATTTGGATCCATACGTAACTGCCGAGAACATCAGTAAAAAGGTACGAGGTTGGCTTGATAGGATCGAACCATACAATCGGCATGAAATGCAGCTCAACACAGAGAGAGCGGCGCTGCTGGTCATCGACATGCAGGATTTCTTTCTCGACCAGTCTTCTCCTACTTACACCTGCGGCGGTCAGGCGATCCTGCCGACATTGAAGCGTCTCATCGGAGCCTTCAGGACGGCGGGTCGTCCGGTTATCTACACTCGCCATGTCCATAATCCCAATCTCTCCGACGCCGGCATCATGGAGTGGTGGTGGGATGGGATGTGTCTTGAGGGCACTCCAGAGAGCGAAATACACCGCGATATAGCTCCACTCCCCGATGAGAAAGTCATTCTCAAGCATCGCTATTCGGCGTTCTATAACACCGACCTTGAGACCGTGCTGCGCTGTCTGAAAATCGAAGATCTGGTCGTTTGCGGTCTCATGACTAATCTATGCTGCGAATCCACTGCGCGCGACGCATACTATCGGGATTACAGGATTTTCTTCTTAGCCGACGGAACAGGAACCATTAACGAGGAGATGCATCTGGCGAGTCTGCTCAACCTCGCCTTCGGTTTCACCCTCGTGACAAACACTGATGAGGTTGTACGGCAGGTGGAGAACTTCTCCCTGCGTTAATAGGAGGGACAAAAGGGGGAGTACTGGTATGAGTTATTTCAAATGCATATCCCGCCTACACTTTCAAACACTTGATTTATAGTCAAGTATTCTATATACTTGATTCTCCCATGAATGAACAGAAACAGCCTGTCCCGAATGACTGGTACAGGGAATGGTTCGATGAACGTTACCTGCAGGTTTACCCTCATCGCGATCAGCAGGAAGCGGAAAAGTTTCTCAATCGCTGGCAGATCTGGAGTCGGCTTGAACCGGGAGGCTGGTGTCTGGATCTCGGCTGTGGAACAGGACGTTATGCAGGACTTATTGCCCGGAAGGATTTCAGGGTTCTCGGAATCGACCTGTCGCGACCGTTGCTCTCAATAGCTCGCGATGAGTCAAATTACCCTGACAACTTGTGGTATGTTAGAGCCGATATGCGTTCTGTTCCTTCATCAGGGAGATTTTCCCTGATTGTCAGTCTGTTCACGAGTTTCGGGTACTTTGAGGATAATGAACAAATTCAGCTTCTACGCGATGTAAAAGAATTGCTGCTGCCCGACGGGATATTTGTGCTCGACCTGCCCAACAGAACCGCAGTTGAGCAATCAGTTCTGGATGGTGCAGTGACAACAAGGAACGATGTGGATATGACAATTCGAGAAACTCGCCGGATAGATACAGAAAGAGCAAGAGTCATAAAACAGATAGACATAAGATCAGGTAACGACAGTTACCGGTATTACGAATCAGTCAGGTTGTACCATAAAGGTGAGATGGAATCATTATTGTCAGATACCGGATTCAGAATTTCAGAACCGGTCTGGGGCGATTACAACGGTAACCCATTCAACATCGAGAGTCCAAGGATGATCTACTTCGTAAATCCGCATGCTTGAAGCAATCAATTGGGGTAGTCTGCCTGATATTCCGCATGTAATGACAGAATTCATCGCGGGACGTCAATCGGTTATCGATCTGCTTGGTGGGAACTGGCGCGACGAGAAAGTCAGAACAGCAGCTTTGGAGCGTCGTGCCCGCTTCAATCGACCCGCGGGGCTTGGGAATGCCATTCGCAAAGGATATGGCGACATCGATATCCCCGCTGAAGTCGAGCTTAATCTGGAAAAGCTCAACTATTCCGATGCTGTTGCCATAGTCACCGGTCAGCAGGTGGGCATCTGCGGCGGTCCGTTGTACACCTTCTACAAAGCGCTGACAGCTATCCTTTTTGCCCGTCAGTTGCAAAAGCAGGTATCGGTGCCGGTAATCCCGATATTCTGGATGGAAACGGCTGACTCAGATTTCAGCCAGGTTAACCAGATTGGTTTCCCCGCCGAACCTGACGACTCTCGCCTGCTCTTCTATACATCGAAAGAGATCATTACCGGCAGATCCGTCAACTTCCACAGAATAACCGGTGAGATAGAAGAAATCTGTTCAACCGTAAGCAAGTGGCTGGAAAAGCTTCCGCATACAAATAAGATCATAGGATTGGTTGAACAATCCTACCGAACGGACAGACCAATTTCTGACGCCTTCAGGGAGTTGATGACGGGATTGCTCGGCGATATGGGACTGGTGATGATTAATCCTCTCGATCCGGCAATTACCGCCCGTACAACCGAATTCTGGAATAAATGCCTCGATAAACCTGAGAAGCTCAATAAATCATTCAAGATTGCCTCCAGAGAACTTTCCGACCTCCAGTTTCCACTACAGGTAAATCTGCGTGATGAGGCTCTGCCGATCCTGCATATCGACGATCAGGGAATGCGCCGCCGTATTATCGGACAACCGGGTGCATGGAAGATAAAAGAGCTGAATGAGAAACTCAGTGACAGCGATCTGCAGAAACTTGCTAAGACTAATCCGGAGTCCCTCTCTCCATCGGTTCTCCTGCGGCCCGTTCTGCAGGACTGGCTACTGCCGACATGGATCTATGTTGCCGGACCCGCCGAGGTGGCGTATCACGCTCAAATCGGTCGCTGCTACGATCTGCTGAATATACCCCGACCTCTGATTGCCCCCAGGCTGAGTGCGACCATCGTTGAGAATAGTGTGAGAAGACTGTTAGATAAGAACAACTGGACGGTTATGGATGTCCTGGGCGGCAGAGAGATACTGCTGAGAAGTTCGGGAAGAGTGGCAGCGCTTGCGGAGCTGTTCGACAACGGCGCCGAACAGTTGGGAGGCTGGTTTGAGAGAATCGAACGTTCAATCGAGGATGTCGGCGTGAACTGCTCGCCGGAGATCGACCGATCTGTGAAAAAAATGTTATATCAGTGGAATAAATTAAGGCAAATAACCTTGAACAAGATAGCGGAACGGGATAGAGTAAGGTTGAATCATGCCAACCGGCTCGTGAGTCGGATAGTACCGGATGGAATGCTCCAGGAACGATATGACAACGTGCTCTATTATCTGGCGGCTTACGGGAATCAATTGATTGAGTCCCTATCGGAATATACGGACATCTTCGATCCCAGACATCTCGCCATCCACATGGAGGCAACATAATGACACTCGACGTTTTAGCGGTTGGCGCCCACTCAGACGATGTGGAACTCGGCTGCGGCGGTACGTTGATAAATCTTGCTGATAACGGGTATCGCGTCGGAATTGCGGATCTGACCGACGCCATGCTGGCAAGTCATGGTGACGATGAGACCCGCCGCAGGGAAACGAAAGAGGCAGCCGAAATAATCGGTGCAACTGAACGTTTTTCACTTGGATTTCATGAGGGTTCGATACTATCGGGTTCCAACAATATCCATGAACTCGTGTCCCTCATCCGTCGAAACCGACCGCATGTCATCCTCGCTCCGTACTGGGAAGATCGACACCCGGATCATGTCGATGCCTCCAGACTGGTACATTCTGCAGTATTCTGGGCAGGAGTAACCAAATTCGGAGACAACCAGTCCCCCCATCGCCCGCACCGTGTATTGTACTACTTCGTACATTGGGACGGACCTGTTTCGCTGGTGGTTGACATCAGCTCAACCTTCGATAGGAAGCTGAAGGCGATCAGAGCTTATCGTTCCCAGTTCCTCCCCCAGGCAGGCAGTGACAAGATGACATACATAAGCCGACCGGAATTCCTCGAAAAAATCATCAGCCGAGCCCGGTATTACGGTTCCCGGATCGGATCCGAATACGGTGAGCCATTCCACGTCCGTGATATGAATCGTGTCGAAGACATTGTCAAGTGGGCTGGCGAACAGGGGGTTGTCGGGTGAAAATCGGTATCTCCTGCTACCCGACTTTCGGCGGCAGCGGAGTGATTGCATCGGAACTCGGTATGGGACTCGCCGAACGGGGGCATGAGGTTCATTTCATAACATACGCCGTTCCCGGCAGACTCAAAATCGACCGACCGGGTATCCATTTCCATCAGGTATCCGTGCCTGACTATCCACTGTTTGAATATAGTCCCTACTCATTAGCGCTTGCCTCCAAAATGGCTGACGTTGCCGAACGCGTCGGTTTGGATCTGATCCACGCTCACTATGCGATACCTCACGCCATCGGTGCACTGTTAGCGCGAGATATCGTCGGTGGAAACCTCAAGGTCATCACAACCTTACACGGAACCGATATTACTCTGGTTGGCAGAGACCCATCATTCATGCCGATCATCAAGTACACCATCGAGCGTTCCGATGCCCTCAGCGCAGTCTCGATATTTCTGAGAGATGATATCTGCCGTACTTTCAACTGTGAAAAACCCATTAAACTGATCTATAACTTCATCGATCCGAGAGATTTTGAAGACCGCGACTCCAGAGCGGAGAGAATACGATACACCCCGGACGGTGAAAAACTTCTGATTCATGTGTCCAATTTCCGCAAGGTGAAACGAATCAATGACGTAATCGAGATATTTCTCCGGTTGCGAGAAAAGATCAGAACGAAATTGATACTTGTCGGCACCGGTCCGGAACTTGAACCTGCGGTGCAGAGAGTTGAAAAGGCTGGCGCTGAAGGCGACCTCATCGCACTTGGCAATCGTGAAACGGTGAATGAAATCATCTGCTCCACCGATCTGCTTCTGCTGCCCAGTGAAACCGAGAGCTTCGGCATGGCTGCCCTCGAAGCGATGGCTTGCGGTGTGCCGCCGATCGTAACCGACTGTGGCGGATTACCGGAAGTTGTGGATGACGGTGTAACCGGATGCATCTCACCGGTGGGCGACGTCGATGATATGGTAAATAAAGCGCGGGAACTGCTGCTGAACGAGGATGCTCGCACCGAGATGGGACGAAGAGCGAGAGAGGTCGCTTTCAAGAAATTCAACCTTAACTTGGCGCTGGACTTGTACGAGGATTTGTATGTGAATACGACAGGGGGGATGTAACATAGTGCTTTGAGACGTAAAAGTTACTATTAACAATTGTAGCGTTGCTGTCAGGTTTCAAGGGCGTTAGCCCGTAACCTGACAGCCCTTCCCCGCCAGGTTACGCT
>JABMRV010000071.1 GCA_013202285.1 bacterium | reverse complement strand
GCCCCCGTCTGCCAGAAATAACAACAACTTGGCTGGAAGACGAGGGCGTCTGCCAGCGGACAGATGACATTCTCGGACAAATACCATTCAAGGACAAACTAAGATGAGGGATCGCCATCAGAAAATCGTCCCGATCCATTTACCGAGGAATTCCATCCGTCCGATCAGCAGTGAGATACGAGCCATTACTGTGAAACCGAAAGCCGCTCCAAAGGCGACCATCAGCACCCATATACCCGATCTCGCAGCTCCCCCGAACCAGCCTTTATGCTCCTTGGAGAAGAAGAAGTAGATCAGAGCCATCAGAACGCCGAACACTATGATGAAGTTCGAGAAGCTCGCACCAAATAAAAACCTGCCGTTATCAACAACGATAATCGGTATTAAGGTTGCCTTGATCTGGGCGACAAAATCGGACTGGAGGTACCGTGTCAGGTTGGTTCCCGCCGCATAACCGATGATGAAAGCCATTGGCCAGCGAGACATCCAGGCTGCTTTGGGAACCAGTCTGGTTAACATCATGCAGCCGAATATCAACGGAACAATCCGACCCCAGCGCCAGTAGATTTCGACATTCTCGTAAAGGCTGGTAATAACGGCATTTGCGGTCGCAGGATCCTCCGTCACCCAGGATGCAGCAGGTGGAAACAGGTAAACGAAGAGATTTGGATACAGTGTCGTCCAGAATCCTACGACCATTACGTATCCTGCCGAAACACCGACGAAAGCGTGTTCGGCAAACTTATAGAACGGATTGTCCCGGTAAAGAAAGCTGAATATCATCAGCGTCAACAATCCGCCGATCCAGATTACAAAGAGATTAGATATTGACATGATCGCTTACTCCTCCCTCGCATGCTTATCTCGCCTGCGCTGGGCAAAAAACGCGACATTACCGATAATCACGAAAATGATTATGACAAAGTGCGCCACTGTCTGAGGTCCCATGAGCTTCCTGGCATTGCTGCTGGTTTCCTCATATTCAGGATACTTCTTGACCAGTGCAGCTTCGAACGCCGCCGCTCCCTGCAGTCCTCCCATCAGACCAAGTAACTGCTTTGGATAATAGGGATACAGGAGCGGAGCCTCGACAGCCGTCACACCGCCCGATATGGGGATATTTCCCCGGTCACCTGCAAATTGAATCCATTCCTTCACTCCCGGTTTTCCTGAACCTATACAAAGAATGAGGTCGAAATCAGGCAATCCCTCGATACCTTGCATTATCGGGAAGGAATTAATATCGGCGCCGGCAGCATCCGTGTTGTACATTCCTTTCAGGTCGGTATAGATGGCGTTAATCAATCCCTGGTTACCAGCCTTATACCCCAACTGGATGTAATCCTCGCCATAGACCTTCTCCGCAAACTCTTTCGTGATGACTGTATCGATAGTGATGTTCGCCTGTGCTTCACCCATGGGCCAGACCGCCATCATGTACGTCCTGTGTCCCTTTATCATGCAATGACGGGTCAGTCCATCAGCCATCGGTTGGTTCTCAGGCACTGTAGCCGGTCCGTAGTCAAATGAGATGAGAACCTTCGATCCTTCAGGCATTCCATCGATCTTGTCGAATATTGCCTGAACAATGGGTGAGGTTTTTACAGCAGGAGACCATTTGAAGAGCATCGGAATAATAACCGACAATGCAATACACAAGAAGATAATACGGCGGTCGATGGTATGTATTTTATCTATGAATGACATATTACTTCTCCTGTCCTAAATAGCCGCGCTCGATCCCGAGGATCAGCTTCAGTGAAGTGGCTATGATTCCGAGAGCGATGCCGATCATGATAGCTCGCTGCCCCGCCAGGTTTGGTACTGACAGGATCCAGTTTGACAGGTTTGGGATGTGCAGGAACTGCAGCTTCTCCGGCAGCCAGCCGGTCAGAAAATCGCCGGCGGGAGTCCGCCCGATGAGGATGATAAAAGCCGCCGTCAGCAGTATCGTCGCCTCACGAGTTTTGGCTCGGAACGCTCGGTAGGATGCAGATGCAACGAAGAACGCCAGCAGTGAAAACATCGTGGCGCCTAACGGTACGAAGAACGCATCGTAGATGAACTTGAACCAGGTGCCATCGGCGATGTAATTCCCCTTCAATCCAGGATCTCCGCCGAACTTGAACAACCCCACTAACAGGGTGCCAAGAAAAGCCACGATGGTCACCAGGCTGAAGAAGCTGTCCTTGTGCTTGCGCGTCATCCGGTCGATGTGAATCCTCAGCAGGTTGCCGCCTCCGAGAATGAACGCGAACACGGCGATGATATCGAACCATACCGAGAACTGGTGATCGAACTCACGGAACGGATCGCGTGGAATGAATAACGCAATAATCAGCGCCGTGCCGATGATAAAGGTGATGAACAGTGGTATTTCGCGACGCATAAATCCTCAGTGTTTATATGTATCTCTTTTTTGTTTCTTCGCTACATTGAATGGGCGGGTGGCCCGACATCCCGTACTTGATACGGGATCACAAGTCGGGTTTCAAGTCTTCTCTTTTT
>JABMRV010000070.1 GCA_013202285.1 bacterium | reverse complement strand
TTATTTCTGGCAGACGGGGGTGTTTGCCAGCAGGCAGTGAGGCAAAAACGCTATTTTCGGACTGTCTGTTTCGCCTGAACGACGATATAATGTAATATGCATTAGATCCTGAACTTCTTCAACAGGAACTATTTACATGCCAGGCTTTGCAGATGAGGTCTGTCATTTCGGTTAAGAATCTCTCCCTCTTAAACCTCTCTGCATTGCTCCTGATAACCGCTGGATCATACCGGTGAGGTTCGAAGTCTGTGAGTGTGTCGATCAAGGATTGAGATGATTGTTCAGTGAAGAAAACACCGGTCAGTTTATCGCCATCGGAAATGACCGTCTCCAGCGCACCTCCACCTTTGAAGGCAATGACCGGACGACCGCATGCTTGCGCTTCAACCAGTACGATACCGAAATCCTCTATGCCGGGGTAGATCAATGCTTCGCTGTTGCGATAGAGCTCCACTAGATCTTCCGAACTGACGCTCCCAGTAAACTTAACATTACTGCCTGCTAAATGTTTCAATCGGTGGCGTTCGGGACCATCACCGACTACCACGAGTTTTTTGCGAAGTCTTGAAAAGGCTTCAATGGCGATATCCACTCTTTTATATGGCACTAAGGCTGAAACGATGAGGAAATATCCCCCGCCACCGTTTCCAGGAGAGAACCTCTCAATCGAAACCGGAGGATAGACGACTGATGCATCACGTCGATAGTACTTCTTAATTCTGCTGCTCACCCAGTTAGAGTTGGCGACAAATTCATCCACCCGGGCTGATGAGGATACATCCCATGATCGCAAGTAATGCGCAGCTATTCCTGCTATCGCCCGTGCCGGAGATTTCAATTTCTTCGGACCGATGTAATCCGATCTCAAATCCCAGACATATCGCATCGGTGTATGGATGTATGCCACATGCAGTGCATTCGGTGCGGGAATTACGCCCTTTGCGACACAATGACTCGTGGAGATCACCAAGTCGTAACCGTTGAGATCGAATGACTCTATCGCCATTGGAAACAACGGCAGATAGACGCGAAACCATCTTCTCCCAAACGGCAGCCTTGCTATCGGTGATTCACTTATAAGACGATTCTCAATGAGCTTGGATACTCGACCAGGGATATGAATCAGTGTGAACAGATCCGCTTCGGGGAACATCCTGCACAGTTCCTCAAGAACCATTTCTCCACCGCGCATCCCGGTCAGCCAGTCATGAACCAGCGCCACACGCTGCGCAGGAATTCGCTCTCTCACCGTTTCAGCAATATCCGTATTGAGTTTCTCCATTTTTCGACAGAAAATCAGCCGAGAAGTTCAGTATAAGAGTTCAATATAATACTCAATAACCTGTTACCATGTATGAAAGGTGATATTTTTACAATTAGTCGCTGTTTATTCTGACCGTCCGGTTCTTTTTGAGTTCTTCACTGCTTCATGTGAGTTATTGTATCCATATAAAACCACGAAGTGGTTAATACGTAAATAGCCACCGGCGTCAGCCGGTGGTGGAGAATGCAATCCTATCACAACCCCGAAGGGGTTGAATAAACGGGAATTAAAAGCTATGTTTTGTTCGACCCCTTCAGGGTCGTGAACTTATCTTATAACCATCTCCGTGGGCTTACGCCCACGGCTATTCAAAGGTAATTCCCTTCGGGAATGCTCTAATAAAGCGAAATATCGCTTACGATTCATCAAAGAACCTTATAATACTAAACCACCAGAGCAACTATTCCCAAAACCAGACAATAGAGTGCAAACCAGCCTAACTTACCGCCTGTAACAACCTTGAGCATTATCGCGATGGCAAGATAACCGGTAGCAAATGCCGCCAGACCTCCCATGAGATACGGCAGTCCGAAAGCTGACGGATCTGCCAGCCATTCAGGCATCTTCAGGATGACTTCTCCACCGACGGCTGGTAAAGAGAGAATAAAAGAAAAGTATATATACGGCAGTCCGAAAGCCGCCGGATCTGCCAGCCATTCAAGCATCTTCAGGATGACTCCTCCACCGACGGCTGGTAAAGAGAGAATAAAAGAAAAGTCTATCGCAGACTTCCGTTTCACACCCATTAGAAGCGCAGCGCTTATAGTGGATCCTGAGCGGGAAACTCCGGGTATCAATGCCACAGCCTGGGCAATACCGATTACCACCACTCTCATAAAGCCCATCTTCCCAACCGAAAACCGCTCGAATGAGAACCTCTCGGCGGAAAAAAGCAGCGCTGCGGTGAAGAGCCAGGCGATACCAATCCAGGTTGTCCCGTTGAAGAGGATCTCCAGATGATCCTTGACAGTTACGTAGGCAAGAACCGCAGGTATTGTTCCCACAATTAGACAGAGAATCCATTTCCGTCCATCACCCTCGCCCCGCCACGATTCACGGATGATGGTCAGAAGTCTCACACGGTAAAAGATCAGAACGGCTAACAGCGTACCGGCATGGACTGCAACTTGGAAGCTGATGTTATCCTCAATCGGCACATTAAGAAGTTCCTTAAAAAGAACCAGGTGTCCGCTTGAGGAGACAGGCAGAAATTCGGTTAAACCCTGGACAATACCGAGGATAATCGCCTGCAGTAACGTCATTCGCTGACCACTTCATACTCGCCGTATTGGTACTGCATTAGTGTAACATGCCTGTCAACACGCTCTTCCTTCAGGAGTGAAACCCTGCCGGAAACCGTCTGCAGATCGCGAATCTGGGAAAGAGCAATGCGCATCGATTCTGCGTTATTCGCCCGGGATGCGGCAAAGACAGCCATTCTTGCGGCTCGTTCACCCGCCAGATGATGAACTGACACTGCTGAACTGTCAATACCGGATATCAGGGCGGCAAACTGGTAGTATTCCTCGCCGCCGCGGACAGCCAGCGGTTCTGCGAACACCATCCCCTCAACATAGTTACTTACTCTAAATATCGCGTCACGATCAGCCCAGTTCTCATCACCAAGGAGTTGTGTCTGAAGATTGAAACGGGCGAACTGCGGAGCCATGATTTCAATCGCTCCGAGTTCAACAATAAGTAGAAAACCGTCATATACTTCAAGCGGGATCTCAAGGGAATCTATCTCCTGCTTGGTTTCTGTCATCCATTTTCGCAGCCGGGAACGATCCGCATCCCACAACGAATCGAGCAGATTTCCCGATAAAGTCCAGGTCGTGTCTTCGTCCGGTGCAAACTCCAATCCCTCAGGTGGGAGAACTGGCTGCAGAACGCTACTATCCGGAGAAAATTTGCGATTGTTCATTAGAATGTGACCCTTAGCGGAGAAATAATTCCGTAGCGAGTCATCGTAAGCTCTTCTTAACCCGATCTCTCTAATCCGTTTCAACTGCATACTGAAATCGTTGCTGCCTGGATAATACGCTTCTTCTGCAAGGATTTCTCCACCGGCGTAATCGACTGCTTCCTTGAACCCGCGCGCTATCTGTTTTCCTGACTGACTTACGGGAGCCAGTATCCCGAAATGAACCAGACCCAGGTTTTGCATGGCGTACTTCCCCAACGCCTTGCCAATTCCATGATAATCAGCACGCCCCTGAAAAACGTACCTGCCTACGGCAGATAGGTTATTTGCGCCACAAACACAGCTCAGGAAAGGCACTTTTTCCATCTCTGCTGTGGCGGCAACCGCTACCGCTTCAGCCGGATCGAGACCTCCGACAAGGCACCAGACCCTCTCCTGCCTCGCCAGCATCTGCGCCAGTCTTACAGCCCTTATCGGATCGCCTTCACTGTTATGAATAATCAACTCTCCCGCGCCGGATGCGTCCCATCGTGCTCTGAAACCCGATAAAAAAGCCTTCGCATCTTCAGATTGGCTCAGAGGTAATATCAAACCGATCTTCGGGCGTAATGAAGGCGCAACCTCCGACACCATCTCAATTCCGGATTTGAGTTCGAGGAATTGATTCATCTCTTCAAGAACCATGCGTGCCGCATCCATAAGTTTCCGATCCTGCGAAAAACCGAGTATCCAGCCGAGATGTTCACGAGCATCGTCCCAGTTTTCCGAAAGTATATCGCATTGAGCGAGGATCATCCGCGCATCGTCCACATAGTCCGAGTCGGGAAACTTGAGCATTATCCGGCGCGTTTCCAATCTGGCAATATCTAACAGTCTCAGTTTCAAGGCGGATTGAGCTGTGATAAAAGAAACCGACGATGCCTTCTTCGATTTGGGAAAATCATGTCGAAAACGTTCTACAAGCTGCATCGTCTTATCGTAATTCCCCTCTTCGAAGGCTGTATTCAGGTCATTCCAGGCTTGTTCGCGGGTTTTCGGCGCCGGATTGTTGGTTAGCTGACTTAATGTTACATCAGGACGGAGAAACAGAAGAATAATCGACATTAATAGAAGCGAAGTATAACGCACTGCCCTGTCGTGTATTAATGATGCCTGCAAATCTCTCCTCCTTGATACTTAAAGTCGGTTTTGAAGCTTTCTGGTTTCATTCCCACTCCACCGTCCCCGGTGGTTTCGACGTTACATCGTAAACAACACGGTTTATGCCATGCACTTCATTGGCTATACGCGATGAGATACGAGCCAGCAGTTCGTAAGGCAGCGGAGAAAAATCAGCGGTCATAAAGTCGCGCGTATCAACCGACCTCAAGGCAACCACGCGCTCGTATGTTCTCCCGTCTCCCATCACGCCCACCGAACGTACCGGCAGCAGTACCGTCAGAGCCTGTGAAACTTTATCATACCAGCCGGATTTCACCAACTCCTCGATAAATATGGCATCCGCTTCCTGCAGCATGGCGACGGATGCTGCATCGACTTCGCCGAGGATTCTTACTGCCAGCCCCGGACCGGGGAAGGGGTGTCTCATGAGCATGGATTCAGGTAGTCCTAATTCCCGTCCAACCTGACGCACTTCATCCTTGAACAGCTCCCGCAATGGTTCGACCAGTTCAAGTCCCAACTCATCCGGTAAACCGCCGACATTATGGTGGGTTTTAATAACCGCCGCCGACCCACTGGAACCGGCTGATTCGATCACATCCGGATATAGCGTTCCCTGCACTAGGTAACATGCGTTGTTGAATTGTTTAGCTTCGCGCTCGAAAACTCTTATAAACCGGTTACCGATGCGCCTGCGTTTCTCTTCCGGATCTGAAATCCCGGCGAGATCGGCGAGGAACTCGTCCCCCGCATCCACTACTGTCAGATTATCACCGAACCTCGGTCTGAACAGTTTCTCAACCTGTTTAGCCTCATTCTTCCTCAGCAGACCGTTATCGACGTGGACACATTGCAGACGATCTCCGATTGCTTCATGCACGAGAGTAGCAGCAACAGATGAATCGACTCCTCCCGAAAGACCGCAAATGGCGATACCGTCAACTATCCTGCCTTTAATATCTTCAACCGTCTGTCTGACAAACGATCCCATGTTCCAGCCACCTCTGGCTCCGCAGATATCGTACAGAAAATTTCGGATTATCCGGTCACCGGATGGAGTATGACTGACTTCGGGATGGAACTGAACACCGTATATCTTTGCCGCATCATTCTCGACAGCGGCAACGATTCCGGAACTGCTCAGTGCGGCTATAGTCCAACCATCAGGGAGACTCGTCACACGATCTCCGTGACTCATCCAGACCGGCAGTTCCTTGTCGAGCCCCTTCAACAGCCGTGACGGATTACGCTGCACTATCTCAGCCCGCCCGTATTCACGCAGTTCACTCGCAGTAACTTCGCCGCCCTGCTGGAGAACGAGTATCTGCATGCCGTAACAGATGCCCAACAGCGGTATGCCGAGTTCAGTTAAATCATCCTTTCGTTGGGGCGCTGTTTTTTCGTAAACGCTGTTGGGTCCGCCCGAGAGGATAATACCGACAGGATCAAGACTGCGAATCTCGTCCAACGACCAGTCCCACGGTTCAATTAAGGTGAAGACACCCTCTTCACGGCAGCGTCGTGTTATCAGTTGCGTGTATTGTGATCCGAAATCGAGAATCAGAACTGTTTCGCGATATTCAGTCAAATTTCCATTCCTTCAATG
Source organism: bacterium (assembly GCA_013202285.1). Lineage (GTDB taxonomy): Bacteria > Electryoneota > AABM5-125-24 > Hatepunaeales > Hatepunaeaceae > JABMRV01. The sequence continues at coordinate 12,495 of JABMRV010000070.1, read as the reverse complement.
CCGGTATGAAATCGTGGTTTGTCTGCGACATCTGGATTGGTGTGATGGAAATATAGCCTTCTTTGATTGCCTTAATATCGCTACTGCTATTATCACCGTCAAGTACGATGTATCCGCCGATCCAGAAATAATCACGCCCTCTCGGATCCTGCCGTTTCTCTATTTCCTCCACGTAGTGAGAACTCGCCTGGCAGGTGATTTTTATTCCCTTGATCTCCTCTTTTTTCAACGGAGGAACATTTACATTGATTAACGTTCCCAAGGGAAGCTTATTCTTTACAAGTATTCCGACAAGTTTCCTGGTGAATTCAGCGGTAAAGGTGTAATCCGGTGATTTGTACGTTGCCAGCGACACCGCTATCGACGGGATGCCAAGGATGGCTCCCTCCATGGCAGCAGCAACGGTTCCGCTGTAAAGGATGTTAACGCCGCTGTTCTCGCCGCGGTTGATTCCGGATATTATCAGGTCAGGCGGTTCCGGCAGGATCTCTCCCAATGCCAGTTTAACAACATCGACCGGAGTGCCTCGCACGGCAAAACAGCGGTCATATTGGTTGATCTTTACTTTTTGAACACGCAGAGGTCCGGTAAGCGAGAAAGCATGGCTGACGCCACTCTGCTCGACGGCAGGCGCTACCAGCCAGACCTCACCCATATCGTACACAACATCGAGTAGCGCTAAAAGCCCCGGTGAATATATTCCATCATCATTGGTGATAAGTATGCGCATATTTTATAATTTATCCTAATCGTTTGGAGTATAGGTCGTTTCACGAAATACTGAATCATTTAATATAGCAAAATAAACAGGTCTATTCGCTTATTTTGGACACCATCGTCGTTCCGGTGGAACAGACTGTTCGAGAATGTCATCTGTCCGCTGGAAGACGCCCTCGTCTTCCAGCCAAGTTGTTGTTATTTCTGGCAGACGTGGGCGTCTGCCAGCGGTCTGGAATCAGCGACAGTCAGGAAAGTCTGTTCCATTAATAGTAGTAAATCAAGGGAAAAACTATCCGCGAGATTTTTCGAGGAACTTGATAATCGCCCCGCACAAATACTCCGCCATCTGCTGGCGAAACCACCTGTCACGCAGTTTTTTTGTATCAGTCTTGTTGTTGATGAATAACATCTCAACGAGTATCGACGGCATTGAAGCTCCGATCAACACGTAGAATCCCGCCTGATCCACTCCTCTGTCCCTTAAGGACAACCCGCTGCATACTTGCTGCTGTACGATAGCGGCAAGCTCTTCGGACTCGCGTGCAAAGTTTGCCTGAGCCATCGTCAGAAGAATATAGTTCTCCTCCGTAAGATCCTGATATTGATCTCGCGATTCTTCAAACTTTATCACGGAGTTCTCAGTCATAGCCACCCGCACGGCTCGTTCCGTCTTCGCCGGAGCAAGAAAATATGTCTCCATACCACGCGCATTGCCGCCCGGAATTGCGTTACAATGCAGGCTGACAAATATTTTACCGCCTGCATCATTGGCGATTTTTGCACGCCTGCCCAGAGGAATGAACACATCCGTATCCCGTGTCATCACCGTGCGAACGCCCTTACTCTCCAACGCCTTTCTCAACCTCAAACCGACATCTAATACCACATCCCTTTCATAGAGCTTGTTCGGACCGATCGCCCCGGGGTCCTTACCGCCATGCCCCGGATCGATAACAACCACATCAAGCGCCCAGGCGATCTTATCATCGTCGAGCCGTTTTTGTGCCTCCGGATCGAGACCGCCCCATGATTGTCCGGTGAATTCAACGCAGTAGAGTGGTGGATCTGTGATCTGCTCAAACCTGCTGAAGGAAGCAGCGCTATCGGGAATCAGTGTTATTCGAGCTTCCATCGCTTGTTGCTCTGCTCGCACTTCAACGATGAGACCAGCCTTTGCTTTATTATTGAAAGCGGCAGTGTCAATCCTACCACCGGGGAATCTGAGTAATATGCTCTGGTCGTTCAGTTCCTCTGTTTTGCATTCAAGCAGTCTGCCGGCGGGGATAATCACACGCGTCAGACCCGGCTGGATATCATAGCGCAGCCCGAACAGGTCATGTCTCGGGGGAGTTACCAGGAGCTTGAACCTGCTCGGATCATACAAAATCTCACCTGGGTAATAATCCGCCAGGAGGGCTACCAGCGGTTCAAGGGGAGCAAGTAATCTATCCTGATGCATCCGGACCGGGAGCGGTATCTGCCTCAGTTCATCGCCAGCGAGTATAAAGGGCGACCGTACGGAGAATATCAGAGGTTGCACTGGTGTATCGAGACGAATGCGTCTATTCGAACTATCGGATAACCACTTGATACCAAGCGTATTGGCAATATCTTTCAGATCGATATATGTCTGGTGACCGGCTTGTTCTATTCTGATCGAATCCCGGACGCCGGGATCGTTCATCCATTCAACCGGCATCCAGTCGGCAGTGAGCAGGGCTGGTATTAGGGAGAGAAATATTGCAGTAAAGATTAATTTTCTGACTGTAAGTATCCTGAATGCAATTCTCATGATCTGTATATGGATGGCATATCTTTATAATAGGGAAAGCACAATCCACAACTGCGGCAATTATTCACCCTTATCATCGACCTTCAACATATCACCGCCGTAAAGGAACCGTTTTATCTTTCTGGTTGATGTCTTCTGGAATTCCTCTTCAACAATACGAAAGCGCCGAATACGTTTGAAATCCTCAAGTTCAACCTGTGCGTCGTTGATCTCCTGTTTGATCAGGTTGTACACATCATCTGCACTCGCCTTCTTTCCCTGTGATTCAAAATACAGGTCAACCTGCTCGTAGTCGGGATAGATGAGCGCCGCGACCTCCTCACCATAACCGGACTCCCGCTGGACACCCAGGACGAGCGATTCAGCAATGTAAAGCCGACGGTTCAGGTGGTGCTCGATCTCCTCAGGATATACGTTCTTGCCGCCGCCGGTAACAAGCATATTCTTCTGCCTGCCCAGAATCTGCAGGTATTCCGCATCTCGGATGGCGCCCAAATCTCCGGTTCTGAACCAACCATCATCAGCAAGAACCACACGTGTTGCCTCTTCATTCTTGTAATAACCCTTGAAAATACTCGGTCCCTGAAGGCAGATCTCACCAATCCCCGCCTCGTTTGCGTCAATGATCTTGCATTCTACTCCCGGAATCGGCGGTCCTACCGTCACATGACTGACTTTCCAGGGCGGGTTCACATGCGTAACGGGACTGGTCTCGGTCAGACCATAGCCCTGCATCATTCGGATGCCGAGCCTGTTAAAGAACACCGCGGTCGCCGGATCGAGCGGTCCACCGCCGCTTACAAAGAACTTCACAGTTGCAAAACCCGCTTTCTCACGAAGACCGCGAAACAGTTTCACACCCAGGTCGAGTCCAATCTTTTCACCTCCGCCGACAATCTTGTACATTGTATTGAACAGAGTTAGAGTCTTTTTCCCCTTCTTCTTGATCCCCCTGAGTATGCCGGCATGCATTTTCTCGTATAACAACGGCACTCCGACCATCATGGTCACGTTGGTATTCTTGATGTCGTCGATGAGGTCGTTACTCTTCATACTGTGAGCGTAAGTGATGCTGCATCCACAGTAAATGGGAAGCAGGAATCCTGTAGTACATTCAAAACTATGATGAATCGGCAGCACAGAGAGAAAAGTATCATCGATGCCGATGGGGAAGATACGACTGATTGAAGATACATTCGACATTATATTCTGTTGAGTCAGCATCACGCCTTTACTGTGACCCGTAGTCCCTGAGGTGTAAAGAAGGGCTGCCAGTTCATCCATTTTCCGTTTCGGGATTTCGGCTTTACTGCTGCTTCCTTCCTCGATGACCAGATCCAGTAAAATCGCATCTTCCACCTGCTTGCAGTCGAAACAAACCATCTTTTCCAGCGTCGGAATCCTCTCCATTTCAATAATATCCATGAGGAATTTTGCGGATGCTAACAGTATTCGCGCACCGGAATCGGAAAGGATATGTCTTATCCCTGCAGAAGGCATCATACTGTCAACAGGAACAACAACCGCACCTGCGACCTGGATACCAAGATAGGACGCCGCCCATTCAGGGCTGTTTTCACCGAGAACAGCAACTCGATCACCTGAAACGATCCCCTGGTTGATCAACCACCGACCGATGGCATCGACCTTATCGTTGAACTCACTGTAGGTAATCTCATTATATCCATTGCCCGTCCATGTGCGCATAACCGGCCTGAAACCGAAATGCTTAGCGGAATTCGCTGCGAGTTCACTGAGTGGGAATATTCCACGATCAGATCGAAGGTTTGATTCGTAATTACTCATGAGTTTCCTCATTTATCATTACAGATAGACTGGAAAGCTACCGGCAGGTTTCCGACACTTCAGGGTAAAAGTGTGCGTTATTATAACGCCATCTTCATTGAAATACAAGTGAATTACGGATTAAAACGACAGGTATCGGACGCCTGATGACTTTCAGTAGAGAAAGTACTATATTGCAGGATTATTAAGATGTGTGGTACGACTTACTTGCACACAGAGTTTCAGTAAACTGGGCGCCCCTACATCCCGTACTTGATATGGATCACAAGTCGGGTATCAGTATTTAATAATAATAAAGAAGATTCTTCATCCGTCAGCTGACGGATTCGCCGATAGGAATGTCGGCGCTCCCAATTCAATTCAGCGAGGAGTAAAAAAGGGGCATTGTAACAATGCCCCTTAATAATTATAGAAACGTTGATTTATCAATCCAGCGCGGCGGTAACCCTGAGAACCTCTTCAACCGTCGTGATGCCCTGCAGGATTTTAACGATACCGTCTTCGCGCAGTGTTTTCATACCCGCTTTTATCGCAGCCTTGCGAATTGCATCACCCGATCCACTTTCTGTTACTAATGTTCGGATCTCCTCGTTCATAGTCAGTATCTCATAGATACCGAGGCGACCCTTGTAACCTGTTCCCGAACATCCCCGGCAGCCTTCACCCTCGTACAACGTGACTTTTTTGCCCTCCATATCAATAGCCTTGAGCTGCACTTCGGGGTCCTTTATCTTGACCTTGCAGTTTTTGCATATCCTTCTTACCAGTCGCTGGGCGAGTATCCCGCTGATGGATGTCGCCGCCAGGAAAGGCTCTACTCCCATATCTATCAGCCTCGGCAGTGCGCTGGGTGCGTCATTGGTGTGGAGGGTTGAGAGAACCAGATGACCGGTGAGTGCGGCTTCAACCGCGATCTTTGCGGTTTCGGAATCGCGAATCTCACCTACCATTACGATATCCGGGTCTTGGCGCAGGATCGCCCTGAGACCGTTGGCGAATGTCATTCCCGCCTTAACATTCACTTGTGACTGGCGGATGAGTTCCAGCCTGTATTCGATGGGATCCTCTAACGTGATGGTGTTGACGTCTATCTTGGAAAGTTCGTTCAATGCGGAATACAGTGTGGTCGTCTTACCTGAACCCGTCGGTCCTGTAACCAGAATTACTCCATTGGGACGTTCCAGAATCTTGCGCAGTCTTATCTCCTCATCACCGAAGCCGAGGTCTGCGAGATTCATCATGAGATTGGATTTGTCCAGGATCCTCAACACCACGTTCTCACCATATACGGTGGGCAGTGTCGAGACGCGGAAGTCGATTGGGCGCCCTTCGACCTTCATCTGGATACGACCGTCCTGTGGTATGCGTCTCTCTGCGATATTGATACTCGCCATGATCTTAAGGCGGGAAACGATGGCATTCTGCAGTTTCTTCGGCTGGGTATAGACCTCCTTGAGAATGCCGTCGGTTCTGAACCTGACCATCAGGTGCTTCTCCTCCGGCTCGACATGAATATCGCTGGCGCCGTCCTTTACCGCCTGCGAGATCATCAGGTTAACAAGCTTCACAATCGGCGCGTCGCCTGCCATCTGAGTCAGAGTGTGCGTGTCAAGTACATCTTCCTCCTCTTCGTCGGCATCTTCGTCCAACACCTGGATGACTTCATCCATCGAAGAGGAGGTTCCGTAGTAATGATCGATTGCCTGCTCGATCTCCTTGATGCTGCAGATAGCCGGCTCGATCTCCAGTCCGGTCTCACGTACAACCTGATCGATCACTGCCAGGTTCAATGGATCAGCCATACCGAGTTTAAGTGATTCGCGGACCCTGAACAGAGGAATGATCTTATTGTCGCGTGCTACTGTCTCGGGGACGAGACTTATGACATCCGGATCGACTGAATAGTAGCTGAGGGATACATACGGAACGCCGAGTTGGTCGCCGATAGCGGCGAAGACATCGGACTCCGTAAGGTATCCCAGTTTGATGAGTGCCTCACCGAGGCGCGTGTTTCCCCGGTCAACCACTATCAGCGCTTCATCGAGCTGGTCGTCGGTAATCAGCCCGGAAGAAGCAAATATTTCTCCCAATCTCTTTCTTCGACCCATCATAACGGCAATACCTCGGTGTCAGAAATATTATTTCTCCAGAAAGCTCTTAACCGCATCGAGAAGCTGCTGCGTTTCAAACGGCTTTGTCAGGTATGCATCGGCTCCGGTTTCTATACCGGTCGATTTGTCCTCCTCACCGGAGAGTGCAGTCAACATCACTATGGGAATGCTCTTATATTCCTCATCAAACTTGAGGAAGCGAGCGACTTTGTAACCGTTCATTTTCGGCAGCATGATGTCGAGAACGATCAGATCGGGTTTCACCCGTCGAGCGGCATTCAATCCCTCCAGACCGTCTGTTGCAGTTATCACCTCATATCCTGACGCTTCAAGTCTGAGCTTGATAACCATTAACATATCAAGCTCATCGTCAACAACCAAGATCTTTTTTTTCGTTTCAGCCACGGAACCCTCTTTTATTAACTAATGAACCTGTTTTTCTAAATCCGGTTAACGGTATTAATACTTAATCCCCCTTCCGGAAAGGGGGTGATTCTATTATTCTTTACTGCTACGCCGGTCGGTGTTCTTCGTCTTCTTTGGCGATTTGCAGTGAAAAGTAGAAAGTCGATCCGGAACCGACCTCACTCTCAACCCACAGATCTCCTCCGTGACGCGTAACCAAGTCCTTGACAAGTGCGAGCCCCAGCCCAACTCCCTCCTGAAAACGCGGGTCGTTCTGATCCACCAGGCGGTGGAAGCGGGAGAAAATGGCTTCCTGATCCGCAGGATCGATGCCGTAACCCTGGTCAGCTACCGCAATCTCAACTCGTACACCCTTGACTTCAACGGAAATCTTGACCCTGGTATCCTCAGGAGAGTACTTGAAGGCATTGTCTATAAGGTTTGTAAGTATCTGAATTACGGCGTCCTTGTCACCATAAATGAGCGGTAGTTCATTGGGTATATCAATTACACTTTTGATTTTTTTTTGCAGGAGTTTCAATTCCATGGAAGCTGTAACCGAGTCTATAATCGGTCTGAGTTCAATCGGTTGCAATACAACCGTAAAACCGCCCTTATCGGCACGCGCGAGTGTAAGCAGATTTTCAATCAGTCGCGACAGACGTTCGATATTGGAGTGCATGATCTGGATGTACTGCCGCTGGGTATCGGTCAACTCCCCGGCAACTCCATCGAGGATCAATGCCGTAAACTCCTTGATTACGCCGGTGGGAGTGCGCACTTCGTGGGTAATATTGGCGATCAACCGGTTCTTCATCTCCTCGATCCGGCGTTCCTGCGTCACATCGTGAATCACGACCAGGAGTTTCCCTTCCTCGCTCTCCTCACCCGGAAGCACTGATATATTAAGACGGTAATAAGCCGGTTGACCTCGCAGTGTGAGTTCGCTCTGGAGGATCATCGTGCGAGGCTGTACATCCCCTTCACCGTGGAGTGTCAGATCTTTTAGGATGTCGTTTATGTTGAAATCGAGGAGTTCACCCACTTCCTCTGGATTGGGTGCCGGACCAGGAGCCATGTCAAGCATACTGCGCGCCACAGGATTAAGGAGAACCTCTTTCGATACCGGATCTATTACGGCGATACCGTCGAGTGTGTGTTCGACAATTGCCGATGTGAAGTATTTCTGTTTCTCAATAGACTGCTTGATGCGTGAAAGGAACTCAGAGGCTTCCTGTGATATCTTGGCGATGAATTCCGACCATTCGGCTTCGAAGTTCTCATCCTTGCGCGATGCGGTAACCAGCAGCCCGAAAGGTCTTTCCTCCTGCATCAACGGAACTATGATTGTGCTCAGCAGTTTACCATTGGCGGTGTCGGTCTCATTCTCATCCAGTCCGACGAAATCTTCAACATGGCAGGTGATCTCAGCTCCCAGCATTTTCCGCCCATGTTCAGTAATAATATCTGCAAGCTGTTGGAGTTCCTCGGGATCCGGTTGAACGGAAGCGCTCATCCGGGCGGTACCTCTTTCATAGTCATATATTACCGCTACGTCCGCTTCGACTTCTTCGACCAGCAAGTTCAATATAACCTCAAAACCCTCGAAGAAACTCAGCACCGTCATCATTCTCTCAGCCAGTCTCTTAAGCAGACTCAACTCCGCCACACTACGGCGGAGTTTATCACGTTCATCGGCAACGGCTATGTTCAATTCGTTCACCTGGTTCGTCAGGTGAACGGAAGACATTTGTGTCTTGACCGATTTGATAAGATCCAGCATCTTGACCGGTTTCAGCAGGTAATCGTTTGCACCGAGTTTTACCGCCTCCACCGCCGACTCGGTCGATGCATAACCGGTAAGAATTATAACTGCCGACTGCTGATTGATTTCCTTCAAAGAGCGGAGAACTTCAATTCCGGTCATATCACCTATCTGCAGATCTGTCAGTACCACTTCATGCTGCTGTTCCCTGAAGCAATCGATACCTTCAGCGCCGGTATTGACCGAATCTATCTTGTATCCTTCTTCCGATAACATCCCCGAGAGTACTTCTACCATGTTCGGGTCGTCATCTATAATCAGAACCTTCCCGTTTTCCATTGTTTCGGGAGAAGATTTTTTACTCTTCGCCATAACCCTTGTTCTTCAATTCGCGGTCCATCAAGGTTTGCAGATCAACAGGTTCGTTACTGCGTGAGAGGGCAACTTCTCGGGTAATTCTACCGCTTTTGAAAGCATTTAACAACGACTGGTTCATTGTTACCATACTATAGCGTGCGCCGACCTGAATCATGCTGTCCATCTGGTGCTCTTTGCTCTCACGTATAGCGGCGCGAATGGCGGCAGTGGCAACCATGATCTCACAGCACATCACGCGACCACCGCCGACCCGTGGCAGAAGTTGCTGGCAGATAACACCCTGCAGTACCAGAGCCAACTGAGTCCTGATCTGCTCCTGCTGATTAGACGGGAAAACGTCGATTATCCGACTGATGGTCTGCACGGCGGAGTTTGTATGCAGAGTACCGAACACAAGGTGACCGGTCTCAGCAACGGTCAATGCGATTTCGATGGTTTCCATGTCCCGCATTTCGCCGATCAGAACCGTATCAGGATCCTGTCTCAGGACGCTTCGCAGTGCAGTCTTGAATGACTCAGTATCCGAATGAATCTGCCGCTGGTTTACAATCGATTTCTTATGCGAGTGTATGAATTCAATGGGATCTTCAATAGTAAGGATATGCTTTGCCTGCTCGCGGTTGATCTTGTCGATCATCGCCGCCATGGTGGTCGATTTGCCCGAACCGGTTGCGCCGGTGACAAGCACCAGTCCGTTCGGGCGTTCAGCCAGTTCACTCACAACTGATGGAAGACCGAGTTGTTCAAATGTCTGTATCTTGAAAGGGATTACTCTCAGAGCCATGGCAACGCAATCGCGCTGGCGGTAAACATTTGCACGAAATCTCGAGAGTCCCTTTATGCCGAAAGATAGATCGAGTTCATTATGTCTTTCGAACTGCGCCCGCTGGATCTCGGTCAGTACACCGTAAGCCAGTTCCTTGGTGTCATCGGGAGTCAACTTGGGCAGATCCAAAGGAACCAGAGTGCCGTCGATCCTTATCTGAGGAGACATACCGACAGTCAAATGCAGGTCACTTGCTCCGCGGTTGATCATCTCGGTAACAAGTTCGGTGAGGTCGTACATCTGACCAAAATCGTGGGTCATTCCTAAAGTACTCGCCTGCTTTGCACTGGATGAGGCGCTCATTGGACACTCCTGCTTTTTAGTCAGGTGGATTAATATCGATAATTGTGAGCAATTATTGAGGATGCATTGCTGCGCATCCTCAACTCCATTCTCAATCCCAACACAGAATTATAATTATAAATTACAGCTTGTGCAATAGTAAATTGGTTGACATCAGTAGATTCAATTCATGTTTTCGCTTTTCACTTCTTACTTCTTCTCTTTCGCCGGGATTACTTTTAATCTTCACCACCTTTATCCCAGGCGATTTTCGACCGGTCTTCAATGCCGCGTGCTCGAATACGGAAGTCGGAAGGGCTCGATGCATATTTCAAAGCTTCATCCATCGTTATCAATCCTGTGCGCCGGAGGTCCATCAGCGACTGATCGAAGGTTTGCATCCGATACTGAGTATGTCCCTCAGTGATGATGTGTTTCATGTTCTGTATCTCGTCCGGATCGACGATTGCCTTACGAACAGTTTCGGTCGCGACGAGCACTTCAACGGCAGGTACTCTGCCCTTTTGATCAGATCGAGGCAGCAGTCTGAGTGAAATGATACCTATAAGAGTGGCTGCGAGAAGAATGCGAACCTCGTTCGTCATGGTGGGAGGAGCGAATGAGAGAGCACGGTTGATCGACTGCGAAGCGTCCATGGTGTGCATGGTAGATAAAACTAAATGACCGGTGTTGGCTGCTGTCAGTGCGGTTATCATCGATTCCCAATCCCTGATCTCGCCGAGCATGATAACGTCGGGATCCTGCCTCAGTATCCTCCGCTGAGCCTCAGTCCATGAAGGGGTATCTCGACCAACCTCCCGCTGCTGGATTGTGCTTTTCTTCTCCTTGAAGGCGAATTCAATCGGGTCTTCAATAGTGATGATATTCAGAGGTCTGGTACGGTTCAGGGTCTCAATCATCGCCGCCAGGGTCGTGGATTTACCGGAACCGGTGGCGCCTGTAACAAGTATCAGTCCGCGTGGTCGGTCGATCAGTGAATTTATCACTTCCGGGAGCTTCAACTCTTCAAGTGTGGGGATGTCGATGCGGATGTGTCTAATGGCTAACGCCAGCCCCATCATCTGCCTGTAAACATTTACACGGAACCTGCCCAGTCCCTCAATTTCGTGAGTAAAATCAACCTCCTGATCCTTACTGAACACGAAGCGTTCCTTCTCCGTCATCAGTTCCTTAATTATTTCATCGACTACTTGGGGAGCGAGAATCTCGCTCGAAAGTTCAGTTATCTCTCCATCGATCCTGATCTTGGGAGTAGAACCGCTCTTGACATGCAGGTCGGAGCCGTTCTTTTCTACCATCGACTTGAGGAAGCGATCAATTTTAATTGTTTTCTTAACCAATTTAAGTCTCCGAGATCAGCAGGTTGATTAGGTCTTATTCTACTATACTATATCGGTTCAATCTGTTATTACATATATATTCTAATTACGGCAATCAGTGAGAGGAACAAAAAACAGGAGAACCGTCACCGATGCTAAGTAACAACTCAGGGTGTGCCCCATTGCCCGAATGTGAGCGAGATCCTCATACCTTCCAGATATGCTTCCATGGCAATACAGGTGGTAAATCGCCCTTTCATCGGTATTAGTACGGCAGCCGTCAAGCCCGGTTTGAGACCGCTGGTATAGGTGTTAGTCTCCTGAACTTCTTGACCGCTATAATTCGTAAGACGTTCTTCCTCCTGTGACAGCCCCCTGAGAGCCAATCCTCCGAACAGCAGACCGCTACCGACCGGTAGGCTCAATCCGATTAAACCATAGCCCTGCAGCCATTCATATCTTCTTCTCTCAGTTATCTGAGATCCAAATTCATTCATACGGTCATCGTCGCTGATACGTGAGATGAACATGGTCGCCCGGGCGCTGATAAAAGGTGTTACACCGGCAAATGAGAAATCGCCGCTGGAGAGGGTCATTCCTGCGCCGACTGCGGTTCCGAAGTCACCCTTCAAGCTGAGGCTGTCGCTCTCTATGGAAAGCGCTGCAACGCCACCTTCAATCCAGATGGAAGCAAATTTCACAGGCGCCCAGCCCATGCGTAAGAGGACTCGCTGAACTGTAATATCTTCCGGATCGATGGTGCGCCAGTCATATTCACCGATCACGGCTCCGCCTATCTGACCGGACGGGGCTGGAGAGAATGGCGTCCAGCTTGCGACGGATTCATCCGCCTGTACTGTATTACAGAGAAACAGTATGCAGATCACCGTGAGTAGCGGTATAATCAGCCTTCGTGCCGGTTTTTCAGTATGATTTTTCATTTAATAGAGCCCTCGCATGGTACTGAGATGAAATGATATTAATGAGGTTAAAATCCTAATCCAGCGTTAGCAACGCAAGTATTAAAAACAGAACATGTTCGTGCCGCAGGGTGTCCTCACCCTGCGGTC
>JABMRV010000069.1 GCA_013202285.1 bacterium | reverse complement strand
TATAATAGGAGATTATTATATCGTATTCTTCAAAATCCCGGAGGAGACTCACATAATTCCGGTCAACATAATGCTCTTTCTGCTCAGCTTTTATCCTGCCTTCATCAACCGCGCCATCGATTCTCAGTTTGACCTGCTGCAGAGCAGAATCATAATCCCCCATCCCGGCATATACTTTCGCATAATCAAACGCGGAAACAGACGTAGGATCATTCGTTTTCCTAAGATCAAGTGTCTTCAATGCTCTCTCAAACTGCTGGCTGTAAACAAGGTATTTGTAAAGAAATTTTAGAGCATAATCCTTGCCCGGTTCCAGTTTAACCAAAGCGTCGAATAATCCTTCATCCTTCGGCAGCTCACTACGCAGTATCTCAATTTCATCCGGTTCACCTTGACTGTCAAAAAGCGTCTGGACATAAGTAGCGAGAATCAGACGGTAGCCATAAGACCAGTCTTTTTCAAGCTCGACAGCCTTTCGTCCGAGCTTGATCTTCTCAAGAGATGAATCAACTATTCTTCCATAAAGATATACAGATTCAGCAGATTGAGGATTGTCACTATATTTCTTTAAGAAATAATCCTTTACTTCTTCTGCATCCACCCTGCTCCACATGTCCTGGGCATAGCGAATCAGGTCGATATCATCGCTTCCTTTGATATACGCCTTACAGACCTTGACAATATCTTCAGCGGTTTCGAGTGTCTCCATTGCCGTTTCAAAACTCTCAATCGTATATTCCTGAGCCAATGCTATCGAACCTGTTATCATTAGGATTACAACAATGAGGCTATTCCTGAGATTTAGCATTTTATCTCTCCTGTTTCTTCTTTGTCATTCCCGCGCTACTTTGTCATTCCCGCACTATTTTGTCATTCCCGCGCAGGCGGGAATCCAGACAAGATGTTGTTATATCACGGTTTCCGACTTTCCAGTCTGTCCAAGAATGGATTTCTGCCCGCCATTATCCACCCACCGGTATCCACCCACTGGTATCCACCCGCCGTTATCCGTCTACCGTTATCTGCCCGCCGTCAGACGCCCTCGTCTGACGGAAAAACAAGGATTTAACTGGCAGACGAGGGCGTTTGTCAGCGATCTAAAGGACTTTTTCAACAAGCACTATTTAGTCTTTAATGTAATGGGAAACGAATAGTAAGTCAACAGTGACTATACTCATCCGTCGATGAATCTCCTCCGAAGATCGGCAAGAGAAAGGTAAAAAGAATCTTCAATTATCCGATTGCTCTTTTGGTATTGATTATATTAGAGAATATATTACTTTAATAGATTACCCTGATCCTCACGATTAATAGTCTCAATTACAGGGAACATTTATGCCGAAACCTTCAACTGCCGGCAGACAGGGCGAGAACATCCGCTCTGATTGCTGGATTTCAGTCGAGCCTCGAGATTCAGGCGGAATCGAGATCGTCCTCAACAGCAGGGTCGAGTCCATGTATGGCGATTCCATCAGGGAGTTATGCCGCGAAGGTCTGACCAAGATGGAGATTCAGAACGCACATATCGAGATCGAAGACTATGGCGCTCTGCCTTGGACTATCATGGCTCGCATCGAAACTGCTGTACATCGCGCCGGTCTAAACCCGCCCGAATGGCTACCCGAGATGAAACAACATTCTGAATATTCCACATCACGCGACCGTTTCCGCCGCTCTCGCCTGTATCTCCCCGGAAACGAACCGAGGTTTTTCATCAACGCCGGTCTCCACAAACCGGACTGCATCATTCTCGATCTGGAAGATTCGGTTGCACCGGCTGAAAAGGATGCCGCGCGAGTGCTGGTCAGGAATACGCTCAGAACGGTGAACTTCTACGGCACTGAGAGAATGGTGAGGATAAACCAGGGCAAGCGTGGACTCGAAGACCTGGAGTGGATAGTTCCTCACAACGTTCATGTGGTATTGATACCGAAGGTGGAGAGCGCCGAGCAAGTACAAGCGGTGGATGAGAAGATTGATGAGATCCTGACTCGCTGTCACCCCTCTGCGGGTGACAGCAAGAGTAGCGGTCAACCCCAGAGGGTTGACCGCAGTAAGAGACCCTATCTCATGCCAATCATCGAATCCGCCCTCGGCGGCATCAAGGCATACGAAATCGCCACTGCATCGCCGAACAATGTCGCTCTGGCAGTCGGATTGGAGGACTACACCGCCGATATCGGTGTACAGCGGACACTTAAAGGACGCGAGAGTTTTTTGATGAGATCGATGATCGTCAACGCGGCGCGTGCGGCAGGTATCCAGCCTATCGACACGGTATTCTCGGACGTGGCGGACATTGAAGGGCTGCAAGCATCTGTGATCGAAGCCAAATCGCTCGGTTTCGACGGTAAAGGCTGCATCCACCCGCGGCAGATAGCTGTCATCAACCGCGCCTTCGCACCGACAAATGTTGAGATCGAGAAAGCTCAGAAGATCGTGATGGCATTCGACAAAGCTGAAAAGGAAGGTCTCGGAGTGGTGTCGTTGGGGAGCAAGATGATCGACCCGCCGGTTGTGAAGCGCGCCTTGCGAACGGTGGAGATGGCAAAGGCGTTGGGATTAATAAAATAACGGGAGCGCCGATCCCTGCTTCCGCAGGGACATGCTTTAGTCGGCACCCTTATATTCGGGGAGGGCGGACATTCCTGTCCGCCACCTTATGAAACCCGACTTGCAAGCAAATTGGGCGCGGGTAGGGCAGGTGTCTCTGCCTGCCACATTAATGATAGACCATTTTGCCGACGTCGGCAAATTGATCGAGGCTGGCAAAGGCGCCAAAAGAGAGATTGAGGACATACTTCAGTCGGTGATAATATCCCCCCCTGCTATTGCGGGGGGGGAATTAAAAGGGGGGGCAGGTGGGGCGGACACTTGTCCGGTCCCGACGGATTCCTGTCCGCCACCTTATGAAACCCGACTTGCGAGCAAGTCGGGGCACACAGTATATAATGATGCTAAAAGGAGAATGTAATGCATAAACTTATAAAAAAATATCTTGATTCTCTTGATGACTCAATAACTCAGGAGGATTTCCAGCGCTTAGCTGCATCTGGGGAGACGCGATTTGTTGAACGGAAAAGCTTACGTTTAATGGAGAATACTAACGATTTCATTAAAAAAATCTCACAAAACATAAGTGCATTTGCAAATTACGACGGTGGAGTAATTCTCCTTGGCGTAGATAATCAAGGTAATATTGAACCGGGCACCGATGATAAGCAAGGCAAAACAACTAAGTTAGATTGGCTTAGAGACATAACTAATAGTTGCCTAACACCACTCTTGGATACTATTACTGTCAAAATACTAAAGCAAGAAATTGATAATAATATGAGTCACGTTTATGCAATCTTCATACCACAGGGTAATAAAGCTTATCAAGCATCAGATCACCGATGTTATGCTAAACTTGATGGGAAACTCAGACCTATTGATGGTAATATGGTTATAGATATTCTAAATAGAAAAAGATTATCAAATTACAAAGTAGTTATTCTCTTCAATGGAGAAAATCTCAAACCAGCATCAACCGTAACTCTCCAAATCTATATCGAAGTGATTAATGAAACTCCACTTGAAGATTCAAGGTTGAAAGTAAAGAGTTTTGGTGAACAAAGGTTCTCCCTGAGTTACAATAATCCTACGCGCGTAGACGAAGTTGAGAAATCATTTTACCACTTTGAAGATAAGAAACTACTCTTTCCAGGAGAAAGATTCATGATGATTTCCGGTTCTCTTACAATTCAGAAATCACCACTGGATCAGAAGTACATAGAAATTTCGGTTTATGCTCGCAATGCACAACCTTTCCAGCAATCTTTTGTAATCGATGCACGAGAACATCAGTATATTTATCTGTATGAATATCCCATACCTAAGGGTAATATTGAAAGCATAATATTATGGAGATATTCAGACGGAAGTGAAGAGATCGAGTATACATGGGATTCGTCGCTTGATGATAGAAGAAGTCCTATGGTGAAGGAATTCCATCCATAGTGGCAACGGGGTGGCCCGACTTGCTCGCAAGTCGGGTTTCAATCAGGGCAGACGTCCCACCTGCCCCACTGAATCAATAAGACAGGAGGTCTTAATGTCGGAAACATCAGATTCTCACCGGGTAAGTCGCGAGCATTTCAGCGTGGCGAAACTCGGTGAAAGCGATAACAGCGAATACTGGCGCTCCACCACAGTCGAGGAACGGTTGGAATATATGGAATACTTGAGGAAAATAAACCATGAAAATTCACCTCAGCAAAGACTTCAAAGATTTTTTGAAGTTGCTGAATTCCCACCAGGTTAAATATCTGGTCATCGGCGGCTACGCCGTTGGGATCCATGGATACGCCCGATACACCGCCGACCTGGATATATGGGTTTCTTCCGATGAGGGCAGTGCGGCAGGACTTGCCAATGCTGTAAGGGAATTCGGATTCGATCTGCCGGAGGTTTCCCCGGAACTGTTCCGGGAAGCCGATAAAATAATCCGCATGGGCTATCCACCTGATAGAATTGAACTGTTCACCACCATCTCAGGCGTTTCGTTCGACGACTGTTTCAAGCAACGCCATACATTGGATATAGATGGAATTCCGATTAGCTTCATCGGTCTCGAGCAGTTGATAATCAACAAGAAAGCGGCTGGACGGCACAGAGATTTGGATGATTTGGAACATTTAGAGTAGAAAAGGATGAAGGATGAAAAAGAATGTTGAATTTTGAATGCTGAATGATAATCGTAGGGGAAGGGAGAAGGCTGTCCGGTGTGCAAAGTTAAACTTTTCAATATTAAACAGTTTAACTTTGAACTATCTCGTCAACATTTGCCTCTTAACTTACTAATTATCAAAATACTATTCTTGATCACTTGCTAACTTGATTACTTGATCACTTTAACAATGAAACTTAAACATATGACAGACAAACTAGTTAAAAACACCGCCTTTCGCCTTGTCCCGACGATCATCAACGGCGAGGAACACACGCCGTTCAAAGGCGTCGGCAAGCACAAGCCGAAAGGTCGCAAAGCCGCGCCGCCGATTGCATCCTGCGCCGACTATCCCCTTGATGGCAATAAGGTTGTTGCGGACTTAAAGTCAGCCCTAAAAAAGTGCGGACTCAAAGACGGCATGACTATCAGCAGTCATCACCACTTCCGCAACGGCGACCTCGTTGCGAACCAGGTATTCGACGCCGCTGCTGAACTCGGCGTGAAAAACCTCCGCTGGTTCCCCAGCGCGTCATTCCCCTGCCATGCGCCGATCATCAAACACCTCGACAGCGGAGTCGTTCATCACATCGAAGGCTCTATGAACGGACCGCTCGGCGATTACTGCTCCGAGGGCAGGATGCGCGGTACTGCCATTCTCAGGTCGCATGGCGGCAGATACCAGGCTGTACAGGACGGCGAGGTTCACATCGACATCGCCGTCATCGCCGCTCCGACCGCCGATCCGTTCGGCAATGCCACCGGCGACCGGGGTCCATCAGCCTGCGGATTGCTCGGATTCGCTCTCGCCGACTCCCAGTATGCCGACAAAGTCATCATCGTAACCGACAACCTGATCGACTTCCCCTGTATCCCGTGGCAGATTCACGGCAACTATGTCGATTGTGTGGTGGTTCTCGACAAAGTCGGTGATCCGGAGCAAATCGTATCCGGCACCACGCAGATAACCAAAAGCCCGGACAGGCTCCTCATCGCTGAGTATGCCGCTCAATTCGTGGCTGAGGCAGGTATCATGCAGGACGGTTTCTCGTTTCAGGCAGGCGCCGGTGGAACCTCTCTGTCATTCTCAATCTTCCTCGCCGAGATGATGAAGAAAGCCGGTGTGAAAGCGCGCTACGTGCGCGGCGGATCAAACCTGTATTTGGTCAAGATGCTCGAAGACGGTTTGACGGATTACATCCTCGACGGTCAGACCTTCGACCTCGAAGGCGTGAGATCGATGCGTGAGAATCCCGGGCATGTCAACACGTCGCCTTTCACCAGCTATAACTACCACAGCAAGGGCAACTTTGCCTCGATGATGGACGTGGCGGTTCTCGGAGCGACAGATGTTGACGTTAATTTCAACGCCAACGTGGTCACGCACTCCGACGGCAGGCTGCTGCACGGCATCGGCGGCTGGCAGAACTGCCTGTTCTCGAAATGCACAATGCTGCCGATTCCCTCTTTCAGAAACCGGATACCGGTTATCGTCGATGAAGTGACCACTCTTTGCGGACCGGGCGAACTGATCGACGTGGTTGTAACCGAACGTGGGATAGCCATCAATCCTCAACGCAAGGATCTGATCGAGAAGATGCGCGGTTCATCACTACCAATCGTTGACATCCACGACCTGAAGGCAGAGGTCGAAGACATCTGCGGCGGCAAACCAACTCCTCCCAAAACAGGTGATAAGATTGTCGCAGCTATCAAGTGGGTCGATGGTACGGTGATAGATTGTGTAAGAAGTGTGAAAGTTTGAAGATTAACAAGTTGGAAAGTAAAAAGATGAATAAACAGATTACGGAACAGATCGAGAAGAACATCAGCAACACAACCTCCCTCCTGCTCTGGGAGAACGGAGCTATAAAAGTCAACAACGAACAGCCCTTCAAGCTTGCTTCCGGCAACTACAGCCCGATCTATATTAACTGCCGTCAGGTGATTTCCGATCCGGTCTTCATGCGCCTCTTCACCGCTTCTGCAAGCATCATAATCGACAGGTTCAACATCAAGGTTGACATGATCGCAGGCGGCGAAACCGCCGGTATTCCGTTCGGCGCTTACATCGCTCAAAGCCTGTCACTGCCATTTATTTACGTTCGCAAGGCGAAGAAGGGCTACGGTATCGCCAATCTTGTCGAGGGTGGAGACGCCAACGGAAAACAGGTTATACTGATAGAGGACCTGATCACCGATGCAGGCAGTAAACTGCATTTCATAGAAGCGATCAGGGCAGCCGGAGCAACGATCAAGGATATACTCGTGCTCTTTGACCGCGCACAGGGCGGAAAGGAAATCCTCCACAACGAGGGCATTAACATGTATTCCTTGACAGACCTGCCCGCCGCGCTTGATGTTGCTCGAAAACTCAATCTGACTCCGGTTGAGGATTTGGATTCCGTAAACGACTATCTTGCAGATCCGCGCGCCTGGCATGAGAGTCGTGGTCTGGAATTTGTCGTGTAATTCAGGATTATACAATGTGTGCTGCAGATATGAACGATTTTCAGAACGAACAGGACAGACTCGACAAAATCGTAGAAAAATATGGCGGACAGGCTATCAAGCGTTTCTACAGCCTTGATTCGCAGGTTTACCGAGACGGCTCATTACCTGCCAGCGCCAAGGAGCTGCTGGGTCTGGTTGCATCGCTGGTATTACGCTGCGATGACTGCATCAAGTATCATGTCAACCGATGTTTTGAAACCGGTGTGAAGGACGAAGAGCTTGAGGAAGCGCTCGCCATAGGACTTGTGGTCGGTGGATCCATTACGATCCCCCATCTGAGGCGAGCATTCGAAGTGTGGGATGAGATGAAGAGAAAGAGACAAAGTGATTTGTGTTAACAATGGGTGCAGATTATTGTGCATAGTCGCCTATGAGGACAGGGCTCCGTACCTGTCCCTGTTTGTTCCCGCCAGGTTTCAAGCAAAGCGTAACCTGGCGGAGAAAGCTGTCAGGTTACGGGCTGACGCCCTTGAAACCTGACAGCAACGCTACAATTGTTTTATAGTAACATTCACGTGTCAAAGCACTACAATCCATATACCTGCCTTGGTGCGAGGTATTGCGGAAACCTGTCGATCAGCAGCCTCCTTGCCGTGAAGCAAAGGTGACAATCGCTGACATATCCGTCTTCAACATCCAAATTAAACTTGCGAACTAATTGCGCTGGACCGCCTTTTATCAGTTCTGTTGTAATCGGGTGAGCCAGTGGATCGTAGTTTCCAACCAACTCAGACAACGGTATCTCCCACATATTACCAATGCTTATACCCTGGCATATATGTACATTTCCATAGGCATCCACATGCACCCTGCCCGGTGCCTCGAAATCCTCATGAACGCACTCGTGGAACGACTGCCACGGTTTTGTTGGTAGTCCCTCCGTCAAGTTATCGACAGCGCGTCCCTTGAGCGTCGTGTTGCCGCCCACTACCGGTTCGCCTCTCGCCTGGGTCTCCTCTGAATCCAGTTCAGGTTTCTCAATACAGATTATTCCCGCTTCCAGTCCAAGGTTTTGCGCCGCCTTGAGAGCATTACCGGGTCTTTCATCGGTCTCTTCACCGCTATGAAGTTCATCCTCGCTAAGGCTGATATCGGTCAAACCGGCGTCAACAAGCTTTCTTAACCACAATTCGGCATCTTTCACGCTCGTAGCCCAGTAGCTGTTGGTCACTATTCCGATATCGAATCCCCGTTGCTGTGCAGCTCTCACGCCGGCTTCCAACAGCGGATAGTACAGGAACGGTTCGCCACCCTCGAAAAAGATGCGGTTCACTGAACCGATCCGCCTCGCCTCATCGAGAACCGTCTCTATCTGTGCAATGGTAAAAGTACCGCCGGAGCGCGGACTGCAGAAGAGGAAGCAGTGATCGCATTCATTGGTGCAGTCATAGGTGAGAAGAAAATGGATGCCTGTTAACATTGTGGACTCTCAAAAAAAAGCCGGCGGATGATTTCTGCCGGTTGAGGGGAAACTAACATGTGATTATCAAACCGCGGTTTTCAATGCTGCCGGAATCAAATCGGGTGATGTGAGTTCAAACATCCTCCGAATCGCTTTTTCTGCTCCGACGCGGACATCTTCAGGCAGTGTGATCTCCGGCTGCAGCTTTTCCAGAGAATCAAGCACATTATCAAGCGTGATCATCTTCATGAAACGACAAATTTTACAGGCGCGGAAAAACTGTTTGTTTGGGACTTGAATCCTGAGCAGATCCGACAGTCCACACTCGGTAACTGCCAGAAATCTGTCGAAATCACTCTGTTTTGCATATTCGATCATCCCGGAAGTTGAAAGAGCTGCATCTGCAAGCTTGATTACATCGTCACGACATTCCGGGTGAACCAGCACTTTCATGCCCGGATTTGCGTTCTTAACGCGGATTATCTCGCCGGGTTCGATCTCGTGATGAACGTAACAATATCCCTCCCAGGGAATTATCTTCTTCTCCGGGATCCGCTTAGCGGCATAGGCTGCCATGTTTTTATCCGGGAGGTAAAGGATGGTTTCATTCGGCATGGAGCGGATCACATCCACCGCATTTGCCGAAGTACAGCAGGCGTCACACATTGCCTTCACTGCGGCAGTGGTGTTTACATAACAGACCACGCCAAGGTCGGGATACTGTTCACGGAGTTCATCTATGCGCTCGGCAACATCATCGGCATCCGCCATATCCGCCAGCGAACATCCTGCCTGCAGGTTGGGAAGGATAACCTTGCACGCCGGACTGACAACCTTGGAGGTTTCAGCCATAAAATGCACGCCGCAGAAGATGATTACATCAGCCTCGGTGACTTCACCTGCCTGCAGTGACAAACCGAGCGAATCACCAGTAAAATCAGCAACTTCAAAAATTTCAGGTCGCTGATAATTGTGAGCCAGCAGGACGGCATTCCGTTCAATCTTAAGCTCGGCTATCCTGTCGAGCTTACGTGCAATATCGCGGCAAACATCTATTGTATAGTAACCCGGATCGGCGCGGGTTAGTTTTTCATGTAACTCTTCTGGATCGAACATTGGATTTTTTGACTAAACCTCTAACACTACTTTATCAAGTATGAATTCTAATTAACTGTAATATTGTATATTCCGCGTAGGGACTGATCCCTGCTTTCGCAGGGACATGCTTATCAAGCCCTGTTTCATAATTTAATGGGATTCAATAAATTGACCCCTACGCGAATTCATACTGACAAATAAAACTAATTCAGAATAGATAATCAACATCCCGGCAATACCTCTATCGTCTATTTGTAGAGACGAAGAGAACACTGCTCCTGTTTGCTTTTCAGCGCTGTTTTTCCTGATTTATATAAGAAACTGGGATTATCAAATCTTTTGGAAACAATTCGTTCAGAACAACATATTGAATACCATTGCTCAATTCTGTTCTGAATCGCAGTCAAGGAGCATCAGAGCAATATATGCTCTGTAAATGGTTGCTTATCAAAGCCTGAGATGTTATAATATAACTGACAAACTGAAGTTAATCAATCGTTGAACAACTGTAATCATGTAATACTCACGTTTGAGATAGGATAAACAACAATTCACGGATTTTATGAGCGCCGGCGACAAAAATACTGAAAAAAATAATTTCTCCGCATTCCAGCGAAGCAGAGATAAGATCGGTTCCATTCTTGGTGCGGAGAGTCCTAGAGGCAAAGTCATGATAACCGCCGCTAACTGGCTGACGCTGATCCGGCTGGCAGTCGTTCCTCTGTTCTGGTACGGCTTTCTTAGCGATTCTCCACTACTGCGGGTATTAGCCACTATTCTCTTTATCGGTGGAGCCTTGACCGACCTATACGATGGCAAACTCGCTCGCAAGCGTCGCGAGGAAACCGCATTCGGCAACTTCACGGACCCATTAGCGGATAAACTGCTGGTACTCTCAGCATATTGGGCATTACTGATAAGGGAAGACTTCAGCGGACTGTTCATCTTGGCGCTGGTCTGGATTTCAATCATAACATTGCGCGAAGTCGGGCTGACCTTGATGAGAATTCTGGCAGTCGGCGGTGGCAGCTCACTGGCTACCAGTATCTGGGGCAAGTGGAAAACCGGCATCCAGTTAACCACTCTTATCTTCACCCTCCTTGCGTTGAACCTGCGTGATCTCCTTATTATTTACGAATACCCGTCTTCTCTTTTCAAAGGTACCGGATTCTTCATTCTGGTTAATATTCTGCTGTTTCTCTGCGCCTCATCTTCACTGATTTCCGGGGGGCTTTATCTGAGAGGGGTATCTAACCTCCGGAGCAAATCCGATTGAGTTACGACGACTTACTCCAAAAGACCGCAGTTAAAGTCGCAACCATCGGTCCCGTCGGAAAACTACCATACTTCCCAGGCACCTGGGGCAGCTTCCTGGCGGTTATCCTCTGGTGGATATTCCGTTCTAAACTGAGCTCTCCCCTGTATTGGTTGATCATCCTGTTCGTAACCTTGCTTGGAATTTACACCTCCGGTCGAGCCGAGAGAGAACTCGGCAGGGACGCCCATCCGATTGTCATCGATGAGTTGGTTGGTCAATGGATTGCGCTTGCCGCATGTCCGAAAAACATATTTGCCGCACTGGCGGCTTTCCTGATCTTCCGTCTGTTGGATATATGGAAACCATTTCCCATTAATAAATCCCAAGAGATCAGAGGCGGAGTTGGTGTTGTCGCAGACGATGTTCTCGCCGGTGGCTTAACTGCTGTTGTGATACTTGCCGTAAGGTGGATCTGGTTTGATTGAATGAATAATTGGTATTCATGTGCTGCAGGGTGTCCCCGAGTTCTTTGAATTATTCTTTTTTCGTCGTTCCGGCGGAAGCCGGAACCCAGAAATTGATGCTGGATTCTGGCTTTCCAGTCTGTCTGAGAATACCAAATTCCCGCTGGCAGACGCCCCCGTCTGCCAG
>JABMRV010000008.1 GCA_013202285.1 bacterium | reverse complement strand
GGGATCGTTCGGGATTTAAAGAATGAACAGACTTTGATGATGAAAACGGCTGTTAAGGAATCTTTTCATAGCGGGATAACCGGCAGCATTGGTGAGTTCAGTGAACTTAGGTTTCCACATTACGAGAACCTATCCCACGAAGACCGGATCAAACTGGCTGGACAGGTGATGAGTCTAACAGATCGATCGGCGCTCGACTTCCTGGTCAATTACGACCTGCAGCTCTTAGGCAATGTTACCCGTGAGCTGGCGGACGGGATTAAGCAGCAGATCGCGGTCGGAATGGTGACGGGTGATTCGATTGCGAAAATCGGTGAGAAGATCGGTGGGGTGATTACAGACCCGGATAAGTTCAGGCGTGCTGGTAAAACGGTGTTTAAGACAGCACAGAATAGAATCGAGGTTATAACGAGAACGGAAACCTTGAGAGCTTATGGACAGGGTCGGAATAAGTTCTACAATCAGGTTGGTGTAAGGAAGATCGTTTGGGTAACAGCTGGCGATGAACGCACCTGCCCGGAGTGCGGTCCACTGGACGGCAAGGAGTTTCCAATCGATCAAGCTCCCCCAATTCCGAAGCATCCTATGTGCCGCTGTCTCGTCCATGCAGCCCGGGCGCGGGTCTGTCGGGCGGGGGTTCCGGTGCATTGATGATGAGAACTTCAACGAGACACATCTACGCTTGGGCACTGGCGATCCAGGCAGCGGCGAAGCAGTCAGACTACGACTGCATCCTCGTGCCTTCCGAAATCGCGGACATGGCAGCCAAGAAACATGGCGAGGCGGTTAAGATCGGGACGGCTGTTTCAAAAGGTGAATTTGAAAAGCTAACTATGAAACAGTTGCAGAAGCTCGCCCAAGCTAACAGCATCTCCATTGCCCGTACCAAGAAGGATTTTATCAAACTGCTGAAGCCATTAGAGCCGGACGTCGATCTGGACGCTTTGAAGGGATCGCAACTAAAGGCGTTGATCAAGAAACACAAGATCGGAGCGCTGCGCTCGAAGGAAGAGTTGATCGCTCTGCTGAAACAGCAGGCTGCGAAGGAAGCCAAAGAGGAACTCACCCAGCAGTTGGTGCAGAAGCAGATTGAGGCGGTCAAGGAGAAAATCGCTTCAGGGCTTTCCGAATTGCCGGCTTTGAAACCTCAGAACTTCCAACAGGCGCTGACCAAGTTGGACGAGATGTCGCAGGCACTTTCCGAAGCCAAGAAGCTGCTTCCAGAAGCCGAGTGGTCGACACTGAAAGGACAGGTGGAATTCGTCGGGGAGAGCTTCGTTCAATCGGTCAAAGTCCTGAGCGCCAGTGAGTTGAAGCAGATCGCCAAGGCTGCCAAGCTGCACCATTATCAATGGTCGTCGAAGGACGAGCTGATCGTTCTAATGACCTCCACCGACAAGGGTAAAATCGAAGCAGCCAAGGCGGGAATTGAAGCCAATGGGCGAAGTGGGCTGAAAAGCACGGCGGCAAGAAAGGCGAGGTCAAGCCTAAACCACCGCCTTCGAAAATCACCACGCCGACACCGAGACCTGTCATACCGAATGAACTCACCGCAACGGACGACGCCTGGCAGAAGTTCGTGGAGTCTGAACCCTTCAAATACCAAGGTCGCGCCGACATCGAGGGGGCTCACACCAAGTATTTCTTCACCGACAGCAAAGGGGATAAATGGCTGTTCAAGCCAGCGGAGGATTTCCGGGCGTATGGCGACGAGGCGGCATACCGGATCGGCAGGTTGATCGATCCCGACGCCATCGAGGTCCGCTATATCGATCTCGATATTCCGGGACAGGGCAAGTTGAAGGGTTCGATCCAGAAATGGCGCACCGACCTCAAGAAGGAGTTCGATTTTCGAGATGCAGTTGTCGAGAAGCTAACAGCCGCTGAGCTTGAACAACTGCAGCGCGAGCATGTGATCGATTGGTTGATTTCCAATCACGATGCACATGGAAAGCAGTTCCTCCGGTTGAAAAATGGACACATTAGAGGCTTAGACAAATCGCAGTTATTTAAGTATTTGGGAGATGACAAGCTGTCAATAACCTATCACCCTAATCATGGCTGGGGGGAGAAAGAGCCGTTTTACAATGCGGTGATGCGCGCCTGGCGGGAAGGAACGATCGACCTCGACCTGCAGGCGACATATAGATATGTCCGTCGCGTTGAAACGATCACAGACGATGCTTACACCGAGCTGCTGAAGCCCTATGCTGAGCGCCGCTTCCGAAAGCAGCCGCTGAAGTTGAAACAGTTCTATGAGACCGCTCTGACTCGCAAGAATAATCTTCGGTATGATTTTGAGGAGTTCTACACCGGGCTTCTTCGTCAACGAACTGGTGAGCGCAAGGCGGTGTTTCATTTCGACTTAGACGTAAAAGAATTGCCTGCTGATAAAGCTGCCAGGAAGTGGAAGCACATTCCTGAGGATGCAGAAGTCATGATCGAAGATGCCCGCGAGTCCGGCTGGCAGGGGAAGTCCCTCCCCGTGGACATCGACGACATCGAGGATCAGAACGTCCTGCTTTATACCGAGCAGGTGAAGGGCAAGACCCGCACTGTGATGCGTATGAAGATCCGACCGGATGCGGAGAAAAAACTGCTGGCGCATCTTTCCACGGGTCCCGGTGATACCTTCGGTCAAGCAGCAGGTCAAGCGTTGGCAGATGACCTT
>JABMRV010000068.1 GCA_013202285.1 bacterium | reverse complement strand
GTGCATGGTCTGTTTATGCAACAGATATTGACGGCGATGGCGATATGGACGTGCTCGGAGCCGCTTATGGGGATGCTGATATTACCTGGTGGGAAAACGACGGCGAGCAGGACTTCACCGAGCATACAATAGCAGGTGATTTCGACGGTGCTTATTCTGTTTATGCTGCAGATATTGACGGCGACGGGGATATGGACGTGCTAGGAGCAGCTTATGGCGCCGATGACATTATCTGGTGGGAGAGCAACCTCAATCCACCCATCCCCGTCATCGTCGTCGATGCGGATTCACTCGATTTCGGCGAGGTTCTATTTGACGAGAGCAAACGACTGACCCTGACCGTATCCAACGAGGGTGAAGCTGAGCTGGTAATACCCGACATACGAGTAACAGGTGAGTACTTCAGAGTCGCATATGCGGTTGACTTCAATGGAAATCTTATAATCGCTCCCGATGAAGACGCTGTGATACAAGTCACCTTCGCGCCCGAAGAAGCTGGTGAGTCTAATGGTACGATCACGATCAGCTCTAACGATCCCCGCAACCGGGAAGTTGAGGTTGAAGTTACAGGAACCGGTGTCGGCATCAATGACCCGCCTGAAATCGTCTCACCGATTGAGGACATCGTACTCGACGAGGACTTTGAACCGTTTGTAATTGCAAATCTTGACACGGTCTTCAGCGATCCCAACGACGACGAACTTACCTACGATGCTGAGAGTGATAACGAAAATCTGACTGCCGAGATCATCGATGAATCGTTGCTTGGTCTGTCCGTCGAATCCAACTGGTTCGGCGAAGCGGTGGTAACCGTCACGGCGGACGATGGCGTCGAGGAGCGCGATCTTGGACCGGTTCGCAGTCTGCGTAGGATTGTCAATTCTAATATGGCAGACAAGAATGTCTGCCCCACCATCAACCTGGGTGGTGATCAAATCTTCACTCAAAATTCACCATTTCCACAGGCAGAGACGCCTGTGCTACCAGGTAATCGCATCTTCACTCAAAATTCAAAATTCAAAATTCAAAACTCATTGATCCCCCACCGGGACCTCTCTACAGAACTCCTGTTCACCGTCACCGTAACTCCGGTGAACGACGATCCGGTGTGGGTGAGTCTGCCGGATGACACTATTGAAGTCGATGCCGATCAACATGTTGGGTTCGATCTTGAGGCTTCCGATGTCGATAACGAAGATTTAACCATCACCGCCGAACTCCCTGAAGGATCTGTACTTAACGACGACGGTCGCGGTCATGCTGTGTTCAGTTGGCAGACTTTACGCAATGACGCAGGTGAATACGATATTACTTTCACACTATCGGACGGCGAAGCACAGATTGATTTTGAACTGATGATAATCGTCTCATCGTCCCGTACGCCTGTTTACTTCACGGATTTTGACACCACCGACGCGAGTCATCACCTGATTATATCGCTGATGGAACTCTATAACCAGGAAGCTCGAACCGGCTGGGAGGTCGGCGTGTTCACACCGGATGATCTGCTTGCCGGAGCGGGGGTATGGTTCGAGGGAGAGGCTCTGACGCTCGAAGCATGGGCGGATGACCCGAATACAGGTGATGTCGAAGGCTTCACCGATGGTGAGTCGTTTACATTCAAGGTCTGGGTCAGCGATGAGGATGTCGAATATGAGGCGTTCGGATTCTTTGAGGAGGGACCTGACAGTTGGGAGGAAGACGCCACATCGACAGTATTTATTATGGGGATAGAGCCCGGTGAGATACGGGTATTATTCGCTCAAGGCTGGAACATGGTTTCCATCAACATCGCTCCCGCCCCTGAGATGTATCGGGAAGGTGAGATGCGAGGTCCGGATGTTGTACTGATGAATGAACCGCTCAGAATTGCTCCCGATGAACATTCGATCATCATTATGAAAGATGGGCATGGCAGGTTCTATGTTCCTGTGCAGGATTTCTGCAACATCGAGTTCTGGAACCTGGAAGAGGGCTACCGTTTCAACCTCGACCGCGACTCCGAAGTTACTTGGACAGGCGGACAGATACCGTTCGACGCCGACATCGGTTTGAGAGAGGGCTGGAACATAGTCGCCTACTACCCGACGTTTGAACTTGACGCTTCAGCTCCCGATTTCTATGTCCTTTCAAACATAATAGATAACGTGATATTGGCGAAGGACGGCGGCGGACACTTCATGGTACCGATATACAACTACTCCAATTTACCACCGTGGCTGCCAACCCGCGGTTACCAGATTCAGACGGACGCCGACGTCGTTTTGAACTATCCGGAAGAACAACATGAGCAAGCCCTGGCGATCCCGCAAATGCAGGATTATCCAACAGATACGGGACGGGAGTGTCGTTGGTATCTACCCCCTCAATCCGACCGGAATATGAGTGTGCTGGTGATCTCGATATCCCCGGATGTGGCAGAAAACGGTGATGAGATCGGTGCGTTTGATCTTTCAGGAGAGCTTGTCGGAGCCGGCGTCGTAAGAGACGGCAGTTGCGGTCTGGCGGTCTGGGGAGATGTGCCTGATAGTGAAGCAAGGGAAGGATTATTCGATGGCGAAGCGTTCGAACTTAGGTTATGGGATGCCGATGTTGAAATAGAAAAATCGCTTGAGATTGGTTCGATAGTTGAAGGCCGAGATGGAACAGTTTATCAGAAGGATAATCTGCTGGTACTTAAGGTTTTGGTTAGAGAGGAGACCGTTCCGGAGAGCTTCCTGTCAGACGCCTTCCCCAACCCGTTCAATGCTGTGACGGTTCTATCTTACGGAATTTCAACGCATTCCAGGGTTGTAATCAACGTTTATGATCTGAGAGGTGTATTGGTTGAGACGTTGATTTCGAGCGATCATCCAGCCGGTTCATACCGGGTTACATGGAACGGAAACAGCCTGCCGTCAGGTGTTTACATCATCAGTATGAGGTCGAGAGAATTCTTCTCAGTCAGGAAGGTTGTGTTGTTGAGATAGTGGGGTGAGATTATCCGCGAATCCTGCTGATTCGAGTAAGCGTAATGATGCAAAATGTTACAATTAGTGATGCAAAATGCATCGGTATGTATCGGTTACTGATGCAGATTGTTGCATTTTGCATCTATATCCGGCGGGTGAAATTTTTCGAGAGGTTTGCCTGAAAAAAAATGTTTCCGATATCACGCGGAGACAGTCGGACGATTGCACGCAGGAGGGTCGATTTTTTGCAGTCGCCGGATCGGAGAGGGTGGACATTCCTGTCCGCCACCTTATTATAAGCGGTGGATGTCAAATATGCAGGGGAACCGTATAATAAGGAAAATTACAGAAAGCTACTTGAACTCTACACAACTCAATTCAGATTTAACGTCATCAATGGTGAGGTAATTAATTGAAACGCTATCGAATACTACAGTTTTATCTTGATACAAACAGGAATTTTGCACCCGAGAAGGAATTCGCAAAAACTGCCGTTGGTAAAGCAGCGCTTGAGTCCGCAGGTTCAATAGCGTACAATTTTGGAGCTCTTCAGTTAAGCCAGAAAGTTGAAAGATATTACGAGATTGATCCTCCGGACATAAGTATACCGACCGAATACACAAAACTAATGGTTGAAGTCGGAGACGCATACATTCATGGACAGTTTTACCCAGCTCTAACTGGCGCGTGTGCACTTGGCGAACGAATCCTGAACATCCTTATACTTAAATTGAGAACCCATTTCAAGAGCACACCTGGATACAAAAAGGTTTACCGGAAGAAATCATTTCAAGACTGGGATTGGTGTATTGAAACCCTGACTGATTGGGAAATCTTCAATGAGAAGATTGCCGAGAAGTTCCGATTGCTTAAAGATAAAAGACACCGTTCTATACATTTCACACCGGAAATGGACTGGCAAAAGGAAGCGCTTGAGTCACTCAATACAATCCATTCTATCACTTCTTCATTGTTCAGAACATGGCGAAATGAGTTCTGTTTCTGTATACGAGGTGAAATATATATTGGGAAAGCGTTTGAGGATCATCCACTGGTGAAGGAGTTCTATCTGTCGGCTTGTGAAAAAGTTGGTTTTAAGCACATCCGTGAAAACCAGTATCTTGTGGATAATTTCGAATATGAAGACAAAGAAATTACGGACGAGGAGTTCGTTGAGCAAAGGGAGGCATGTCTGAATAGAGTGAAGAAATTCTGAGAATTCTGTGGTGTCAAAGGTCTCCTTTGACACATTAAATCCCATCACTTCACATGCTGAATACTTTCGTTTGGGTTTATACATTAATTGGAAGGAGAATAGTCATGCGTAACACAATACTTTTATTTACAGTCATCTGCATTGCACTGGTCGCGAATGCAGACCTTTATGCACAGGACTACGAGAACGTCGAACAGGTAGGAAGAATTTTTAATTACTGGGGAAAAGCGAAAGCTGTCGCTTTAAGTGATAATTATGCTTTTACAGCCACAGAATATTCTGGTTTGCAGGTCGTTGATATAAGTGATCTTGAAGATATTCATGTAATAGGATTTTATGATTACATTACAGATCAACCAGATGATATTATTCTCGAAGGTAATTATGCGTATATCAGTGCACGAAATAGTATGACTATTATTAACATTTCTGATCCTGAGCAACCAAATGAGATCTGTTTTTTTGCGATCGAAGAAAGAATTTTCGATTTTACTGTAGAAGATAACTACATATACCTTGCATGTGGTGCTGATGGACTTCAGATAATTGATATCTCCGATCCTGAAAATCTACAGTATGTATGCACTTATGAGACAATTCCACTTACTGTACAGGTATATAATCGTTTCGCATACGTAACTGCATGGACTGGACAAGACTATGATTTTGAATTACAAATTATTGATATATCAGAAATTGATGATTTAAGGGAAGTCGGTCATACTAGTATCTCTGGAAGTGGAAATGATTTGGCGGTTGATAATAACTTAGCTTATATTTCCGTTCCCGATGGTTTACAGATTCTCTCTGTAGAGAATCCTGAGAATCCCAGATCTGTCAGTTCTCTTCGTACAAGGCAATGCGAGGAATTCGTGATATTCAATGAGTATGCATATATGATCGATAGAGGTGGACTTCGAGTAATCGATATTGAGGATGCAGAAAATCCCCACGAGGTTGGAGAATTTGAAATGTCATCCTGGGATCGATTTGACATTGTAGTTGAAGATTATTTTGCATATATCGCAGACGGTGACGGTGGTTTGCGCATTATAGATGTGCAATATCCTGATAGAATGCGAGAAAGAGGATTTTACGAAAGTAGAAATAGTATCTCACATGTGGCAGTGGAAGATAATTATGTCTATGTTACTGCAAATAATGATGGTCTATTTATTGTAAACGCTACAGATCCAACAAGACCCTATACAGTAGGACATTATATTACACAAGGAGCGCGGAATGTATCCATTTCAGGGGATTACGCTTATGTAGCAAAAGGTGATTTAGGAATAATAGATATCTCTGATCCCAATGAACCGCGACTAATAGGTAGTTATGACGGAAATGGTATTAGAGCTGTCCGAGTTTCAGGAATATACGCTTATATTTTAGATGGTTCTCTGAAGGTGTTAAATATAGGTAATCCAAGAAGCCCATCTGAGTTGGGAAGTACCGCAGGTACGCATGCTTACGAACTTGTTATTATGGAAAACACAGCCTATGTAGCGGCTTTAGATTCAGGTTTATTCGTAATTGATGTTGAGGATCCATTAAATCCACACGAAATAGGATATTTTGATACTCCAGGTAATGCCCAGGATATTGATATTGAAGGAAATTACGTCTATATCGCTGATCATGGGCAAGGTGGTCTTCAAATAATAGATGTTTCACTTCGATATCGTCCTCAAAGAGTTGGTGTTTTTGATACTCCCGGCAGCGAATTTGGTGTCTCGGTATATGGTGACTATGCATTTGTTGCTGGTGGAGATAAGGGACTAAGAGTGATTAATGTTTCAGATCCCACTAACCCAAGTGAGGTAGGTTTCTTTGATACGCCAGGGTATGCAAGAGACGTACAATTTCTAGACGGATTATTATATGTTGCTGATCAGACTAACCTCGGTATTTACCGTTTCACCGATCCTGCCAAGGTGGATGATGATGCTGTTTCTTTACCAGTAGAGTTCAATCTATTTACCGCCTACCCCAACCCCTTCAACTCCACCATTAGCATCAACTACAGCCTCGACCGGAATGGATTTATCACGCTGAAACTGTATGATCTATCTGGAAGGGAAGTAGCAAGTCTCGTAAACAAGAGGCAATCGGCAGGATATTACAGTACGATCTGGAATGCGGAAGGTTTGCCTTCGGGAGTGTACCTGCTTCGACTGAATGCCGGCGTGCACGAAAGAGGACAAAAGCTGGTACTCATGAAGTAAGATATTATCATTGTTTCATTGTCTCATTGTTGGGGAAGATTGAGACCCCCCCTGAATCCCCCCCTACTAACGTAGGGGGGGAAATAAGGTCGCCGCTCCCCATTCCCTGACGATTCAATAAAGTGGGTGGGGCGGGCGTCCCTGCCCACCGCAGGAGTCGCAGGCACGGAGACCTGCGCCACTGAATCAGTTACACTTCACAATTTCAGCAAAACTTGTGATAATAAGGTGGCGGACAGGAATGTCCGCCCTCCCCGTCATATTTTGGTTCTTCGCTGAATCCGTCAGATGACGGATTTATCCAAATCTTACTTGCTTACTTGCTCACTTGCTCACTATCTTGGTTTTATTATCACATTCAAACAGCAAGAGATACTATAATCAGATGCCTTTTCCTTCCTTAAAGCCCCTCATATTGATTTCGATTTTCTCATTACTCCTGTATCAACCTTCATTATTTGCGGTTCAACAGAGAATTCAACCCGGACAGTTTGAAACGATTACTCTGCAATTGAATATCCTCACCTCCGTTCACAACAACAGTTTTCATAGTTTGTGGCGTCCTTCGACCGGCTTCGATTGTTCATTCGGAACGGATTTTTACACGGGAATGGCTGAAGCCGGAATCATTGCTATGCAGTTCAACAGTCGGTCGTCCGAATTACCCGATTTCGACGGTTATTTTATCTACATCGGCTGGGGGAAAAGCCTTCAACTGCCGTTTGGACTATCCTGGCTCGGCAGTATGAGAGCAGGTGACTACCACATGCGTTTCGATGACGAAGAAATCGTTGCTCCACTGAGAGCCGAGAACGAACTGTGTACTTCGATTGAGACACAGTTGAGCAGAATGTTCTACCGGCAGGTAGAGGTATCCGTCTCATTTGTTCATCTAACCGTTTTCACCCGCAAGAGGATTTATCTCAACTTCGCCTCGGCGGGTCTGCGGTACACGATGGAGACACCGTGTTGGTTGAAAGAGTTCTTGAAGTGAAACGGATTCTGCAACTCGTAATCGCCGTAATAATCCTGTTATCGGTCAGAGTAACAGGTTCAACGACGGAAACTTTCCCGCCGAGACGAGTGATTACATCGCAGGCGCTCCGAACAGCGGGTGTGATGCGGTTAAGTGATATTCTGAGGATGATCGATAACTGGGATATCAGCAGCATCGACGGGTTCACCTGCCAGTTGAACAACAGATATTTGTCGTCATTTCAGGATCAGTCATGGATACTGATGATCGATGGCGTGCGTATTGATTTCAATCGTTTCGGAGCGAAGTCGATGAATGCTCTACCGGTGGCGGTCGATCAGATCGACTTCGTTGAGGTGATCGATCTGCCTCAGATTCACGAGGGTGAGTTCACCAACCGGGGTTTGATACATATCCATACGATCAGACAGGTAGAAGGAGTGTCTTTCCGCGGCAGTTGCATCGCGGGAAACGAGACCGGCGATCCGGGACCGTACAGTTATACCGAACAATCGTCGCAAAATGTCGATAAGACAGGTCCGGATTGGGCGTGGATGCTGGGGTTGAGGCGAAGCGGATGCTACACGCGTTTCAACGGTCTATCCGGAGATCATTTCCCGACAGATGCAAAGATTTTCAAGCGCAACCGTAGTATTGCCGGGAAGTATCCCAAGCAGATGTTTGCCGGTAATCGATTGCTGCTCGGGAAGGTATGGAAGAATGACATGTATGAGTTATTCGCCGATAGATCGACGTTCGAGGATTTCTGGTTCTTCAAACCGTACGGCAGGGAGATTCCTGTCGAAAGCGGTTATACTCAGGTTGGACTGAGGACAAAGTCCCGGCTGTTGAGAAATCTCGACCTGCGTCTGAGATTGAGATATTCGAGGAATGAGACTGAGGCGATATCCAACACTGCCA
Source organism: bacterium (assembly GCA_013202285.1). Lineage (GTDB taxonomy): Bacteria > Electryoneota > AABM5-125-24 > Hatepunaeales > Hatepunaeaceae > JABMRV01. The sequence continues at coordinate 6,688 of JABMRV010000068.1, read as the reverse complement.
ACCTGGACTTTGGCTGGAGTATTGATAACAGTTCTGCAAACATTGAGGCGGACTATTCGGGTGCAAATTCCGAGATCGTGTTCGGTCTGAAATTAGATGATTACTCTCTCTTTAGAAAACCGCGCAAGAGAGTTGAACGCTATTTGATGACAAGGATTTACGGCGAGGTAATGCACTCCTATTCTCCCGTTATGCATCAATCGGTTGCCGCCGTTGTGAAAACCGATGGAGAAGAGAATGCAATAGATGTCGCAATGTCCGGTATCTGGCGATTCAGACCTGAGCAGACGCTGACTCTGGTGATATCTTCTTCAGAAGAACTCTTCAGTGAAAGAAACGGCGTCTGGTACTGGATGGAGCATGACTCTTCCTTTCTACAGTCAGACATTATAAGTTATTCTGCTACAGGTGAATTTCAGAAATCGAGACAGTTATCTTCCGATCTTGTCTGGCAGTTGAATTCCGATAGATATTCGATTGAGGCAGGGTGTTTTTACAACCGTTTCAAAGGGCTGTATATCGAACGACAGGATTTCCGTTATAACCCGGTGGACGCTTCATTTTCTTCACCGGTTATAGTATATACCGATCAGGATGGCGATGTTGCCGGCGGAGATATTTCGATAGAACTGCGACTGAATCGTATGTTAAAACACAGGATATATTATCGATACACGACCTTTATTGCCGGTGATGAAGTATTCAAAGACGTCCGCAGGACGATTCCGGCTCATAAGTTGGTAAACGTTTTAACCTTTCAGCCGGATGATCGGTTTTCAATACAGGCTGTGCTGCACCGGAGGACGTCAACTGAATGGGTCGATTATAACCGGGCTGAAGCAGAGACCGATGGTGAATATTTACCGATTGTCGATGGAGCAACGCTGCTGGATATTGCCCTGCAGAAGAGGTTCTGGGGCAGGCGAGTCCATAGCAGTCTGCTCTTCCGTAACGTATTCAATGCCCGTGATCGGTATCACCCCATCGGCGCAAAGTTCGATCTGAGTTACTTTATCCGGGTGTCGGTTGAACTGGATTATTTGATGGAGTGATGGCAGGAGGCTGGGGACAGGCTGACGATTGTTCGCAGGAGGGTCGATTTTTTGCAGTCGACGGATCGATGAGAGGCAGCACGGAGCCTGAATTGAGACGTAAATTTACATTGTTAAGCAGGTTACGCCTGCCTGCCGGGTTGGGAACCGACAATGAACGTCATCAAGATCGATAAGGGGATAGTTCATAGTGGATTGTTAAGACAGTGTTTAAGCTGCGGATGATGTGTTTATCTTCATATTAGGAGCGAGTAAGAATCCCCGGCTTCGGAGAAACCGGGTGATGTTATATTAGGAGATATTGGGGAATGTAATGTTAAATGCAATTCAGAGAATATTAAACACTGCACCTGAGAATTTTTCCAAGAGAAACTGCTGTCAACCAAGCCTGATTATTTTTAATAATATTATAAGACTGCGGGGGGTGAAGATCGCTTTCAAGTAAAAGTCCTAATTGGCTGATTGGTATGTTATTATTGTATGGTAATGCATTGGCGAAATGAATTGCAGACATATTTGAGTTATTACCACAGTATCTTTTGAAATGAAAATAATCGCACCCCAGCTCAGTTTCGTACTTTTTCCAGATACATGAAGGTGTATCAATCTCAACTTTACTTATCTCAGCTTCGCCAACAAGCTCTTGAATTGGTTTTGTTGCATAGATTGAGACTTTAGAGCCTTTCCAACGTTTTGAAAATCCTTTGCGAATCTCAACTGTTTTTTCACCTGAAATAATCTTATAAGCATATTCCGGGTGTACACTTAATAATATATCAGGCAATGAAGGTTCATTCCTAAATCTGAACTCCCGAGATAGTTTTGGCAAATCATCAACAACTTTCGACCATATATGCTTATAGGAAGCAGAACAGGCTAACTCCTGCGAAAACAAACGATATTGCCGTTCTGACGGACCATGGTTATGAAAGCCATAATCATTAAAGAACTCACCATAGGTTTCCCACAATTCTTCTGGAATTGTAAAATGAAAGGTTCTAATCTTGTGACGAATGTCGAGAGCAATTATAGCCATTAATAACCTACCTAAGTGGTTATATTGATAGGCAGGTAATATCCTCATACTGCAGAGCTTAGCGTGTTCACCCTTACGTATAATTGCCGATCCTACTGGTTTGTCATCATGATAAATAATGATGCCATGTCGTTTGCCCTCTTTTAGATCAGGAGAGACTTTCTTCCTGAACCAGATGTCTATACCGGGGTAAAGATCCTCACATTCTTCGATCATAACTTTCAGATCTGAGTAGGCTTTCTCTGAGTAGGCTTTCTCTTTTAGAGGGTTTTTACCGCTAAACTTAACAACCCTGAAGATCGATTTGAAAAGAATATCTGTTTCCATTTCTACTCTCCCCACTTTTTGAAGATTTTTGAAAGGAATTGATCCTGCTTTTGATAATCTTCCTTCTTTGCTTCTTTTTTCAAGTTCTCAAGATTTTTTAATTGTTTGGACATTCGATAATATTTAATACGCGCAATTCTCTCCCCATCTCTCAAAAACGTATCAACATTATGTCCTCGAATTTCGAAAATTAACGGTATACCGCCTTCGTGAAAATAACCAAAACATGGGTGTGCAAATCCTGCATAATGTATCCTGAGTTCTCCAAGATTTTCAGTCATTGCCTGTCCATAAACCGCGACATCTTCAGGTAGGTGTAGTTTCTCTTTTGATCGAATAATATAAAATGCTTCTTTTTTAATGAGCAATGCTTGCTCTTTACATAGCATGGGTTCCCAAAATTCTTCAGGACTATATGTATGTTCTGGAGCATCAATATCAATAGCACAATTAATATTATTTAACGCCTTGAAAGCCGATACGATTTGACCTCCTTTAATATCAATTGGAGTAAGTTCAACGGACAAATAATTGTAGCTGATTTCAGTGTTATTTGGACCACCTTTAAGTAGTTCACCAAAATGGTTATAATGTTCTTTAGTAAGTAGACTTAGACTTGGCGATCCACTATAAAAACGCAACTGATTAAGTTTAGATCCTTTCTTAACCTTTATGTTAAACGTTATCGGGGTTATTTCAATGTAAAGATTGATTTCCCCATCTTTTTCGCGATAGATATTTGGATAAGGTAATTCATCATAGTGATCAGAGTAGTCGGCTATTAATCTTGTTAGAGTATCCAATCGACCAATAGTACTCTTCCCTGTCGCATTACCATAAAGATTTAGTTTTTCGCTGAACCTTACTTTCTCTTGCAGTTCGATAACATATGTTTTGCCGTATTTTAGTTCAAAGCCATTTGAAATATCCCCAATTTCTTTATGATACTTACTGGATTTTAGAATTTCATTATATCGACTTTCTTTGTTTCCTTTTATTCCTCCTCTCATTTCCCAAATCTTATCACCAAGATGAAGATCAAGGCTTGATAGACCTATTGAAACACTATTCTCAGTATATCCAGTAATAATCTCTGCTTTTATTAAGTCTTGAATCTGTTCACTACTTAGCACACCAGGTCTAAACTCATTTATTTCTCTTATTAATCCCTTGTTCATATAGTCTCCACAGTTAAACATTGAGGCTTACATGTATTATAATATATATGCACTGCACATGCAAGCACTATTTTCTCTTTTCCATGTTGAAAATAAAATCGTTCTATGGCTCGATTTCAAATAGGTAGGACATCTCAGTTATCCGGAATATACATAACCTAATCCTTGGATGCAACAATTATATTACTACCTCTGCCGCTCATGTAGGTGCCATCGATTGCTCCGCGACATCCTCCCCGGAAACCGGGGGGGATTGCTTTTGAGACCCCCCCTTCTTTTCCCCCCTTCAATAGAAGGGGGGAATACATCCCCATCCCCCTAACGATTCAACAAAACCCCACTTATTTCAACAGCATCATAGATTTACGCTCAACGAAATCATTGCATTGGATCTCATAGAAATAACTGCCGGATGACAGTTTGTTCATGTTTAAGCTCACCTCATGTCTGCCGGACGGGAGGTTTCCGACAGGCAGAATCTGCAGCCTGCGACCGGTGAGATCGAGGATGGATACTGTTGTCTCACCCGAAGCCTTTAGATCGAACGGAACATGAGTGATGGCGTTGAACGGGTTGGGGTAATTCTGGTAAAGACTGTAAGCAACCGGTGTGACGGGAGCCGTATCGGCAATTCCCACCTCAGTATCAATCTTCAAGGTCGTGGTTATCCGGGCTTCCATGTAATTCGCCACGCGGTTGGCATTGCTGAAGACAGCGTACCATATCTCGTTGGTCGGCAGGATCACGTCAAACTCACCCGCCTCTGTTAAGGTTTCCATATTCAAGGCTGCAAAACGGTTACCATCGAGATACCGTTCGTAAGCCTCAGCATCGCAGATAAAGAAATCCAGTTCGCCGGTTCCGACGCCGAGAAAGAACTCGGCGTCCTGAAAGATCATTCCCCTTGCGATGTCGTTGAGCATTTCTCCTTCAACCGTCACATGGAACTGGTTGCGCGGGTCTTCCGACGGTTCGCGCTCGGTGGGCGATACATTGGGCATCCTGCCGTTGAACCTGTATGACCATGTGTATTCCCTGTCAGCCTCGCTGTTGCCGATGATCTGAGTAACGCCATCTCCGGGATAGTTCCCCAGCTCGCTCTTAATCTGGACGTAGAACGCCTTGTTGTCTCCGATCTTGAAAGAGACTTCGCCCTCGGAATCGGTATATCCCCAGGTACACCATGACAGATGATCAGGATTGTCATAACGACCGCTTGCCAGACCGATCCTGGCGCCATCGACGGGCTTTCTGTAAAAGTCCATGATGGTGATGGTCAGGTCAGACGTTGGGCTGTAACGGTCGGTGACAGTCCAGACTGAGGCGTCGCTGCGCCAGTTAATAGCAGCAGGAATTTCGTTCCAGTTATCATAAGGAGCAGAATCGACATAGTTATTCACAGGCTCCCAGACTACCCAGCGGTCACCTCCCCAGAATTCGTTCCATGTATGGTCGGTACACATTGTTGATGTGCAGAGCGTCGGAATAAGCGCAGCGCGACCGGCTGCAGCCGTCATATCGGAGTGCTCACCGCAGCGTCCCATGTGCATCCGGTATATCCGTACCGGCTGTATCGGTCGCTCCTGTCCTGAGGTGAAATCAAGAACATGCCTGATCCAGCCTGTTACTCGACCTACTGCTCCGTTTTCCGGTGTGCCATTATTCTGAAGATTGCTCCAGAGTACTTCACAGCCTTCGAGTGCATCCCGTAAGGAAGTAAAGCCGTCATCCGGATGGTTGAGCAGGAAATCCCGCCAGAACTTGCCGGTATCAGGCTGCCGTGATGAACCGGTTGAGGGATCGATGTATAATGGAGTTTCATCTGAGAGGCGCGGGTGAACGACGTACCAATAGTATGTATCGCGGTCTATTTCGACCTGAATTACCTCTTCCTCGGATATGCGAATGTTGTATTCGAGTGTCGTCCAGTAATCTCCATCGTCGAAATCGCCGTGTTCGACAATGGTAACATATTCGAGGTATTCGTCGGCTTCATACACACCAACAGCGTTCTCAACAAACAGATCGAGGAACAGGGCAGCGTTTTCCAGCAGAATGGGTGAGACGTGCGCCAGGGTGAAGGCGACTTCATCGACGTAAGGCTCTTCGACTCCCAGGATAATCTCCGCAACCGCTTCCTGTGTATAATCAGCCCATTCTCCGCCGATGGCGTTCAGAGCGATTATCAGGTCGTTTCTTATCCATGCTGGCGCACGCGCTACCGCTTCCATGCAGTACTCGTTCAGATTGTTTTCGGGGAGAAATTCTGCCATGCTCCGCTCACGCAGATCGAACTGCACGGCATAATGATCCCCTGGTGGAATGGCAACGGTTGAAGTGCGTGAGTCGATGGGCACAAGTTCATCGGAATGCAACATTTTTAATGGCGAAGTTTCCAAATGAATTTTGCCAGTTGGTGGATTAGCGATGATTGCTTTAACCACAGCCGGGTCTATTGCAACACACTCGACAGGCGGCATTTCTGAAGTTAGTCCGGTTATGTCGTTGCCGGGTTCTGCATAGGCAAACGATCCGGCGAGGAGCACAATGATAAAGTTTATCAGGATGGATTTCGGGGTCATGTTATTCTCCTGGTCTATTAATTATGATATTACCCTCCCTTACTCCCCCCCTACTCTGTAGGGGGGGAATCGACGGATGTAGTATTTGAGTTTCACAATTATCTCTGGTCGGGTTCGGAGGGCGTGAATGGTGTTCTTATGATACTGGACTTATCGTCGAATGTCAAGGGGTATTTGTTTTTTATGTGGTGGGACTCCTTGCGAAGTTAGTAGGGTGTACAAGGGGGTGGTCTCAAATAAGGTCGCCGACTGAAGTCGGCGCTCCCCATTATTTCACCAGCGCGACCTTCATAACGGACGACCGATTCCCGGCAGTCAGTTTCAGCAGATAGATTCCCGACGTTAACATATCGCTGCTGATCTGCTGTATATGTTGACCCTGAGACTGATTACCTGCCATCAGAGTGATAACTTCGCGTCCGGATAAATCATATAGCTTCAACGTAACAAGTCCATCCCGGTCGAGGCTGTATCTGATACTGGTGGAGGAGTTGAAGGGGTTGGGGTAGGTGG
>JABMRV010000067.1 GCA_013202285.1 bacterium | reverse complement strand
CTGATCGTCTTTCCAGAAATCCACACGCACATTCTTTTGTAACAGCACTATCGTGCCCGACGGATACCGGATTATATTGAAGAAGTTGACACGCTCACCGTTCTCATCGATCACCCACACCGTCCGCTCATTGCCATCGGCAGGGACACAGAGGGTGAGTTGAGGTTCTTCCGTCATTGTATTTCCCTCGTTTAGTTTAATCGTAGAGGAAGCAGCGTTTCTCTTCCTCTGGTCGCAGATCGAGATGGATAAATGTCTTCGCCACGCCGATTCCGTTGAAATCCAGCAAGACGGCGAGTCTTATAATCTCCCCGCGAAATTCACTGTCAACGCAGGAGATGTCCACAGCCAGCCCTTTCAGATGCCATGAACCGGGTCTGCCACCGCTCTCGCGGTTGTGAGTTTCACACCGGGCTCCGGAGGTTACCGGTAACGGACGGTCGATCATGCTCCTCAACGCCTCCAGACGAACCAGCAGTTCCGGTGCGACCGTCTTCCCACAACCGCAATGACAATCCATCTCGCGGTCGCTGAAATGTGTGTTGATAATCTTGTTTGCCATTTATTATCCTTTCAGAAAATTGGATTCGTCGCCATAGGTGCGACATAAACTTCTTCGTAATGCGGATCGAGCCCTTCCAGTTTCTCAATTTCCCGCCTCAGGAACGCGCAACGAGTAGAATCCACGATATGATCGTTGCCCTTCGAGTACACCACACGACCATTCTGCAATGTGTAGGTATGCGTGGTAAATTCGTTTTCGATGTCGATATCGTCGATGGGCAGGATCGCCTCCCGCTTTGCCAGGGCGCGGTTGATCAGAGCCGTCATGTATTCCTTCGTTCGTTTGCGCACAGGCTTGGTGTCATCATCATACCCGATAACCGTCGCTCCGCCGAAGTCGAATCCCCGCACCTTAGTTTCGAAATCCTGCCCACGAAACTTGTCCAGGTTCTTCAGGTCCTGAACCACCGATAGCCCATTGCCGCCGTTGTCGATCCCGATCCCGCGCGGGTTGTAGTAACGGTCGACCAATGAGATTGCTTCTGCTAATGCTGGGTATGCCACATGTTCTGTGTGCAAGCGAAAGACTAATCTCATCACTCCATCCTCATCCTCTCGCCAGACGGTCACCTCTGACGGATCATTGGTATATCCTGTATCAGCCCCAACCCAGAATTTCCCTTCCTCCGGTGCCAGACACATCAGCAGGTCCAACCGATCCCGGACCTCTTCTTCGGAGTCGCAATCGGAGAGCTCCTCGCCGGGGATGCGAACCGCTCGGTAGCCATCATACACCTTCTGACACAGCTTGAACTGTTCGTGATTGAACGCGCCATAGGACGGTCTGCCGTGTTCACCCAGCACCTCGTGCTGAAAGCCCGGAGTATCCCGACCACCGTAGAAGTCCGCCAGCTCCTGTTCGCGCTCCTCCGTCCAATTGGGGTTAAGTGATGACGGCCAATGAAAAGACTTCCAACGCTTCTTTTCTTTCGTTAACCGATAATAGGTCGTATCCCGCAGACCGTTTGGATTTGAGTATAACCTGAATCGCCCTCCGGCATTAAGACATTGCCTGACTGCACGCCAAGCTTGCTCAGGCAGCCAGGCAGCCTCGTCAATCCACACCCGGTTGACATGCAGCGAACGGAATGCCTTGCCATAGTCTCCGCCCGGGCGGAAGTAAAGAACCGTTCCCGATATGAACTGGACCTTGAAATACGGCTTGCGTGTGATCGCAGGATGTCCAGCCTTGTTGATCGCTATCGCAGACATCAGGTCGGGGCTCTCACTGAGCTGAAACTCGAACTCGTCGATTAGCGTGTCGAGGTGCCCCTGATGCGGCGCTGCTATCAGACCGCTACCCCCCTTAGTGGTGAAGGCGTAATGCAGCACGTCGGTGACAATACATACACTCTTTCCTACGTCCCGTCTGTCCTGGTGGATGATATTCATGGATCGGCAGCGCAGATCCTCTTTCTGGTGATCCCAGAAGGTTCGTGGACTGCCATCCCGATTGTGAAGGAACGACTCACCCCACTTCACCGGATCGGTCAGGATCGCGTACAAGACCTTCTTATCACGTTGCGATAACGACGATAAATCCTTTTTCTTTTTCCCCTTCATTCCGTCACATTTATAATCATTTGCCTTGACTTTCAATCATTTAAACTGCACTGTTGGACTGGCAAATAATAAAGCCTAATCCAAGTAAGAACAGGAGACAAGCAATGAAAGACAACATACCCGAAGAGCGGGTTGCCACCGTTAAGTCGATCAGGTACAT
>JABMRV010000066.1 GCA_013202285.1 bacterium | reverse complement strand
TTTCAGCGCCTATCGAATGATCGATTCCCGCATTTTCATACGTATTTAGAGTGATACCCTCCGAATAGACACTGCTGATCTGTTCAATCCTGTCGTTATTTTTGCGATAATAAACTTCTGCCGAGAGACTATTTCTGTCGCACTTCTTTTGGTAGGATAATTCGTACGAGTCAATGTACTCCGGCTTCAATGATGGATTACCTCTGCGGACATTGTAGGCATTCACCCAAGTCTCAAACGGCTCCAGGTTCCATCTACGCGGACGTTGAATTCTCCTTGTATAACTCGTTGCAACCTGATTGGCATCATCAATACTGTATGAGAGATGGAGGGAGGGGAAATAATCCCAGTGTTTAATAGAAGTTTCCTGATTTGCACTAACGCTCTCTATGTGTCGATATGTATATTCACCGCGCAATCCGCCCTGAAATCCTAATTTACTATATTCACCTGAGTACATTAAGTACAGGGAACGAATATCGCGTACATAGTCAGTCTGATGACTGAACAGGGATTGTAATTCATATTGTCCGGTCGCAGTGTTTAATTCAAACAATTCCGTCTTATCTTCAGGTTTTCCATAGGTGTTTTGATAACCTGCCTCAAATTTATGCCCTTCTCGTAATGGTTTTGTATAATCAATCTGTAGTCTATATCTATTACTCGTTCTATTCTCAGTGTTCTTTTTTCCTTCAACAGCTTGATTGTTGTTATCAAATAGTTCGCTGGCGGACTCTCCCTCAATTTTCCTTTGTCCGTAATTAGTTAAAATAGATAAGTTGTGGTATTCTTGGTCAAAATAATGTTTGTAAGTCAAGGTAACCGAAGTATAATCCATTTCACGTTTAGAATCACCAAGGCTTGAGTATTTAGTCTCCCCGCTTCCCGGTTCTGTCCATTCCGTGAAATCCAGATCACTCTCACTATCCATATTCCCCTGTCCAAAACGTAAACCTAAGTTGATGTGATCTATTTCGGTAATATTGTATCCAAAACTGCCATTAACACCAGCCCTCAGTCTATTGCGTGAGTTATCGCCTTCTGAATTGACAAATAGCGTTGTATCGATAGAATATGTCTGTAGTTTGTTAGTCAACGTTCCGGGGTTGTTTTTGTTATTATAATCCACACCAATGTTATAGCTAAGTTTACTATCCTTATAACCGATCTGCGCATCCCCACCGTACGTATCATAAATACCAGTGTTTGAATTCACGATTCCGCTTATACCCTGGAGTTTATTTTTCTTCAGGATAATATTAATAATACCGGAACTTCCTTCGGGATCGTATTTCGCTGATGGATTAGTTATTATTTCAATATTCTGTATTGTACCTGACGATATTTGTTGAAGTATGTCATTCGGATCAAGCATTGAAGGTTGTCCATTAACCAACACGGAGAAATTGCTGCTGCCTCGCAGGCTGACATTGCCTTCTATATCAACCGAAACGGACGGAGTGGTTTCAAGGACATCAACAGCTGTACCGGAAGCGGCGGTATATTGCTTATCGACATTGATAACCTTCTTATCAATTTTATATTCTATTTCGGGTTTGGTGAAGGTGACGCCTGCTTCCTGCAAAGTGAAAATTTTATGTTCAAGAGAAATATCTCCAAGATCAAGAGTCGGTTTACTGGGACCTATTCTGACATTGTCAATCGTCTTCTCTTCAAAGCCGATGAAACTCACTTTTATTAAGTACTGTCCAGGTGGAAACCCGATCAATTCAAAATACCCATTCTTGTCTGTTGCATCGCCTGTTACTTTGGAACTATCTTGTTTATTGAAAAGAATGACGTTAGCATAATTCACGGGTGTTTCGAAAGTTGCGTCAAGCACTCGACCGGTAATAACAAGTTTAGGTTGATTGCCGTCGCCGTAATTACCTCGCACTCCGGTTGTATTCTGTGAAAACGCTGCAGTTACGGATAATAAAAGTACAAGCAGAATTGTTAAATAGCGATAGTGCATTAAAACTCCGTTTATTTAGGCAAGAAACGTATTTTGTCTAATTATTTAGGGACTGAGATTAAACCGTATAATAGTGTAACGTTTCAAATTCCTAAAACCTTCGCACGAAATTGTACATTTATTTATTTGGAGGAAATATAATGGTTTGTTATTTTTGATAGGGGTCGTAGAGCTTTTGAGAAATCGAGTTTAAATTATAGGGAGCCTTCCTCTCTCCCACACGCACCCCACCATTCCTATAAGCGTGTGCTGCTTCGATGGGCGCTCGGTTCTCCATCTGCAGATCGCTGACTTTTTCCCAGTTACGGGAGGATAAAATAAACCCGTCCGGCAATCCCCGCTTTCGCGAGGACATGGCTGAACGGGTTACCCTGTCAATACTATTCCGTCGATTTACTTTACCAATGCAAGCTTCTGATGTCTGGCGTACTCCCCTACCGACAACCGGCAGATATAAATCCCCGACGGCACGCCTGTTCCATTCCATACGATTTGATGCTTGCCAGCCTCTATCCTGTCTCTGACCAGGGTCGTAACCTCACGCCCGGTGATGTCGAAGATACACAGGGAAACATCTAACGCTGCTGGAAGTTGATAACTTATAGTTGTAGTAGAGTTGAAGGGGTTGGGGTAGGGAGGATCGATACTGAATTCGTATGGTGTTTCAGTCTTTTCACTAACGGAAACTACTTCGGAACAGTCGTAGATGCTTAAATCATTATGTCTCGCGGCATATACCATTGGAACATCAATTTCGAGGCCCTGATAATGACCGGGAAATAAATGAGAACCAGCTAAGAAAATATTCTCAGGATTGGAGATATCCCAAATTTGAAGGGTATTTTCGATAACCGAGTATGCATAATCGTGATTTACTGTGAAGCCGAATACAGACAGATATTCACCATCAATATTCCTTGAACCAATAAAGTGGATATCTTCAGGATCTGAAATGTCCATTATATGAATCTCAGTTCTCCAATAGTTATAACGACCATCGATAATCTCAATCGACACACAGGTTATGAGATAGTTTCCAATAATTTTGAATCCATGAGTCGCTATTACTCCAACATTATTTGGTCGAGAGCAAGCAGGAAACCAATATAAATATTCCGGTGCGGATCGATCACTGATATCAAATACTCTGATAGAACCCGAACTAGTCCCTGATAAATATATAATATCACCCTCAACCTGAATTCTGTTCCAATATCTATTATCCCCGATCCTTCCTACTATCCTGGGTTGTGCAGGATCTTCAATATCGACAATCTTTATGCCAACCTCAGTTAGCAGGCAAGCATAATTCCCTCCAATAGTTATATCTAAAACAGCTTGCACGCTGTCTTCGAATACGACTAAATGACCGACAATATCAGGTTCCTGAGGATTCCTGACATCCATAACGTACATTCCCGAGTCACCACAAGCTATAAATGCGTAACAATTTTCAACTTCCACATCGGTCACCCCGGGTGGCGTCTCGATTCGCCCTATTTCGTACGGTTCATTCACATTTTCAACGTTGACAACGGAAAGCCCTTGTGGTGTTAATGCAACGTAAAGTAAATTACCGACTTTATCAATGCTATGTACAGCGCCTTCCGGGAATGAAAATGTACCACTGATTTCAGGTGTTTCAACGTCTTCGAGGCCGATCATTAACAGTTCTCTTGGATATGAAATTAGAGCAGCGATCTCATCTCCAATATCAAGATAAGATAGTCGCTTTTCAGTCCGCAGATTAGCGATTTGTTGAGGAGATTCCGGGTCTGAAACATCAATGATTCCGAAACTGCTATCCGGAAAGGTTGCGAAGATATTGGTATTATCAAGAACAAGGTCAAGTGGTCGTCCAAGATCGTTAAATTCTGAAACCAACTCGGGGCTTTCCAGATCATCTACATCTATGATGTATACTCCATCTGGTGAATAAGCGAAGAGGAGGTTATTATCTGAATTGGTTGCAGCTACATCTGCAGGTATTCTTAAGCCTGCGATGAGTTCCGGTTCGTTAATATCATAAAAATCAAGAACTGAATAAGCATCACCCCATAAATATGAGAAGTAGACTAGATCTCCACGCACTAAGCAGTATTGCATAGGAGCAATCCAGTTTTCGTCGGGTGTTCCGGTAATTCGATGGAAAATCATCCTTGGATTGTCGTTTCTTTGTATATCATATAGGGCTAAATTACCTTCCCAATCTTCGTAATCTGGATTCCACTCTTCCCAATGAGTAGTAATCACAGCTTTATCTTCATATAAATCAAACCCGATGACCGATCCTCGTGGAGTTGCAACACTGCGTATATATCTTAGATTGGTTGGATCCGATATATTAATAACAGAGAATTTTGAGCGATGGAGGATGTAGACATAATCGCCAATATTGTATATCCTGAATGACCATTCGTCGATCTCCAGGTTGCCAACCAGTTCCGGATTTTCAGGATCGGAAATATCCAGAACCTGCAGTCCGCTGAGACCGGTAGCAATGAAGACATGATCACCTACAATGACAACACCTTGAACACTTTCAATGTAGTTATATATGGTTGCTACCTTCTTGATCCCATCCTGAGCGGATAGTGGTGTGGAAAGTAAAATGATGGAAAGAATGATGACATGAAAAGCTGAGCGGAACATGTGACCTCCCTGAATTTGAGTCAAGGTAAGCAAATGTTTATAAAACCGTTCTCTATACTAATTAAATATAATGGTTAATCACGTCACAAGCAAGAATAATCTTCATTTAGCTGAAATTTCTAAGCGATGAAATCAACCCTTAGGACACATACGCGTCCCTTTCCGCGGTTTTGATCTTCTCGTCCGGTATTCCCTCGCCTGCTTTGCGATAAGCCATGAACGCCTGATCCGGCGCCTGGCACTCCATCAACAGATCGCCGACCGTCTCCCAGTTGCGGGGAGATAATTCCGCGGCTCTTTGCAAGTGTTCCAACCCCGTCCAGAACTGAACTGGGAGGTCGAATCTCATCAAACCGGGTGAGAAAGCCGCGCCGGTCTGCCACAGATGATTGCCCCAGAAGAGGTGGAAGTCCTCCTCGATGTTGTCGCAGATTAATTGACCGTTATAATCAGGTCGAACCAATCGCTTCGCCACCCGGCACAGTCGCTCCGCATCCTGATCTCTTCCAAGAACTTTCATCGATTCAGCCCGATACAGTGAACCGCGGAAATCTTCGAGGTTGAGTTTGGTTGCCTCTCTGAAGCAGAGTTCAGCCGCGCTGTGTTCTCCGATAAAAGAGTATAACATCCCCATTGTCAACAGAGCATCAAAGCTGGGGTCTATATCGAGTGATTTTTCAAGGCACTGCCTAGCGCGGGTCTGGGCGGATGAGTCTCTCTCCTGCCACTTAATCGAGAAGAAGAGCAGCGCCTCGCCGAGTTTTGCCAGCCTCTTCCTGCGAGGAATGTTTCTTCCGCCTGTTCTCGATTGGTTGCCGGTATTGTTCTTCAGACACAGTCGATCCAGTAATTCCGACAACTCTTCAGCCCTGGTGCATGTCGAATGGCGCTCAGAAATAAGAAGTCCTCCAGCCCTGGCAATTTCTTCACGCCTCTCATTATCACTAAGTAATTTTTCAACCTTCTCAACGAGATTACCGGAATTGTAGGTTACAAGATTCACGCCATCCTTGAATAGATCATTTACACCGGAGTCGTTGTCTTCGGTCAGGACTGCCGTTCCGCAAGCCATCGCCTCGAACATCCTCAGGTTCACCGATGGGAACAGGTTTTCGTTCAGCGCCAGGCGGCTCTGATTGTAAACCTCGGCTGTCTCTTCAGCCGACAGATAAGGATCACCGCTGAACACAGAGAGCCTGAAATGCCCATCGAGCAGCTTCAGGATGTTCTCGCGTTTAATCCTCGTCCGTGGATTACGGCTGCCAACGAAAGTGATGTCGTGAATCTTTGGAACCGACCTGGAGTTATAGATCTCAGTGTCCGCAGATAAAGGGAACCAGTGAGCGTCGATGCCGTCCGATTTAAGCAGTTCAGCGTTCCTCTTCTGGTCGGTGAGGACAAGGTCAAACAGGCGGGCGAACGGTCGCTGCCAGAAACTGTTTATGGTGGAATCGATGAAGTATGCCGCAAGAGGAACCGGGGAATCATCCAGACCGGAAGGGATGATACGCTCGATGGAATCCATGAAGATCAACAGGTCGGGGTCGAAAGGAGCGGTTTTCAGGATATTCTCGACACTGTAATCTTCAAGAGAAAATGTATTATCGCAGTCGGCTTTCAAACCGACGCTGAAGACTTCAACTCCCAGCCGGCTGAGTTCATTTTGGAGGTAGGGATAGTTGAGGAGGATGACTTTCAAATCAGTTCGCAATTAATGCGATGGGAGTGGTCGATGTTAAAATCCTGCAGATGCAGAGAAAACCCAGGGCGAAAATCTGTTCTTCCTCAACCTCAGGTCGGGATTCACCTCCCACCCAGGATGTGCAGAAAGTTATTTCAGATCGATCTGAACCGCTGCATGGCGGTATTTCATCCGTTCCGTTCAGTACGTTCATTTTATTTGAGTATTTTGACTAAGGTCACCGACAGGAATGTCGGCGCTCTACATTCGATGTAGCAAAGAACCAATTAATTTATCATGGGCTTCATAATGTCCCTGAAGAGCCATGATTGCTTTTCCGATCCGCTCCGATGCCCGCCCATCCGACGGTCCTATCAACTGAGGTCCATACAGCTTTCTCTTATCCGAGTATTCCATCGGGTTCTCCAATGACCTGTGGATGGCTAACGGGATTTCGTCCGCCGAATCGACGTTAATGCCGACGTCACGCCAGGCGTATTCAATGTCGTGTGGATCAAATCCGATGAAACTCGTTCGCCGCGGGTTGTTCACAAGTACTACAGGTTTGTCGAGAGCGATGAATTCCATGAACGCACTTGAAACATCCGAAACCATCACATCTGAAGCAGTTAGATATGGAGTTATATCCAGGTCTTCTATATAGATAACTCTTGGATCTGAGTCGGCGATGAGACGGTAGAGTTCCTCCCATTCCGGAGGCGACATCCCGTGCAGCTTAATCAACAGGTACGTATCATCATTCACCCATTGCCGCACAGTATCTGCAACAACAGGTACAGCACTCAGTTCCGGATTAAAGGTAGGCGCAAACAGTATCACTTTTTTCGTTGGATCAATATCCAATTCTAAGAGCATTTGATCACGGCTGATCTCCCCCTTGAAAATCGGATCGAACTTGACAAACCCGCTGACCATAATCGGTTTGAAGACCGTCTTTGCGAGAGCATCACGGTGATATGGTCCCGGGACGCACACCAGATCGGATAGATTGTCACGGCTGCTCAGCGGATTATCGGTATAAAAACAGCCCTTGGATATGAGTCCGTGGTTCACATTTACGATCTTTGCATCCAACCTGTCGATTCCGTTGCGGTAATCCGCGTCTGCCATGACAATGACGTCCGGTTTGTAGTGGATTAAATCCGGTTCGGAAATCCAGTTTATACCCTGACTGATAAGCGACGAGACAGTTTCAGGTGCAGGTCCGTAACCCGGTCTTTCAGCAGTTGTGGGAATAAAATCAGGTCCGGAGAATGTCAGTTCATCCTGAACACCTGAGTTTGCCGACATCCATTCGTAGATCGGCAGCAGATGCGGAAGATGGAGATTTCTGAGTATGTAGAAAACTGTTCGCATATTTTTTACTATCAGACCAGTTCGAGCTGCATGATTTCCGGCAAAACAACCTCGCGCGCATATCGAAGATCCTCGGGAAAATCGATCTCTACGGTCGGCAGATCACTGACGTCCACAACAGCGACAAACTGCTTGTCCAGTACCATCTCCAGTCCCTTCTCAAAGTACGCCATATAGTCATGTTTCACATTCATCAACCATTCGAGCGACCGATGCAGAGCCTGAACGAGAGATGCATTAAATCTGGCGACGCCGATGAACTCCCCGGCAGCCATCTCAGCAGGTATCTCTTTGCTGATCTCAACCGCCCGGTTTCTCATTACTACCACTTTGACCTCTTCATCTCCGCATGCCTTGGCGTCGAGGGCAAGCACCGAAGGACTCGGACAGGCATTAAGGCGGCTGATGAGATCGCTGGAGAACAGCACATCACCGTTGAGATAGTAGAAACTCTCCTGCAGTTGACATGTTACCAGGTATAGTGAATAAGATGTATTGGTTTCGTCAAACTTGGGATTATACACGAATGAAGCCCTGTCACCCACAAGTCGTTGAGCTTCGTTTGCCACCATATCGGCTTCATAACCGATGACGATTGTGAAATTGTCAATCCCGCTCTTCTCAAGAGCATAAAGCTGGTGAGCCAGAATAGACTGCCCGCCGAGTTCTATCAAGCATTTCGGTTTGCCGGCGATGGTTTCGCCGAGGCGTCTCCCCCTACCGGCAGCAAGTATAACACCGTTCATGCAATCCCCTCCAAGGAAAAGATTTTATGCGGAATATGAGTATTGTAACTCATTACTGTATCAACAATCATTTCCCTGATGTTCCCGTTGGGCGCAAATATTATCCGCTTCACTGCGCTGAACAGGGGAATCGGTACATTCAGATCTTCAAGCTCGGTGATCGTTCTGAGCATCTGGACTCCCTCAACGACCATCCCGACCTCATGGATAGCCTCTTCGGGTGGAATATCCTGAGCCACCAGCCGTCCGAAACGGCGGTTACGTCCGTGTGGACTCATTGAGGAGGTGAAGCAGTCGCCCAGACCGGCGATACCATAGATTGTGTCTTTTGGAATGCCCATGAATTCTGCGATCGATGAGAACTCTTTCAATCCGTAAGTGAGCAGCAGTCCGGCAAAGTTATCACCAAGGTTCAAACCGTCGGAGATGCCGAGGGTGATGGCGAGAATCCCCTTCAATGATGCACACAGTTCAACTCCCCTGATATCGCGGCTTATCTCAAAGGAAACTCTATCGTTGCGAAGCATGCGCGCGGTACGGGACAGCACTGACATATCATTTCCTGCAAGGACAGCCCGTGTCGGTTTGCCCTGCGCCATCTCGCTGGCGATGTTTGGTCCCGACCAGACGACCAAAGGGACATCGAGCAGTATTTCCTCGACCACCTGCGAGAGGGTCTTCATTGTATGATGCTCGAAACCCTTGGCGGAATTGACGATTATCTGACCGTTCCAGACAGAGTCAAGCTGTTCACAGAGTGTTCGCACCTGGTGAGAGGGCACAGCGATAATAATCAGATCGTCACTGCCGGGTGCGGTTGCACCGAACGGTTCTATCTCAAGTGCCTCAGGCAGCGGAACGGACGGAAGATACTGCTGATTCTCACCCGTCTCGTTGATGTCATCCGCCTGTTTTTGACTGCGTGTCCATAGTCTGGTTCTCCGGTGCGGGGCAAGCAGCAGCGCCAGCGTAGTTCCCCAGTTTCCGGCGCCGATGATTATAATCCCGCCCGATTCAGAATTATTGATTTCCGGTAATTTGTTCATTATCTCAGATTATAAAGGTCGTCTCGATTATTTTTCAGTGTATTTCCACCGCATTCTGCTGCTTCATCTGCTCAATTAACTGTTTGGCTGCGATGCAGCCTGGGTATGCGGATATAGCTTTCGTTGCGGCGTTTACCGCTCCGTTTCTCATTCCCTTACCTGCAAGATGTCTTGCCGCCTTCAGATGATTCTCAGCCTCTAATCGTCTCTGCCTCTCCCGCTCGGTTTCATCCCCGACCGCTGAACCTATCTTTGCAGCAAGTTCGTTAATCCTTCTCTCCGTCTGTGAGAGTAAATTTCCACTGTTGTTATCAACGATAGTCCGGCAGACACCGGAATAACCCGGCTGCATGACAACAGGACGCTGGAACTTAGGCAGGTTGAGAACCACGTCCAGAGCTATCATCGCCTCATCAAAGGGATTAGTATCGTTTCCGCTGAGGAATTCAAGCATTTTTCCAGAAGCAGCGGTTCCGGTACGAACCATGCCCGCATCAGGGCGTAAAGGCTGGTTCGGTTTCAAGTTCCGAGCCGTCAATGCAGCCTTGAACTTGCTGTCAGTGATGTTGACAGCAGGCATTATTCCATCAATCGGATCGAGATAGTTCCCGGGATGTTGGACGGGATTGCCTTCTGGAGTCAATGGAACAACAGCTTGCAGGTCTTTATCCCTTCTCAAATGGTTCACCATCCGGAAGAGCCACCTGTCCCAGCCAACTGTGCCGACGGGTAACAGGCAGATGTACGTGGATCTGTTCAGCGCGTCGATCTCTTCAGGCGACGACAGGAACTTAAGGTTGTTTCCGGTGACAGCAGAGATTGAAGAACGAATGTCAGGTGTGATTTCAGGGCTTAACAAGTAAATGTCTGCATTTATACCTCCCACAGAGGAAATATCGTTGACAGTACGGATGACAGATTGAGAATCATTGACATTTCCGGTGAGAGCAACAGAGATGTTCTCCGGAGGATGCAGCAGTCTCTTTTCAATTCTCCCGTCCAGCAGTTCCCACATCATCTCCACAGCTCTCTGAGAAGCCTTTCCATCGCATTTGACGCCTAATTTGTCTCTGTAATACTGACGTTTTTCCGAGAGTTCTTCAGGATGTTCGAGGCTGCGAACGACGGCTTTTTTCATCCCTTCCAGCGATGTTACCTGGATGCCGATGTCACGCCAGGCATATTCAATATCCCTTGGGTCGTAGTTCATATATTCCTTAAGATTGGGATTATTGAATAACACTACCGGTTTGTCGAGCAGGGCGAACTCTATATAGGCACTCGAAACATCTGAAACCATCACATCGGCAATCTGCAGATATGGCGTTATATCGAGGTCGGCGACCAGTCTGATGTTCGGATTCTCCTGGGTCATCGTTTCATGCGCATCGACAAACTCCGGCAATGTACTGCCATGAAACTTGATCAGCAGGTAGGTGTTAGGGTCGGATAATTCCTTAATTCTCGTCCAGATTATCGGGATTGTGCTCAGAGCTATATTGAAAGTCGGAGCGTAAAGGATAATTTTTCTGGTCGGGTCGAGACCTGCCTGCCTGCATAGTTCATCGCGGGATTTCGCATTTGGTTTGAAGAGGTCGTCGATTTTTGGATAACCGACGGCTTCAACCGGTATATAAACCAGACCGCTTTCCCTGATAGCCTGTTTATGAAACTCACCCGGAACCAGCAGCAGATGTTCGAGATTTTCTCGAGATATATAGTCGGAATCTGTGAAGTACTGTCCTTTGCTCAACAATCCATGTCCGACGTTGATGATCTTACCACAATCCTGAACCATGTAGGTTACTGCATCGGCGATAAACACAACATCGGAATTGAATTCCTGCGGTGTTTTGACGACCGTTACTTCATCGGTCGGCAGAATTGAGGATTCTTCTTCCTTGAATCCTACGCGTACATCGCGTATATATTGATCAAAAGGTGAACAGATACCGATCTCGATGTTCGGGTCTTTCTTCAATTCACGATAGATCGGCAGCATTACCGGTGCATGAACGTTCTTATAGAAATAGAAAAGTACTCTTATCATGATTTTCCTGTTGATAACAAAAACCCGGCACGCCAGTCGGGTCGGAAAGATATTCCCTTCCGCTACCGGATAATGCAATCACTGTGCCGTTATTAGTAAGAGTGGGAGTTTTGAGTTGCCGACAGAGATCACCTGAATTGGGAATACACCCTCTCTATCTTATATCGGTATATTTGGGGATGAGCTTTAGCTATTTTTGAAGCTGGCAGGGAGTTATGGGTGATATCTCTTAAGAATTCTTAAAGAGTTATTGAAGAAATGTTCTAAGGATTGAATTGAAAAAAGATTACAGGCGTTATTAATGGGTGCAGGTTATTGTTCACAATCGCTTAGGAGGACAGGGCTCCGTACCTGTCCCTGTGAACAGGAAGACTCTTGATGGACGGGTGCGGAGCCACATAGTGCTCAAATAAGCGATATTTCGAGTATTTTGATCATTCCCGAAGGGAATGACCTTTGAATAGCCGTGGGCG
>JABMRV010000065.1 GCA_013202285.1 bacterium | reverse complement strand
CAATGAGACAATGAAGCAATGAGACAATGAAGCAATGAGACAATGAAGCAATGAGACAATGAAGCAATGAGACAATGAAGCAATGAATCAATGTAATATTACAACAATCTAACAATTCAAACGGAGTTTCAATAATATGTTTTCTCAATTCAAAGAGTGGTACGAAAAGCGCCACGAATACGCCAAATCATGGAAAGAACGAACCGGCGGGAAAGCTATGGGTTGTTTCTGCAGTTATGCTCCGGAAGAGATACTTGTAGCTGCAAACTGGCTGCCGGTGAGACTCCTCGGATCGCACGAACCGCAGGACGTCGCTGAGAAACACATCTTCGGCATGTTCTGTCCTTTCTGCCGTGATGTTCTGGCACAGGGGCTTTACGGGCGATACGCATACCTGGACGGTATTCTGTTGACGCAGTCTTGCATCCACCTGCGCCAGACTTACATGTCATGGAAAGATCATGTACCGGTTGATTTCACGTATTATATATACATGCCGATGAAGGTTCAGACTCCTCATGCGATACCATACCACCGGAGTGAACTGGTGAAGTTTCGAGCAGCGTTTGAGGAGTTCAACAGGGTGAAACTGACCGACGATGACCTCGACCGGGGAATCCGGCTGGTCAATGAGAACCGCGATCTTATGCACCAGGTTTACGAATACCGCAAGAGTTCCGACGTCAAGCTCACCGGCACGGAAGCGATGTGGATGAGCGTTTCCAGTACATGGGTCGATAAGGAGGAGCATTCGGCTGAGATCAGGAAGGTACTCCGGCAGCTTCCCGACCGTCAGCTTAATCGTGAAGACACAGCGCGGTTGATGTTTATAGGGTCGGAGAACGATGACATTCCGTTTATCGAGATGGTCGAGAGGGTCGGAGCGACGGTAGTGCAGGACGATCACTGCACCGGAACCCGGTACTTCTGGAACCTCTGCGAGCCGGATGAAGACCGGATGAAAGCAATTGCCGAGCGTTATATTAAGCGTCCTGCCTGTCCTGCGAAGGACTGGGAGGAACGTACTCGTTTCGCTCATATTCTCCACCTGGCTCGTGACTGGGATGTTCAGGGAGCGGTCATCATTCAGCAGAAATTCTGCGACCCTCATGAGACCGACATGGTGCCGCTGCGGAAATTTCTGGATGATAATGATATACCGAACCTGATGCTCGAATTTGACGCTACCAACCCGCTGGGACCTTTCCGGATACGGGTTGAAGCGTTCCTCGAAATGATCGGATCTGAAGACCTGTTTTGAGGGATGAAGGATGAAGGATGAATGGCATGTCATTCTGCACTAAGCGAAGCGTTAGTCTTTCACGAAGTGAAGAATCTCCCGTCATCCCTGTCCTGATGGTGGCGACAGGGGAGGGTTTAACTGGGGCGGTGGGGCGAACATTCTTGTCTGCCAGTAGGACAGACATTGTCGTTTGGTGGGGCAGACATTCTTGTCTGCCACTTCTTCAGGCTGGGAGGAACAACCCCAGCTTTCGCTAAGGGCAGGCTTCAGTCTTCCACATTATGGAAAACCTGTCCAGCAAGCTGGACAGGGTAGCTGCTTCAACTACAACCTGATTGAGATCATCAAATAAAATTCAGGAGAACTGAAATGAAAACAAGATCGATCGTCGCACTAATCTGCATGTTAGCATCATTGTTGAATGCGCAGCAAGTACCGCCTGCAACGGTTATCGGGTGGTTTAACGATGTCTGCAACAGACCAGCTCAGGTAGAAGCATTTTATACCATCATACAGTTTATGTCAGGTCGGGATTTTACCGGTCCTTTCACGATGATCGAGGTTAAACCCGAATATGACACTCAAGCCGTTAAAGATGCTTTTGAAGTGTTTGTTCGATCCCGTACGGTTAATATACCTGATTGTGGTGGAAATGAAATCACCAGTGTCGACCTCTCATATTATAATGGCGATTGGGAGCAGGAAGGTAATATTATTGAGCAGCAAATCCTGAGTTTATACATCAATTGGGGATTTCAGACAGATCTTTACGAAATAGTTGAAAAATTGCATTTGAGCGATGATCCAGCCTATTCTTCGTATGTAATTGACAAAATTGCAGTTGGCTATTTCAATTATGTCAAAACCAAACTTCAATCTCAGATTGTAGGTTATCGCATAGGAGTCGCTCATGTAGTGACCTATTTGATACGGTTCAAAAATCCTTCACCGGAAAATGTTCAGGCTGCCCTGGATGTTTTGCACACCTATGCAACATCATCTCTTGAAGATTACCGAATCTGGGCTGTTGAGAGTTTGGTAGACGTTTATGCGGCAGGATATGAACAGGTCGGAACCGATCTGCTTGCCCTAAAAAATGATTCATCGGAAGATGTGAAAACCTCTTGGAGATATCAAATAACCAAAGCACACAAATATGACCAGCTTCTTGAGTTTGAAGTTGAATATGATGAATAAAATGTCCTGAAGTGCTGATTAAATCATTCTTCATTTTCTACATTGCGAGAGTTGCAGTAGATAGAAATCTGAATTCCGGATCATCCCGGATCAAGTCCGGGACAGGCACCCGGAACGACGAAATCATAAAACTTGATCACTTGCTTACTTGCTAACTTGCTAACTTAAAGGAAAAAAATGCCAAAATACCCAACAGAACCATTAAAATGCTGGAACAAGGCGAAGGAGTTCTTAATACAAATTCACAACAAGGATAATCCAACTTAAGGAGATAGTTATGAATGCTCAGACAATATCTACTCAAAAAACAGCACTCGAGGACTACGAAAAACTGTCGAAAAAGCGAAAGAAAGAAGTGGCTGATTACATTGCCTACTTGAAAGCTTTGGAAGAACTCGAGGCAACAAAGGAGATAATCAGCGATAAGAACTTCCTTGAGAGTATCATGAGAGGTGATGAAGACTTTAAGGAAGGGCGGTTTAAAAAGTGGTCCGAGGTTAGAGAAGATGTATGAAGTCATTATTTCTCGTGAAGCAGAAAAGTACTATAAGAAATCGGACAAGATTACTAAACGGAGAATAAATATATCTATTAGTAACATCAGCAAAGAACCCTTCTCAAGACTGCATATAAAGAGACTTCATGGTAAGCTTGAAGGGAAATACCGTTATGCTGTGGCTGATTTAAGAATGGTATATGAAGTTGATAAAAGAGAAAAAATTATAAAAATAACAGCCATAAGAAGACGTGGAGATGTATATAAGAAGTAATAAAGAGATTAGTAGTTAATTTTACATACAGGTAACTCAACAATGCCAAAATACCAAACAGAACCGTTAAAATGCTGGAAAAAGGCTAAGGAACTGCGGGATAAGTATTACCTCGACTACGCCACGGCTCACGAACGAGGCGGTCTCCGCTGGACTGGAGGCGCCTGGGCGTTCGACGCCATTCCCGCCGGTCTTGGTGATGACGTTTACCCGATCACCGGCGAACCGTATGCCGCAGGTATAGCCTTCAACAAGCCGTTTTCCCTGCGCTGCCTGGAGGAAGCCGAATCCAAGGGCTGGGCGCGCGACCTTTGCGCCTACATGCGCAACTACTGGGGGTCGATGTATCTCGACGAATATAACACCGGAGGTAAGTACCCCAAGCCGGACTTCGCCTTTCAGGATCATATCTGCTGCAGCCACGCCAAGTGGTATCAGCACGTTGCCGAATACAAGAATATCCCGTATTTCTGCATCGACATCTCCGTCGGTCCCTACAAAGACCTCAACGAGGACAGGCTGATGTTCGTCGTCAACCAGATGCACGAATCGATAGAATTCCTCGAGAAGACAACCGGTCGCACCTATGACGATGAGAAGCTGATCGAAGCCGTCAAGAACGACTGCCGTTTGACTTCAGTGTGGGCGGAGATCTGCGCACTGAACAGGAACATCCCCGCGCCGCTCGACGAGAAGACGATGTATTCGCTGTACGTGTTCGGCACGCTGCAGAAGGCAAAGAAGGAATTCGCTGATTTTTACGAGGAGTTGCGCGACGAAGTCCAGGATCGCGTCGATCGGGGCATCGCTGCCATCGCCAACGAACGGTGCCGCCTGATGTCCGACACCCAGCCACCCTGGGGATTCCTGAAGGTATTTCGTTATCTCGAAGGCTACGGAGCATTATCGGTGGGCAGCCTCTATTCATTCGGTCTGATCGGGATATGGGAGGACAAACCGGACGGCACATGGGGACCGCGAACCACGCCGATGGATAAGGGCATTCCCATCGACACCCGCGACCAGGCGCTGCGGATACTCGCCGACTGGAACCTCTCCAAACCGGAGTTTCAGCACTTCTACGACGCTGGTCTCAAAACCAAAATGATGCTGCGTATTGTAAAAGAGTGGAAGCTCGACGGTGTGATGCTCCACATGAACCGCGGCTGCGAGGGTCTGTCCTGCGGAATATCCGAGAATCGCCTCGGTATCGCTGAAGCTGGCGTGCCGGTAATGACCTTCGAGGGCAATATGGGTGACGAACGCGAGTTCGACGAAATCAAGACGCGTGACAGGATGGATACTTTTATGGAAACGCTGGGATTGGAGAGATCAGAAAGTTAACCAACATTTGGAGAAAATAAATGATAACAGCCGGAATGGACCTGGGCTCCAAGTTTATCAAGATTGTAATCTTGAAGGATGGCGAGATTATCGCCCGGGTCAAGATGCTGTCGGGATTCGAGCAGGAAGTTACTGCCAATGATGCGATGAAGGAGGCTTGCGAACAAGCCGGTATAGAGTCCGATGCGATAGACCGCATTGTCGCTACCGGCGTGGGACGCAGTATAGCTCCCTTCGCTCATAATAAGCTTACGGAAGTAGGAGCTGCTGCCAGGGGTGCGATAGCCCGTCTGCCGGAAACGCGCACGGTTATAGACGTCGGTGCTGAAGAGGGCAGGGCAATATTGATTACGCCGGAAGGCAAGGTAAGGGATTTTGCCATTAACGAGAAGTGCGCCGCGGGCTCTGGGACGTTCACCGAAACCATGGCACGAGCGCTCGAACTCGAACTGGCAGAATTCGGTCAACTCTCGCTTAAATCGGACAAGGTGATACCGATGAATGCGCAATGCGCGGTCTTTGCCGAGAGTGAGGTTGTTTCGCTGCTGCATGCCAAGACTCCCAAGCACGATATTGCCCGTGCGGTTCATGACGCTATCGCCAGCCGCATAGTGTCGATGGCGCGGCGGGTATCGGTTGAGAAGGAGGTGTTGCTGGTCGGAGGCATGGCATACAACGTCGGGTTCGTCGCATCTATGAAGCGGACGCTGGAGATGGAGATCCACGTTGCCGATGAACCGGACTATGTCCCCGCTGAGGGAGCTGCATGGACGGCTTACGATAAGGCGTCGGCAATATAAGAAATGTAAAATTCCTGCTGGCAGACGCCCTCGTCTGCCAGCGGAAATATCCGAAGGTGATTCTCACCTTTGAACATAGAATTAGATTTTTTCCCTGGAGAATAGATATGGCAAAAGAATTCTGGCGTTGGAAAGAATATAACTGGCATGATGAAAACATAGATCCCCGTGCGGGAGGTGTGATCAGCGGCGGAGCGGACGTCGGTTCGGTATCTTCGCAAGCTGTGGTGATGGTCGATGGTAAACTCTACGCATTCTCCTCTATGCGCACCGGATCAGATTCACCCAACAGCGCGCTTGATTCCATGAACTGGGCTCTCGAAGGCACCGGACTGAAGATTGAGGATCTTCATTACGTAGTCGGAACCGGTTACGGACGCGTGAATGTTCCCTTCGCCAACCGCGCCATCACCGAAATAGCATGCCATGCGCGCGGCGCTAACTTCATGTGTGGTCCTTCAGTGCGCACCATCCTTGACATGGGCGGGCAGGATTGCAAGGCGATTCGCTGCGATAATCGCGGTAAAGTCACCAATTTTCTGATGAATGACAAGTGTGCCGCCGGAACGGGACGGGGCATGGAGGTCTTCGCCGATTTGCTGTCGGTTTCAATTGAGGATGTGGGCGATCTTTCTTTCGACATAGATGAAGAGCCCCCACCGGTCTCTTCGACGTGCGTGGTTTTCGCAAAATCCGAAGCTGCCGGACTGCTGAGGCAGGGCTGGGACAAGAACAAGGTACTTGCTGCGTACAGTTCAGCGATGGCTCATCGCGTTGTAACCCTGCTCGAAAGGCTTGGTATTGAGAAGGAGTTTGTCATCACTGGCGGCATAGCCAAGAACAGGGGTGTTGTCGAGCGTCTGGAGAAGGAATTAGGGCTGAAAGGACTTCAATCCGATTACGACACACAGATCGCCGGTGCGCTCGGAGCTGCCCTGTTCGGCAAGGTGCTTTATGAAAAGCAGCAGGCGGGGAAGTAGTTTCTAAGTGGGGCAGACATTCTTGTCTGCCAACCAAATTGATAATAGAAACAAGGTAATCAATGATCGCCAACTACGGCTACATGGACGGATCGGGTGAGTTTTACATCTCAATCGACACCGATAAATGCATCGACTGCGAGCATCATGGCTGTATCGAAGCCTGTCCGAAGCAGATGTTCGTCATAGAACCGGATGATTACGACGACGAGGTAGCTCTTATCAAGGCGGAGTTCCGCAAGCGGTTGAAGTATGTGTGTTCCGAATGCAAACCGGTAACCGACCGCCCGCCGCTGCCGTGCGCCGAGGCTTGCACACCGGGAGCGATAACGCATTCGTGGTAAATCTTGGGGAGCGCCGACTTCAGTCGGCGACCATAACTTATTATAACGTGGTGCAGGATGTCCTCATCCTGCACTGATTGCTGTT
>JABMRV010000064.1 GCA_013202285.1 bacterium | reverse complement strand
TCAAAGCCGGAATGCACACTACAGTATTAGATGGAGCTGACCTTTCGAGCGGTGTGTATCTGTTGAGGCTTGAATCGGACAGTGATGTCTCGCAGATGAAGGTGGCGCTGGTGAAGTAGTCTGTCGTTCTTATAATTAAGCGCCAATCTCTAAGTAGGGATTGGCGCTTTTCTATGTATTGAATTGTTAAATCATTACCAACTTTCAACGCTGGTGGCTTTTATTAAATTCTAATCAACGACCTTAACCTTCGGGTAGATAACGGTGGATCTAATGTATATCTTGCCCCAACCACCGACTTACCGACCTTCTTTTGAAGTCGATCATACTCCTTGACGACTTTCAAGTCGATCTTAGTGTTTTTCTTAAGGAGCTGATCGCGGCGAGATTTGGTAACCATAAAATTCCTCTCGTGTATGGAGTAGGAGGATATATTCCTCACGTGTGATATAATCTTGAACGAGCTCAAAATAGCTTTTTATTTCCTCACTTAAACCCTCTACTGAATTGAAATCTTCTATCTTCAATTCTAACTCATCGCGAAGAGTCTGCATATTAATACCTCGCCCATGTGTATGCCATCTCTTCATATCACTGAGTAATCGTCCGATCTTATGTGCTCTTCTCTTCTTCATATATGTTGTAACATTCTTCTTGCGAGTTTTTGTTTTTATCCAATTCTTAAATTTATAAGTAGATAACCACTTTTCAAGTAGCTCTATGGACAATTCTCTTGCTTGTTCAAACTGATAAAGCTCACCCAAATCAAGTTTATTTAAAAGTGCAAATTCCGCGGTGGTAAGTTCGCCCTTCTCACTTTTCTCTATCAACCTTTCAAATTGATTTAGATAAGAGAGTGCAGGAATATATCGACCTTCCACCAATATCTGTGGATCTATTGGACCAAGACAAGAAAAATAATCCATAAATATCTTGTCACCTGACATTACAAACACAGTTCCGGCAGACATAGCCTTATTGGGCACCAGGAAATATACTTCTTTGTAATATTGACGAATAGTATAAACAATTCTCTCAGCTACCTCTACTAAACCCCCATCAGTATCGATTATGATGCCAAGATTAGAGCGACGATCCTTCAGATTCTCCAAGACACTTTTTATCCTGCTTTCCAAAGGTGAAAGGAATGGACTGATGATCGTTAGCATATCCACTTTCAATATTTCCTCAGTTCGTAGTAGATGCGCATCTAACTGCTTCTTAATGTAGTCATCAAGTGGTTTCATTCTTTCCCGTTGGTTTTTACTATGATTGCTCTTGCCTATTTATAAATCCTACTCCTTAGGAAAGGTATTGAATTCAGATATGCGAGTCAAGTGTTTACGCAGGTTATTTAAGTCTAAGGTTACGCGGCTTCCCTGATCCGGTAAACCAGGGCGAGTACTTCGGCGACTGCCTGGAATAACTCGTAGGGTATTTCCAAGCCGATTTCACATGCCCTGTAAAGAGTGCGTGCCAGGTAGGGATCTTCGATGACAGGAATATCATGTTCGTAGGCGATGGATTTGATCTTCTCTGCTAACTTACGCTTACCCTTGGCGATGACAACAGGCGCCGACATCGTCTCTGCATTGTACTTGATCGCCACGGCGACATGTACCGGGTTGGTAACCACAACATCCGCCTCGGGCAGCGTCTTTATCATTCTGTTCATTGAAAGTCTGTACTGAATTCTGCGGATTCTTCCCCTTACCTGAGGATCTCCCTCAGTCTGTTTCCGCTCATCCTTGACCTCCTGCTTGGTCATCTTCATATCCTCCATGTACTTCCACTTCTGGAATTTCCAGTCGAGTATTCCGAGTATCAAGAAAAGGAGCGCCAGTTTCATCGCCAACTTCAGCGCTATGAATAGAATGCCGCTGACTATTGCGGCAACGCTCTGATCCATCAGTTCGATAAACTGCGGGATCTCCGCTTTGATAGTGAAATATACCAAAACACTCACAAAGATTAACTTGATAATTCCCTTCAAAAGTTCAACCAGACCTTTGAGCGAAAATATCCGTTTCATGCCTTTGAGAATACTGAGCTTCTTTAGATCCGGCTTGATTGGTTTACTGCTTAGAATAAGACCCGATTGAAATAAGTGAATGGCGATTGAAGCTATTACCAGGACGAGAAAGAGGGGAAACATCAACTTCACAAAGAAGAGAACACCTAACTTGAAATAACCAGGGAAGGTATCACCCGTCAAGGTGATACTCAACATTTCGCCAAAGATGGTTCTGAACACCCAACGGAGTTTCGCAGCCATTGCAGGTCCAAGAATCCATAGAGCAGCGATACCGGCAATGAGAACTGCCGCTGATCCCAGGTCCTGGGACTTGGGTACATTACCTTCACTCCGCGCCTTCGAAAGCTTGCGGGGTGTTGGCTTATGAGTCTTTTCCTGTCCAGATTCAGCCATTTTCTTGTATTATTAATGGTGGCAGTTAATATTTGACATTTGAGATTCTTGACTTCGTCAAGTATGAAGGATTAAATGAGTGGGACAGTTATTCCTGTCTATCATCTTTCAGGCAGGCACGGAGACCTGCCCCACTGTACAAGTTAACCTTGACTTGTCATTAGCATCATACTAATGGAGAAGTTGATTGACCATGTAAATTATAATCTCTTAAGTGGGGCAGGTCTCCGTGCCTGCCCAGATTTTCTGAACGAGAATGTCAAATGTTATCTGTCCCGCTTGACACTTCTCACATAAATCCTCAAATTCCCGCCATCATCCTTATGATCCTAACTATTCCGTCGAGAAATATATCGAAGGATTTCGATAAGACATACACAAAGAGAGGCAGGGTTATGGCAAGTCCGAGCATTCCGATGCCAATTTTGACCGTGAATCCCACCAGAAAAACATTCATGCGTGGCATGACACGCGCCATAACGCCGAGAGAAACCTGGATCATAAAAAGGATGGCTATCAGCGGCGCGGCGAGTTTGACTCCCACCACGAAAACCTCCGCCGTCAACCTGCCATAACTGAACGCGATATCGCCCGGAAACAGCGCACCTCCGAGCGGGATGATGCTGAACGTATGAGCAAGGGCTTCAAGGAAACGATGGTGAACATCGAGAATAATAAACAGGATAAGTGCAAGTGAATACTGCATTTTGCCGATCAGTGAAATCTGCCCGCCTGACTGTGGATCGACCACTTGTGCAACGCCGAAACCCATCTGTATGCCGACAACACTGCCCGCAAGCTGAGCGCCAACCATGAGCAGCATGGCAACCATCCCGAAGATCATGCCGACCATGACCTCTGTTATCGCAGCAGCTGCAAACGGCACCACGCCGGGAGGTCCCACAGCGAGATGCAGCGCGGCAGTCGGAGCAAGAATGATCGCCAAAACTAGCGCCAGTCCGGCTTTTACCTGCACAGGTACTGCAAGATACCCAAAAACCGGCATCAGCGCAAGCGCTGTACCGGTTCTTATAAAGCCCAGCATCAAGCCTTCAACTATTGATATATCAAGTCCGTACATTTTCCTGAAATCGTTTGTCACATCCCGCAAAATCACGGGATCAAAAGAAAACTCCCCCCGCAATAAAACCGAACAGCTCCCTCGCAAATCCACCGACCATCTTGATCATCCAAGGCATGGCGAACAACATGACCAGCGCCACTGCGACAATTTTGGGTATAAAGGTCAGCGTAATCTCCTGCACCGACGTAACAGCCTGGAACAAACTGATGGTGATACCCACCAAAAGTCCGACAATGAGCATCGGAGCAGCGACCATTAAAGCTGTAAAGATAGCCTGTTTCAATACCCATACAGCAAACTCAGGCGTCATCAGTGGATTCCTTTCACCAGGGATTCAATCACCAGATACCATCCATCCACGAGGACGAACATGAGAACTTTGAACGGGAGAGAGATCATGATCGGAGGCAGCATCATCATGCCCATCGACATCAGTACAGACGCAACTACCATATCAATTATCAGAAACGGGAGATAGACGAGAAATCCGATCTGGAAAGCTATGCGTAATTCGCTGATGATGAAGCCCGGAACGATAACGGTGAGCGGGAGATTGTCCGGTGAATCAGGCTGTTCAAGATCGGCAATCTGCACGAACAGAGCCAGGTCCTTCTCACGGGTCTGTCGCAGCATGAACTCCCTGAGCGGTTCCTGCGATACACTGAAGGCTTCCTGTATGGTGCACTGCTCATTCTTGTACGGAACCCATGCCCGGTTATATATTTCGACGGCAGGTTTCTGCATGATGAACATGGTGAGGAACAGCGCCAGTCCTACAACCACCTGGCTCGGCGGCGTACCGGTCGTTCCCATCGCCTGTCGGACGAAATGCAGTACCACTACAATCCGTGTG
Organism: bacterium; assembly: GCA_013202285.1. Lineage (GTDB taxonomy): Bacteria > Electryoneota > AABM5-125-24 > Hatepunaeales > Hatepunaeaceae > JABMRV01. The sequence continues at coordinate 18,581 of JABMRV010000064.1, read as the reverse complement.
AATGAAGTCATCATCATCAGGATGGAAGGCGCCAGCGTAAGGACAGTCAGAAGAACCAATATCTGAATCGTTACCGCCACGTCCTTCGGAGAACTGGATTCCCCGAAACTAAGCGACACGCTCGGCATCGGTGTCTGCGCCGTCGATTGTGCAGGAGTCAGCAACAGAACAGTTAGTACCAGAATTACTCCGGCGGCAATCGCCATGATATGTTTTTTTCGCTCAGGCTGCATTCTGATTACTCAGTTTGCCCGTAACTTTCTTCAGCATCGTTGAGAACAGTTGTTTGTTCGATGGAGTTCGAATATTGATTATATCCTCAATCTTATCTTCGTCTTCGACGGTATCTATCAGGCTGATATGGTGATCGGTTACGCCGACCAGATAGAGCGTACTGCCGATTTTAATAAACTGTATAGACTTGCGTTGACCCAGTGGAACACCGCCAGCCATTATGACTCCGTTGTTACCGCCGCCTCGCATCCCCATCGCCCGCCTCAACAGCCCCAAACATACCCAGATCAGTACAATAACCAGAACGAGCAGGAGTATTACCTTCACCAGATACCCCCAGGACGGCTGACTCCATGCAAACGATTCCGTACTGTCAGCAGTTACCGCACAGAATGCGGAATTGGCTGTAAGCAAGAGAAAAAACAGGATCAACACGCAGGGGACAGCTTGAGTTCCACAGGATGTTAATATCCTGTGGAACGCTATCCTTCGACGACAGGAATGTCGTCGCTCCCCGCTGTAGGCAGAAATACTCATCTCAGCGCCTTTAACCTCTCGTCTATTTTGATCAACTCTGTAATCCTGACGCCGAAGTTCTCCTCAATAACCACAACTTCGCCCCGGGCAAATTTCTTGTCGTTAACATACAGATCGACCGGTTCACCTGACAGTTTCTCAAGCTCGATGATCGATCCCTGTCCCAATTCGAGCACATCCTTGATCAACATCTCCGTTCTGCCAAGTTCAATCGTAATGGGAAGACTCACATCAAGCAGCATGTCGATATTTCTCTGTTCTTCCGTGGAGACAACTGTTTTTGCCTTTGCCTGTTCGCCAAAGTCCTCAAATTCAGGCTTCTTAACCACCGGAGGCTGAGTTTCTGACGGAGCAGGCTCAGGCGCGGATGCTTCATCCTGGGTTCCGGTTAAGGTTTCCACCATCTCCTCGGTGATTTCACCGGTTTCAATAGCGGGGTTTTCCACCGATTCCTTGATGAACAGTTGAGCAAATCCTTGCTCAATAACCATCAGGATGTATCCTTCCTCAAGTTCTCCTATCTGCAAGTTCCAGCGGACAACAGCTCCCTGACCAAGGAGTTCCATTACAGGCGCCTTGTCGGAGACCACCTCCGGCATTTCAACGGTAAGTTCATCTCCATACAGAGACGTCATTTCGGTTTCAAGCGCTGCAACCACCTGCCCCCATATTTCACCGAGCGTTGAAGGGTGCAAACTCTCGTCGAATTCAGTATCACCCTCTCCCATCATCGCCAGGTCTGCAATCTGAGCAGTTATGGCGCGCTGAAACAGGAAATGCCACCCACTGATATTCTTTTCACTGAAGCGTACGGTTATCACAGTTGGGTCGTCCTTAAACAGCTTGTCAACCATATCAGGAGTGTATGCAGCGGGCGATTCCAGGTTCAGATTCACTTCGCGGTCGATAAGAGTTTTGAGCGCCAGTTGCAGTTCCTGGCTTACACTCTCAATCCACTGCCCTAAGGGTTCGAACCATTCAGGCTGGCTCGATCCGGTTTCTTTGTTCTCGTTAGTCATATATTAACTCCTCTTGGGGTGTGATGGAACGGACAACCTTGACCGCTCTGTACCTCCCGATCTTACCCGGTGAACCGAAGAATTTCAGTTTACCACCTAACCTGATTTCAAGCAGGCTGGATGTTCTTTTATCGAGCCGAAGTATATCATCCACCTCAAAATCTATAAAGTCCCTGACTGACACGGTAGTATCCGCGAGGATAGTCTGTATCTGCATTCGGGAAGCCTGAAGACGTTCCTGAAGCAGCTCGGGTGTACCTTCCTCTGTCTGTTTTGCGGTGAGCGCCAGCATCGATTGAGCGGACAGTTTGTTCATTATTGGTTCGAGTGTGAAATAAGGGAAGGCGAGGTTCATGGTGAAGGTCGCGCCTCGAACCCGAATGTCAAAAAAGACTATTGCTATAGTATCCGAAGAACGTGCAATCTGAATAAACTGCGGATCGGTTTCAAAACCTGCCAGAGTGAGATTCAACGGATGAACCTGTTTCCAGACTTCGTTTATCTGTGAGATAATCGACTGAATAACCCGCATGATCACATTCTGTTCAATCTGGGATATTTCCCTGGCTTCGATGTCGGTGTCGCCGATACCGCCGAGCAGACGATCGACCACAAACAACAGAAACTGGGGATTGATCTCCAGCAAAGCCTTTCCTTCAAGCTCTTCCATTCCCAGCAGGTAGAGCGCGTTCGGCACCGAGAGAGACAGCGAGTACTCGCTGAAAGTCACCTGATCTATGGACAGAAGATTAACATCAACCAGGGTTCGCAGACTTGTTGACAGGTACGTCGCAAACATGCGGGAAAATCCGTCATGAATCGTTCGCAGAGTACGAATCTGCTCTTTGGATATCCTCTCAGGATGCTTAAAGTCATAAAGCTGAGCCGCTATATGAGGTTCGGAGACCGCATCGGTTTCACGCACTGCCGATACAGTTGTCAACAGTGCATCTATTTCTTCCTGTGATAGTATTTTGCCCATGATGTCGAAGGAGCCGACTAAAGCATGTCCCTGCGGAAGCAGGGATCGGCTCTCCCTTAATAAATTACGGTTTTATTGAAACATCCACTTTACGAATATCACCCGCGTGATGGTGTTCTCACCGAGTTGATGATCCATAATTTTTTTAACCCGACCGCGCAGAAGCTCACGATACTTGATATTGGTGAGAACCTCTCTTGGTTGCGAGGAGAAGAATGTGATCAGATTATCTCTGAGCAGCGGTTCACGTTTTGCGATTTCTTCAGCCGTTTTCTCATCGAAATACTCCAGCCCGATGGCAACCATGAATATTCTCCGACCGCCTTCGAGATTGAGGATCAGATCATCAATCATGTAAATTTCACCCATCGGGGGAAGTGTTAATGTTTCCGAAGATGCGACGCTCGTGAGTTCCTCCGGAACTGTCCTGAAGAAAAACCACCAGACTGTCCCGCCAGCCAGCACGATTATCAGTACTATTATCAATGGCAGTCGTAACCGGGTGAATAATCCACCTTGTTCGACAGGTTCAGTTGTTTCCTCAGTATCAGTGCGTTCGACTTCTTCGTCGAGAAAATTATTCATTATACATAAGAGAGTTAAACGTTGAATTTTGAATGATGAATGTTGAATTCAATCCTGGATTTAATCCAGGACAAAACTCAACAGCAAAATAGTGATCTGTTCTCCTGTCCATTTTAATCTCCCCAGCCACCATCTGTGCCATAGGGAGACAGTGGTGAAACATTGCTGTGAACCTTGTCCGGTTGTATGCGGAGAAATATCTCAACTCTTCGGTTTACAGCCTTCTCTTTAACGGATGCGGTTTTAGACATCTTTACACGGGGGCGGTATTCACCGTATCCGACCGCCACTAATTTTTCCGGTGGATATTTTTCGGACTGAAAGAATCTGAGAACCTTCAGCGCTCTCCCGGCGGAAAGCTCCCAATTCGAAGGAAACTTCTCTGTATTAATCGGTGTATCGTCGGTATGTCCTTCGACCATAATATCTTCAGCTTTTGTTTTCAGAGCCATCTCCACAACTTTGCGTAAAATCGGCAGAGCGAGCGGCTTCAGATCGTCCTTTCCTTCCTCGAACAATACCGGGTCTGAGAATATAATCCGTATCCCGCCGGTGACATCATGAACCTCAATCATTTCAGCCAGATCAGCCTCTTCGACAAGAGCCTGCATCTCTGTAGCCGCTTGAAACTGGCTGTAATCCGAAATACTGACCGGTACCTTTGTAATGATTATTGGACCTGAGGAAGCCGGCTTCCACGGCATAAGCGCGCCCCTGAAAGAACCCATGGCAGCCTTGAACTTCGCAATCTCAATTGTTGAAAAGGAGACAATCAGCACGAAAAAAACCAACAGCAGCGTCATCATGTCACCATACGTAACCATCCATGCCGGAGTGCTCGGTTTACTCGGTGAATCACTGTGCTTTATTGATCCGCGAGCCATCAGGTGATTTCCTCTTGTTCAGTTGAAATTCTGTTGGTGGGTGAGAGGAAGGTCAGAAGTTTCTCGCGCACGAAACGCGGGTTGTCTCCCGACTGGATGGAGAGGATTCCCTCCAGAATAAGCTCTTTTTGCAGAACCTCTTCTTTTGACCTGTTGGCGAGCTTACCAGCCATCGGCAGGAAGAACAGATTGGCAGCAAGGGCGCCATAGAAGGTTGTCACCAGTGCGGTTGCCATGCCGGCACCGATTTTCGTAGGATCCTCAAGCTGCGACAACATCTGTATCAGACCGATCAATGTCCCGATCATTCCGAATGCCGGTGCATAGGTTCCCATGGCGATGAATATGCTCTGACCCAGCTTGTGTCTTTCTTCAACATTGTTCAGCTCGGACTCCATAATTGCACGGATATACTCGGGTTCGGTCCCGTCAACTGCATATTGAATCCCGCTTCGCAGGAATTCGTCTTCGACCGTTTCGAGTTCTCTCTCGATAGCGAGGATACCCTCGCGTCTCGCCCTCTCAGCAAGCGATACCAGCCTGTCTATTGTCTCCATGTACGAGATGTTGGATGAAGTAAACACTTTCATCATAACCTTGAAAACGGTCATCACGTCCTTCATGGGGAAGTTGACCAGCGTCGCTCCCAGTGTTCCACCGAATACAATTCCTACCGATGTAATACTGAGAAACCACATCGCTCCTTCCTGGGCGGCTATGGAGATTACAACCAGACCAAATCCGGCAATAATGCCAATAATTGTAGCTATATCCATCAATCAGTTGCTGCTTTATAAATAGGTTATGGTAGGGGTTGAAAATTTTCAACCCCTACGAAACTGGGGAATATCGGCGCTTCTTTGTTCACAGTACCTGCAGAACAGCTTGCTCAATAACCTTGTCTTGTATGCTGTGCCAGGGAGAGGCAATTGCTCTTCGATAGCTTTCAAGCTTATCCATAAGTTCCTCAACTGTCTCCCTGACGATAAGCTTACGACCGCTGTTCAGACTGACGATGGTGTCAGGACTGGACTCGATCCGCTCAATCAGGTCTCCGTTAAGATGGATTCGCTTACCGTTTAAGCGTGTGACTTCAATCATTATAAATAAACCTGTAAAATTATCTTAGTTAAAGCGTCTGTATCTTGACATAACATTGCAAAATTTTTCAAGTAAAGCAAGAAGATTTTTGAATCCCGACTCTTAAACCTCCATTGGCATGAATGTGGTTTCACCGCTGGCGCCGGATGTTGAGTCCGGCGCCAACCGTTAACTCGCTATCGATATAGAAATCAGGATTTCAGCTTTCTATTGCTATCTCTTCAGAGTTGTGATCTCCTGCAACAGCATATCGGATGTTGTTATTACCCTTGCCGATGCCTGGAACGCACGTTGAGCCATAATCATCTCCGTAAACTCGCGTGCGAGATCAACATTGGACATCTCGAGATAACCGGAATTGATCTTAGAACCGGTGATCGAAGCTTCGTTCACCCGCGCTTCACCCGAATTCAATGTTTCACCGTAGAGATTCTCACCGAGATGATCAAGTCCATTGGGATTGATAAAATCAGCAAGCAGCACTTGCGCCAGTATCTCTGTTAAGCCGTTCGAGTAGTTGCCGTGGATGTTTCCATTCACATCAACAGTGAGACCGAGGAGGTCTCCCATTCCGTGACCGTCCTGACTGACAGCTTGAGCACTCGTAGGTGACGCCGACATAGTCAGACCATCAAGCTCGCCGAAGGTACCGGCATTCAGGATCAAGTCGATGTTCTGCGCACCATTGCTCGGATTAATTACTAAACTTGTAGCGTCATTGTCATAGGTGAAGTTCTCCAGAGAACCGTCATCTTTGAAGCTGATCTCCCCGCTCCCACCAGAAAACACAACTGCAGGCTCCGGAAGATCGGCCGACCATCGCCATAAGCCGTCCTGATTAGTACGCGTGAAGTTAATCGTCAGACTGTGTGTATTACCGAGTGAATCGTACACGAAAATCGAGGTTGAATGGGTTGTATCTTCGGTGTAAATTTCCGCTGTTCCCGCGGCAAGCCCCTCTGGTGCATCAACATCCACTCCTCCACCGCCAAGTTCAAGCAGTCCGACTGCCAGTCCGGTTCGTTCGTCGAAATCGATGACAAGCGAAGTTCGTATTACATCGACTGAATTGTTTGCAGTGAACGAGTCCACTGCTACAAGCGTCGATTCCGTACCGTTGTTGACATCAAAGGCGCCCGAATTGTCGAACAATGTAGCGACAAGGTCTGAACCTTCAACGCCATCGTTCAGTTGTACGTTGTACTGGTTGCCGTCACCGTGGAAACTCCTGGTGATGGCGATGGCGCCGTTCTCATCGAGTGCGGCTTCCACGCCGTCGATCTGGTTGTTAATCGCCCTGATCAGGTCTGCAACCGATGAAGTAAGACTTAAACCGCTGAGTTCGAAGACACGGTCGTTATCCACCGTTATGGAGAAGCCGGTCAGATCGGACACACCGAGATCCTCGAGAATGTCGGACAGATTAAGACCGTTGGTGGCTCCCGACAGTGAACTTTGGGATGCATTGAGACCGGTGATCTCTATCGAGTGAACGCCTCCGACGCCGTTAACCGCAGTACCTCTTACATGTGAGATACCGGTATCACCGCCGCTGCGGAGAGTCGCCTCCGACTCGGTCATATTCATATCGAGGTTACCATAGAGGTTGACTTCATTCGTTGACTGCGCCGGGCTCTTGCGATCGATTGGAATCTGAAGATCGCGTGTAGATATTTTATCAAGCTCACCACCCATGCCCAGCATGTAACCCTTCAACTTGTAACCGCTGCCGCTCATAACCAGGTATCCTTCAGTATCGATATTAAAGGAGCCTGCACGGGTGTAGTAGTCATTGTCTCCCGCTGACACCATGAAAAAGCCGTTGCCCTGGATAGCTAAATCGGTTAGAATACCGGTGCTTTCCAGCGCACCCTGGTTAAAATTGGTATCGATACTCTTGGTGGACATACCGAGTCCAACCTGAATGGGGTTCCTTCCACCGAACTCCTCTGTGGGAGCCGATGCATTGGACAGCATCTGGGAAATCGTATCCGCGAACGTGATCCGCGATCCCTTGTATCCGATGGTGTTGACATTGGCAATGTTATTACCGATGACATCCATCTTGACCTGAAAGTTTCTCAGTCCACTAATTCCTGAGAAAAGTGACCTTAGCATTTAAGGTTCCTCCTGTTTACAGGCGGCTCCGCCGCTTCTGTCGATCCACGACGGGAGGTCTCCTCGTATGAAACACGGGTTGCAATCCTGGATCAAGTCCAGAACCCCGTGCCACCCACTAGGTCCAACCCTATTGCGCACGCCTGTTGATTGATTTATTATTTGTACACTATTATTCAATTTTATCTCGTTAAGCGATGACTGCTGAGTCAATTGACGTAAAGACGTTCTCCTTCATAGCCTGACCATCGACGACGGTGATAACCGTTCTATTCTTGACGCCAACGATCAGCGCCAGATCGTCAAGCATTACCAGCGCCTTTTCCGCACCTTTACCGGCGGCTGAATCGATAGCTCTATCGATGCGGTGCAACATCTCAGGTTTCAAGTCGATTTCACGGCTTTCTATCCGCACCTGTGCATGCATCGAGAAATTAGTCCTGCAGCCGGTCTCGTCGCATGCCTTGTGTAGATGTTCGGCAAAGCTCGGTCTGTCCTGGTTCTTAACCTGCGGGAGACTCTGCCGTGCCGGTAGAGGCGGAGGACCGACCCGGTCAGCTCTGAGTTTACTGATTTGAAATGACATTTATCGTCCCCATCTGAGAATTCGTGTCATGGGATTGTTTGATCCGTCTGAGTCGTTATCCTCCCCATTGGTAATCTCAAGCACAGAACCGAATGGAATCTCAATTTCGCCGACCAGCAGCATCGGGTTGCCGTTGACAAACCTGACACCATCGACCATGCCGATTACCAGCGCTTGAGCTGAAACAGCGGTGTCCGTTGGAGAAGTTGCTTTGATCCGCACGTAATACATTCCCGGCGGAAGCTCATTGCCTTTCTGGTCGCAGCCGTCCCAATTGATCGATCCTCTTCCTTTACTCAAGTCGTTGTCGTTGAGTGTCCGCATCAAATTGCCGTCTGCATCCACAATTTCAACTTCCACCTGAGCAGCATTACCCGCCAGTTCGAAATCGATGTCAATCTTCTTGCTGCCATCCCAGTGAACCTGATCACAAAGTGCAGTGACGGATTTACCCACGATAGTTGCCGCCAGGGTGTTGTTTATCGACCGAGCCAGCAGTATGTCGGCTTCGATTGCGTTCTCCAACAGCCCTGACATGTTCTGAAGCTGTTCGAGACTGCTGAATTGAGCCAATTGAGCTGAGAACTCCGTTCCTTCAAGCGGATTCAACGGATCCTGGTATCGCATCTGTGTCACCAGCAACTTGAGGAAAACATCTCTTTCGCTTTCTTGACTCTGTCTGTTAACATTTTCACTGCCCAATATATAGTAGGGCTGAACACCATTTACTGGATCCAATTGAACACTCCTGTTTCGGTCAAACGTACTATGATATAACTGTCTGGTTCTACCATCCTATGGCGGATATGCAACTTCAATGCCAGACTATTATATTCCGTCAATCTGCTGTATTTATAAGGAATTAGCTACAGTTAGACTTCGGGTTCAGTTATTTTGATGGAAAGGTTATTGAAGGGGGGCAAATTTTTCCTTCTCGATGCAGACAATCCGGCGGCTGTCGGATGCACCAACTTGATGAGGATCAGGCGGCTATATCGAAACTGTTGTAACCGAAATAACGAGGCTTAAGGGGATGTTCCCCGGGTTGGTGATTATCTTCATCGCGGCTCTGTTCTTTATTCTGCTTCTTGTGTTCGCTGTTCTCGTCCGTCTGAGTGAATCTCTTATTATCTTCATCAGCGACTCGAACTTCGATACTCGAAGTTTGAATTCCGGCGGCGTTGAGAGCCTCACGAAGCTGAACGGCTTCGGCTTCGATTACCCTCCTGACATCGGGATGATCGATCCTGAACTCGAGTTTCAAGCCATCTTTCCCCTGGTTGAAAATTATCAGCGCCTTACCAAGTACTTCCGGTTTGAGGCGTAGAACGAGTTCATTCCTCCCTGCAGCGAGATTCAGTTTGATATTGCTTACAAGTTCAGTCCGATCAGGCTGCGGTAGTGAAGATTGTGATCTCGATCCCTGACGGGCTGCGGAACTGCTCTGCTGAGCAGGAGTTTTATAAGCCTTCAGAACATCTCCCTGCTTACCATCGATGACGGTATGGCTTTTCTCTGCGGCATGCGATCTGGATTCCGGTGTGTGGTTGTTCTCCTTGTTATCCGAGTTCGCTGCATCATGTTTATCTCCATCACGGACACCGGACTTGACGGCGTTCGTGTTGACCTGAGGTTTTTCCGTCGTCCCGGCTTCCTGAGCTGATTCTTCCCTTTTCAGTAGAGACGAATCATTACCGCCGACTGAAGTCGGCGCTCCTAAATTGGACGATTTCGCTTCACCGGAGGAGTTCTTGACCACCACTACGGTTTTGAAATGGCGTGCCAGTTCACTCACCGGTATCCTGTCAGGCTTATGGTCGATAACTTTCTGGATGGTTTCCAAAGAAGATGCATTGAGGTCTGTATCGGCAGTCAGAACCTGCGGCGATGATTCAGCGCCTGTGCGGACGACTGAAGCATGTCCCAGCGAAAGCAGGGGGCGTCCTCCTCCTTCTGCAGTTCTTCCAAGTTTAGGAGATAATAATTCTTCAGTTTGTGACGGCTGTTTAACTTCAGTTTTCTGAGGAACTCCCGTCAGCTCTTTAATTCTGATCGAGGCTTTTGAACTTGGATTTCCAACGGAAGCCTTCCTGTTCGACGACAGGAAGCCTGCCCCAGCGAGAGCCGGGGGCGCTCCACTTTTGGTTTTAAGCAGAGCAGGATTTGGGGTAGTGTGAAAGGGGACAGACCGTCCCGAAGCCTTCGTGGCGGTTTGTTTTTCATGCACTGTGTCATGAGAAGCCCGCACTCCCAGTCCGGTATCGAGGGTTTTTGAATGTTGAGAAGGTTCTTCGGTGGATTTATGGTGATTTTTCTTAACTTCCCCTGATTTTTCCGGTAGAAATTCGGCAAAATCGTGCGTTTCAGCAGATCCCGATGCTTCAGGAGCAGTAGCAGATTCAGGCTGACAGGCAATCCCGCAGCTGCGGGATACCCCCGCAGCTGCGGGGTTGTTCAGTGTTTCAGGGAGAAGGTTAAGCATGGTTATTTCTTTATTATCGCAGCAGCAATCTGAGCCCGCTTGGTCGGTGGAAAGTTCTCCAGCACCTTTGCGGCAGTTCGCGGCTTCAACTTGAACAGGATTTTCTTAATATCTTTGTTTCCCTTGTCTTTGAGCATGGTTGCCGCAAACTCGGGCTTCATAACATCGACAATTTTCGCCAGTTTCTTAATTTCAATCTCTTTGAGTGAGTCAGTTACAACGGTCATCCGTTCCAGTCGCTCCAGCAACCGGATGTTGCGATCTTCAGACCTGTTGAGTCGTGTTCTTACATCAAGCAGGCTCAACGACAGAGAATCCAGCCTGGAGACGATCCGTGAGGATAGCTCAGCCTGAGCGGCGAGCGCGTCCGCCGTCATATCGGCTACCGTCATGCTGTCACCGATAAAGGGTACACCCGGAATTCCGAGCGCTCCCGGTATCCTCGCCAGCGGTGTCATCAGGAAATTGGTAAATGTGGAGTCATCCAACGGCTCGGCGTCATCGTAACTAACGACGGCGTTCAACAACCTGAAAAATTCATCATCGAGAGGCGGAAGTATCGGTTCTTCAACAGCAGCGGAATCAACTGTTTCGGCGACAAACATCTCATCTGCGGAGGACTGAGGTTCTCCCTCTCCAATCACGGGTATTCCGGCAGGCAGACCCGTGCCAACTATTTGAGCGATTCCCGAAGCTTCGGGATGAAGTGCGGTTAGACTCTCTGCAGCGGTTGTGTCCATTGTTGGCTGAATTATTTCAGCGCTCGGTTCCTCAATGTGCGTTCTCTCTCGCATCCTGCTACCTGCGAACCAGACCATAAGCACCAGCACTGCAGTAATTCCTGTTATTGCAGCGGGAATGAACCACCGTCGCTGGAGTTTTCCGATTGCCGCATCGATCTCTTCCTGACTTAATTCTTCATCTTCATCCCGCAGGTGCGGGACGCTCTCCGTACTGGGATCAGACGGAATTTCTTCCTCATTATCGAGATTGTTGATCTCTATTTCTTCTTCATTTACCATTATTGTCATTTTCTAAATGATTATAATGATGACGGCGGGATGCGTCATCATCCATTGAAACCTGTTCCCGGCGATTTGCATCGACCGTATATTCTTCCAATTTTCTCTTTTTCAGGGTTTCCATTGCCTGGCGATCTCTGCTCGCCTCAATAACTTCAACCGTCCGTTGTTCAACCACATCATCACAGCGTTGAACCTGCTGCTCTTTCTCAATCATCTCACTCTGGAGTCGCTGTTTATAGTTTGAACCGGCTAATGCATCACCGACTTTGAAAACTCCTGAAACCTGTCGGCGGATAATGCTGTCCTGTTGTGTAACCTCATCGAGCGTCTTCCTCAGATCACGTCTGGCAACGGTACGGTTCCGTTGTGCTTCCGCTAATTTCTGATGGGAGAAACGTTCCTTCCATTTGCGTAATTCCATTATCTTCTGCAATCTGAATATGAAACGCTTCACGATTTTTCCTGATTAAACAACTCCAGCAACTGACTGACGGAATCCTCGAAACCGCTGCCCTCTCCGATATCCTGACGCATGAAATCTCTCATCGGTCCGATCATCGCAATAACCTGATCAACCTCTGGATTTGAACCCTCCTCGTAAGCGCCGATGTTGATGAGGTCTTCAGCCTCGTGATATGCGGATAGAAGCTGTTTGAACTGTGACGCCGCTTTCATCTGATTGGTTTCGACCACATCTACCATTACACGGCTGACACTGCTCAATGGATCGACCGCCGGGTATAATCCCTGTGTCGCGTATTTGCGCGAGAGCACGATATGCCCGTCGAGAAGCGATCGGACTGTATCAGCGACCGGTTCGTTCATGTCGTCTCCCTCAACCAGAACAGTATAAAGACCGGTGATACTTCCGCGTGCCGATGTTCCGGCGCGTTCGAGCAGCCTTGGCAGTATCGCAAAGAGCGATGGCGTGTAACCGCGGCTGGTGGGAGGTTCCCCCACAGCCAGTCCGACTTCACGCTGAGCCATGGCGAACCTGGTAATAGAATCCATCATCAGCATCACATCCATACCCTGATCGCGGAAATATTCGGCAATCGTCGTTGCGGCGAAAGCGCCCTTAATCCTGACAAGCGCCGGTTGTTCCGAGGTTACCGCCACTACCACCGATCTCTTCAAGCCTTCCTCGCCGAGATCCTTCTCAATGAACTCGCGCACCTCGCGACCGCGTTCTCCGATCAGCGCTATTACATTTACATCGGCGGAAGTATATCTGGCGATCATCCCCATTAAAATACTCTTTCCAACCCCGCTCCCTGAGAAGATACCGAATCGCTGACCCTTGCCACATGTAAGCAGCGCATCCAGCGAGCGAATCCCCGTCGCCAGCGGTTCGGATATACGGCTGCGGGTGAGCGGGTCAGGTGGAGCGTTATGTATCGGTCGCCTGGTGACGATATTTTCAAGAACACCCTTGTCGTCGATGGGTCGCCCCAATCCATTTATCACTCTGCCGAGAAGACCTTTACCGACTCCAACAGTAAACGGTTCGTCTGAAGCCGTTATCACACTGCCGGGACTAACACCCTCCATATCACCGAGAGGCATAGACAGCACACGATTACCTCGGAATCCGACAACCTCTGCCAGAACTTCTCCATTACGCCTGCTCGATATAGAACATCTGTCGCCAACTGAAACAGCAGGACCGATGGATTCGATGACCAGACCGATTACCTGATCGACCTTGCCCCTCTGGCGAATCGGATTTGTCCTTTCCACAAGGTCTCTATATTCGTCGAACCATTTCGATACATCAGGCAGGTTCAGCGGCAATGCAATTCCTCCGTGATTCTTGATTCATGATTCGTGATTATTGATTCGTGATTCTTCCCTCATCCCCCATCCCTTTCTCAGGTTGGCTCCATCCGGGTTTAAGCGCAGCTTCAAAAGCAGACAACTGCTCCTCGAATCGTCCGTCGATCTGGCCGCCTTCCGTTTCGATAATCACACCGCCTCGTTTAATCGAAGCCTGTTCGACAATTTCGATTTCCTTTATTCCTTCCGACTGTAACATCAGATCGGTGTTCTGAACTCGCAGCATCTCTATATCCTGTAGATTGACAAGTATCCTTACCTTTGCCTGATCCCTTACCATCTGGATACATTTCTTCGCCAGTTTCAACGCCAGTTCGTCGTATTCTTCAGCAATTCTACCGACAACCATCCTCGCCGTTACCAGCGAAAGATCAGCAGCTTTCTGGTGAATATCCCTCCAGACAATATCCATTCCGTTTTCTATCTCGGCAATAAGTTTCCCGACAAGCTCGACTGCCTGATTCACCTCACTCCTGACTGAAGTCTTTCCCTCGGAAAACCCCTCGCTTTTTCCCTCTTTGAAACCTTTCTTGAATGCAGCATCAACCTGCGATGCGGTTTTCTCAGCTACATCCTTCCTGGCGGTTTCACGAGCTTCAGACACGGCATTCTTCAGACGTTCGATCTCGCTTTTCAGATCATTGATACGCTGGTCGGATACGATAAAGACGGACGCCTCTCGGCTTTGGTCGGTGTTGTATCGACCTTTTGCGATCCGGGCTGATCTAACGGTTGTACTCATCACACCAATGCATCCTCTGCACCGGCGGAAACATAAATATCGCCATCCTCTTCAAGCCGACGAATTGTGTCCACAATGCGCTGCTGCACCGTCTCTACTTCTCGCAGCCTGACAGGTCCCATATAGTCGATCTCTTCGCGGATCAGGTCTGCGGCACGCTTTGACATGTTATTGAGTATCTTGTCCATCAATTCAGTGCTGCATGCCTTCAGCGCCATTGACAATTCCTTGTTATCCACATCTTTAAGGAGTCGCTGTATTGACCGGTCATCCATCTTGATTATATCCTCAAATACGAACATCAAGTTCTTTATCTCGCCTGCAAGCTCGGCATCATCCTTCGATATACCAGCGAGAATGTTCTTCTCGAATCGCTGTCCTACCATGTTCAGAACTTCCGCAGCCGTCTTAATACCACCGAATTTTGATGTCGAACGGGTCAGGTCGATATGGCTTTCGAGCACCTTCTCAACCGCCTTCAATGTATCAGGTGTGATCCGTTCCATGAGGGCGATCCGGTGAACGACATCTATTTGTACACTGGAGGGGAGTTCAGCCAGCACGTTGGCAGCCTGGATCGGCGTCAACTGGGACAGCACCAGCGCGATCGTTTGTGGATGCTCCTTCTGAAGAAATGCAAGCAGCTGGGTCACATCAACATCCTCCAGCACGTTGAAGCCCTTTACTTCAAGTGTCATCTGCACCCGGCGGGTGATCTCCAGTGCTTTCTCTCCTCCGAGAGCGCTCTCAAGTATCTCCTCCGCATATGAAAGCCCACCTACCGATATATACTTCTGTGCCAGAATCATGTTATGGAATTCATCATTAATCTCGTTCAGCTCCTTGGTAGGGACATTCTCAACCCTGGCAATCTCGGCAGATAACCTCTCGATATCGCTCTCGCTTAGATATTTGAAAATCTGTGCTGCGGAAGTGGCACCGATGGATACCATGAAAACTGCTGCCTTGCGAAGGCTGCTTAACTGTTCGGGAGGAGTGTATCTTGGCATATATATGTCCGGAAAGTGATATTATTAATTATTACAGTGGTTTAAGGATATACGGATTCTACCGATCTGCCAGCTGGCGAACCGGTGATGTTCCACTTCGGATTTAATCCATCAACCACGACCTGACAAGCTTGGCTGCCGTCTCAGGCTTGTCCTTGATATAATTCGCAACCTGCGCGTGAAGCAGAGCATCCTTGCGAGCCTCTGATGATATTCCAGCTTCGATATCCGGCAACGGCAGGGCTGCCAGCAGTTCTTCATCTGCACCTGGAGCGAGTTGAAGTTTTCTCTTCTTCACAACACCTTCCGCTGCGACATACTCGGCTTTACGGAGGAAGTTGCGAATCAACAGCAGCAGGAACAAAATTGCCACCAGCGGAGCAATCTTCTGAGTATAACGATAGATATTACTCCAGCGATCCATGACGGTCATCTCTCTGAAGTCGATCATTTCGGTTTCCTGCATCGGTACTGAAATGACCTTCATTTCATCACCCCGCTGAGCGTCAAAACCAAGCGCCATCTTGATGGTCGTTCCAATTTCTGTAAGTTCAGGCGGGTCAAGCGGCAGGAACTCTCTGACCGTTTCTCCTGTTGATGAATCTGTCACATCATTGTAATTACCATCGACCATAATCGCAATGGTCAGTCTCTCGATTTCACCTACCGGTTTCACACGGCGCTCTTGCGTAAGGCTTAATTCGTAGTTAGTTACATTACTTTCTATATTACTGCTCGAAGTATCTCTCCCAGTCGATGTAGAAGTGGTAAACTCTTCTGAACGTACTGCGGGATTATCCGAGTCAAACTGCTCAGACGTCGTCTCCAGTGTTCGGAAATCGAGCTTGGCGGTAACCTGGATAGTAGATTTCCCCGGACCGAATTGCCTGTCGAGCAACTCCCTGCCTTTATCCTGTAGTTTGTTTTCTATCCTGTTCTGTATATCAAGCTGAGTAGCAGTCAGTCGTATCATAGAGTCAGTCTCTTTGCGCTCAGAGAGGACATATCCCTTGCTGTCAATGACCGTTACATTCTCAAGTTTCAATCCCTCCACAGCCGAGGCGACCATGTGTGAAATCCCATCAACCTGTCCCGGGGAGAGTCGCTGCCCCCGCCTCAATCGCAGTGAGACCGACGCCATCGGCACCTTTTGAGTTTCCCGGAAAAGGCTTTCTTTGGGCATAACAAGGTGCACCCTTACGGCTTCGACCGGTTCGAGCTGCAGTATTGTGCGTGCGAGTTCACCTTCGAGACCGCGGCGGAAATTCAGTTTCTGGACGAAATCGGTTACACCAAGGCTCGGTTTATCGAAGATCTCCCATCCCGTACCACCTTCGCTGGGGAGTTCCTGCGAGGCAAGTTTCATGCGGGTCTCATAGACCTTCTCAGAGGGCACGAGAATACGTTGACCCTCCCGTTCGATTCGAAAAGGAATCTTTTCCTCTTCCAGAACCTGCACGATTTTTCCGGAATCATCAAGAGAAAGATCAGAATACAGCAGCTTGTACTGCGGTTTGAGAGCCCAGACGAACAGAACAACGCAGGCGGTAATGATAGCCAGAAAAATCACTCCCATGGCAACCCGGCGTTCCGGCGGGAAACGCTTGAACAGAGTGCTTACATGGCTGAAAAACTGTCGAATCAGTTGAATCATTCTATGATATCCAATACTTTATCTTTTCCGGTGACGCTACAGTGAGGATACAAGTCAGACCTGCATCTTCATCATCTCTTTATAAGCCTCGACCATTTTATTCCGCACTTCCATCATCAGACGGAAACTGATATTTGCCTCTTCTACCGCTACCATTACCTGATGCACATCTTCAAGCTCGCCCGTAATCAGCTTTTCTGTTGTCTTGTGAGCAGTCTTACGGAGGTCATCCACATCCTTGATGAGATTCCCGAGGATGTTCTTGAATGGGACAGCTCCTCCTGAGGGTTGAATCGTGTAAGGTCGTTCGGGAGCCCCGGCGCCAAGCGGCTTAAGTTGAGTGGGCAATCCCGGAAGTTTTTCAATTCCGTTGTTCATAAGCGATTAATGTAAAATGATTTCTCTCTATCTGTTCACTCATAATATAATACGAATTATGTAAAAAACGTAATACTTATGCACGAATATCAATTTTGTTCCCGAGGTGTGATTTGCTCTTGACGGTTTTTGCAGTTGGTTGTTCATTCATAACCTGGTATCTCTTCTGTGCTCTCTGTATCGCAAAACTCAACTGTTTTTCAAGAAGTATCCGTCGTGGATCATTGACCATGGGAACGGAAGATGCCGTACTTTCAACACTGTCACCCATTTCAGATCTCCAGTGCCTTTCTTGCCATATCCTTGGTTGCTTTTATCACGGTAACATTAGCCTCATACGCCCTCTGAGCGGTGATCATATTCGTCATCTCCTTAACAATATTAATATTGGGCATCTTAACGTAACCGAATTGATCGGCGTCCGGGTGAGTCGGATCGTATTTGAGGATCGGCGGGGAACCGTCGCGCACATCCGTTGCCTGTACGCCGGAAAAGTTCCTCTCATCCCCTTGAGATTCAACTCCCCGATGCCCGATTCTGGGCGTTGTAACTTCAAGGCGAGCCTTTGCCAGACTCTTCCAGAAGCGGGTTTTACGGTTGATCTCGGTAATTATAGTTATCTTGCGTTGGTACGGACCACCTTCAGAGGTTCGCGTCGTATTGATATTGGCAAGGTTTTCGGCGATATTGTTCAACCGCCTGCGCTGAGCCGCCAGCCCGCTGGCGCTGATCTTCAGCGAACCGAACAGTCCTTCTATCTTATCGGAATACATGATCTATACGCCCCTGATACTGGTAAGCATCCCTTCGTAGAACAGCTTTGCCAAATGCGCCGAGAAACTGAACTGCAAATGAGTTTTCGCCAGATCAGCCATTTCGAGGTCAATATCGACGTTGCTGACGTCATTCACATCCGATGCTGTTTTATCTAACTTCAACTCAGGAGCTAACTTGCTCATATCAAGACGAGGAATTGACATATGCCGTGAGTGTGTGCGCTGCAGGTCTCTATGTTCCAGCGCCTTCTGTAGTTTTTCCTCGAAAACAACCTGTTTACGCTGGTATCCGGGGGTCTCCGCATTCGCCACATTATCTGCAATGGCGCGATGCCGGAGTGAATAGGTATCCAGCCCTAATTTCAGCAGAGGCAGTCTGGTTGCATCGAAAAGCATCTCTTTAAGCATAATTTTTCCCAATTTTATTAGCCACATGCTTACAAGCAATGTCTGTGCCAGTGCTTTGATGACAAATATTGTAATAATATTCAATATGTTACAGATTTATCCGAGCGGCAAAATGTGCCTTCGATTGTGCAGGTGGGTATTATTATACAGTCTGTTTGAAAATATGAAATTTAGGGCTGCCAACTCCCCCCTTCTATTGAAGGGGGGAATAAAAGGGGGGTTGT
>JABMRV010000007.1 GCA_013202285.1 bacterium | reverse complement strand
GAGTGATGGGACTTGAACCCACGGCCACCAGGGCCACAACCTGGTGCTCTACCAACTGAGCTACACTCACCAGAATTGTAACATAGAGCAAGATAATATATCTAATAAACTGCCTCAAATCAAGATTCGCTTATACAAAGTTGACATATATTTACTTTGTACCTTCTGAGAGATTGATTGACTTTCGATTCGTTTAGTATTACCTTTACAGGTTTATAACAGCAATTATATCGGACACTCACCAATAGATCCAGCCAGGAATGATGAATAACCAACAGTCTCAAGCATCACGAACTGCCATATCATTCAGCGCAGTAACCAAGCAATACGGCTCTGTTACGGCGGTGAACGAGCTTACTCTCGATCTTGCTCCGGGTGAACTGTTCGGTTTTCTCGGTCCAAACGGCGCGGGTAAGACTACGGCTATTAAAATGGCTGCCGGACTGGTCAGACCGACTTCCGGACAGATACTGATCTCAGGTTTCGACATTCAGACAAAATCTCTCGATGCCAAGCGTCTTTTCGGATTCGTGCCTGACAATCCGTATATCTATGAGAGTCTTACCGGCAGAGAGTTCCTTCATTACTGTGCCGGACTCTACAGACTCGGTTATTTTAAGACTGAAAAGCGGGTTTCAGAACTCTCGGAACAATTCGGTATCGGTTCGTGGATCGATAAACGTGCCGGTGAGTACTCCCACGGTATGAAACAACGAATTGTAATGGCTTCCGCCTTCCTCCACGAACCTGAGATCGTTCTGATCGACGAACCGATGATCGGGCTCGATCCTGCCGCGGTTAGAATGGTGAAACAGGTCATGAAGGACTTCTGTTCCTACGGTGGAACACTGTTTTTTTCCACTCACACGCTGTCGAACGCCGAACAGATCTGCGATAGAATCGGAATTATAAATGAGGGTCGTCTGATAGTTAGTGGCACAATGGAGCAAATCCGCAGGGATTCCAGCAATCTGGAGGACGCCTTCCTGACCATTATCGGTGGCGAAGGAAACTAAGATGAGTTCATTTCCGAAAAGCGCTACGGGCTGGAAAATACGGATACTTCTGGGATCGCTCGCCCTTGATAGACGCAGTGTGCGGATCGGTAAAATTATATCATTGTTGATAATCATCTTTTTTTCAATCGGGGCTTCATATTTCTTCCACGCCGTCTTCTCGAGCATGCTGAAGTATGAGGGTATCGGTGAACCTCTTCTCTGGCGTGTTATCAGCATCACCATCGTCACCGTCTTCGGTTTGCTGGTAATCAGTAATCTCATCACCGGTATCGCCACAATTTATCGTTCACCGGAAATCCCCTTTCATTTCGCCAGACCGGTATCGGCAGGCAGGGTTTTTCTGAACCGTTTCACGGATAACCTCGTTTACAGTTCATGGTCACTGGCGGTTCTCGGTGTTCCGATAATCCTCGCCTGGGGGCTGGTGTTTGATCTGTCGATATGGATTATCGTCGGTCTGGTAATCTTCGGGCTGATACCGTTGGTTCTGATCTCCGCTCAAATAGGATCTGCCATCCTGATGGGTATGATATTTCTGGCTCGAAAGATCTCGCCCAAGATAACGATACTTCTGTTCACAGCAATTATAATCGCTGTTATCGGGTGGTCTGTTTATCAACGCAGCAGTGGTCTTATCGCTGACGGTATTCCGCGCATGTCACGGGTTGAGCGATATCTAACTCAACTCAGCATTCAAAGCGACACCGATATCACACCTGCCCACTGGCTCGCCGGTGCGATGCTGTACATTAGAAAAGGCGACCATCGTCGAGCATGGCTTCTCACCGTTCTCCTCTCTCTGACGGCTCTGATCTGGATGCGCTGGCTTTATCTTCTTGCAGACAGGATGTATTACAACAGCTGGATAGCTTTCAATGAGGTCAGCGGTCGAACAGGCAGAGCTTCATCGCGAAAGAGCGCTCGTCGTTTCTCGCAGGGAATACTGCCGAATCCACTCAACTCCATGCTTCTGAAGGACATACTACAGTTCAAACGCAATTCAAACCAGTGGGCTCAATTCATGATACTGCTGGCGTTTCTACTGATCTATCTCTTCAACCTGCTTTACATATCAAGTCGTTTCGACATCGATAACCCCCAGTGGAAGACACTGGTTCTCTTCCTCAATTTCGCCTTCTCAGGATTCATACTCGCCACTCTTTCAGTGCGATTTGTCTTCCCGCTGATAAGCCTTGAAGGAAATGGATTCTGGATTATTCGCTCAGCGCCGGTCTCTATCGGTAAACTGTTCTGGGAGAAGTTCTTCCTGGCATTCATCGTTTTCATGGGGCTGTGTGAATTAATCGTCTATGTCTCAAATCATGCGCTGCATGTAAGTCATACGATGATGATACTCACAACCTCCACGACCTTCATGATGGGCGCGACGCTTACCGGTCTGGCTATCGGCATGGGAGCGTTGATGCCCGACTTCAGTGATGAGAGTCCCATGAGAATCGCATCGACACCAGGCGGGGTCCTGACGATTGTCATCAGCCTGGTTTATGTCGGTCTGATGGTGACCGTACTTGCCTATCCGACCCGCAGTTATTTTATCTATCTCACTGGACATGGACCCTTCCCTGCAGCAGAAGCTCTCCTGGCGCTGGGAATCATGATCGGACTTAACCTGCTCGTCTTCTCCGTACCTTTACGGCTCGGCAGACTTGCTATCAAAGTGAATGACCTGTGAGCGATCAAAAAGAAATACAGAATCCGTTTTTCTCAGCAAAGAATCCCTACCATATCCTGGTGGTCGATCGTCGCCGCCGCACCGCTGCAGGACTAAGGAAAGAGTTGGGGAATACTGTCAGGATCGATCATGCCACCACTGCAGACACGGCATTACAGCAAATGGGATTGATGAAATTCGACCTCATTATCCTGCAGTTGAAACTCTCCCTCTTCAGAGGCGTCGATTTCGCCAGGCACATCAAAAAGATTCTTCCCAATCAGACTCTTCTGTCACTCTGTCCGTCTTCGATGACTGAAGATGCCCAAAATATCGTAGAACTCGGATATCCCGCACCATTGATGCCCGATCAGGACAGTATTTCCGAAATCGCAGCAGTATGCCTTGAAACCATATACAGCGAAGCCTGGTATCGTCAAATCGAATCGATTAAGGAGAATTTACAAAAACAGTATCACTTCAATCAGATGCTGAGCCTGACGCCAGAGATTCAGGACATCTATGAAAAGCTCTCAAGAGTATCTGAATCAGTAGTACCGATCCTGATCACCGGTGAGAGCGGCACGGGAAAAGAGCTTATCGCCCGGATGATACATTCAACAGGCAACCGTTTAGATAAACCTTTCATCAGCGTCAACTGCGCCGCTATCCCCGAAGGTCTGCTGGAGAGCCAGTTCTTCGGTCATGAGAAAGGTGCGTTTACCGGAGCTGACAGCCGCATGCCGGGCAAATTTGAGCTGGCTGACACCGGCACTCTCTTTCTCGATGAGATCAGTGAATTGAGCATTAACCTGCAGGCAAAATTCCTGCGGATTATCGAATACGGCGCATTTGAGCGAGTCGGTGGTGTTGAAACACTGCATGTCGATGTCCGACTTATCACCGCCAGCAACCAAAACCTTGAGGAGAGTGTGGCGGAGGGAAACTTCCGCTCCGACCTGTTCTATCGGATCAACGTTTTTCCGATACATCTTCCTCCGCTACGTGAGAGAGGAGATGATGTTTTGATGCTCGCTTATCATTTCCTGAGACAGACGGGAGAACGTAACAACCGACGGATCAACGTAATTCACCATGATGCAAGAGACCTGCTGGGATGTTATCCCTGGCAGGGCAATGTGAGAGAACTCGAAAATGCCATTGAACGGGCTGTGCTGTTGTCTGACGGCGTGAGGTTGAATGCCTCCGACTTCCCTAACCAGCTTGAGTGGTTGCAGCGACAGTCAAATGGTGAAGCAGCCGAAACGATATCCCCAGAGGGAATATCAGAGGATGAAGAAGTATTAACTCTGAAAGATATCGAACGCGAAGCCATCCGCCAGGCGCTGCAGAGAACAAGCTGGAATATTGCCAAAACCTCGCAGCAACTCGGTATCGGTAGAAGCACTCTTTACAGGAAGATTGAAGAACACGGACTGGATAACATTAAAGACTGATTATTCAAGTAACGCTTGGAAAAATTTTCACTTTTATAAAGCTAACTCTTTTCAAATCAGATAATCGTTAGTATATTGTTACAGGAATCGCTAATCCACCGTTAGTCAACATTATATGCTTTATATGCTTGTGTGGATATTGATCTCAATAAAGTAGTAATTTCGGTGACACTGACAAAAATATCTGTCCCTTAAACATCAGGGTTTCTAAAAACATTAGCCAAATCACTGTATTAGGCTAAGAAGCATTCTAAGGATGTAATATGCCAAATTTCTCCTATAAAGCCGTCAACGAACAGGGCAAGGAGATCACCGGTGTTATTGAAGCGTCAGATGCGGTTACCGCGCAGCGTATGCTTGAAAGCCAGAACCTAATGCCGATGGATGTGCGCGCTGGTGGGGCTGTCGCCTCAACCGACGGGCGAAAACCCGCGGCAATGTCAGCATCGAGCGGTAAACGGAAAAAGATCAGCGCCAGGGATGTTATTGATTTCACACGCCAGCTCACCACACTGCTCAAAGCCGGCGTTCCCATCCTCTCAGCTCTGGAAACCCTCTCCGGACAGGCGGTTAATCCCAATTTCGGTGACATCCTGATCAAGGTGGCGGAGGATATCGCCAGTGGTGAGGATTTTTCCGCAGCACTCGGCAAACATCCGAAAGTATTCAACGACCTTTATACAAACTCGGTTAAAGCCGGTGAGATCGGTGGTGTTCTTGATACGGTTCTCACGCGTATAGCCGATGTTTTGAAGCGCGATTCGGAGATCCTACGCAAGGTTAAAGGCGCATTACGCTATCCGCTTATGGTCGTTATTGGTATGGGGATTGCCTTTGCTGTTTTAATTACCCTGGTAGTACCCACTTTTGCAGATATCTTTGAACAGGTCGGTCTGGAGCTACCGCTGCCGACAGTGATCCTTATGGTTTTCGCCAATACCATTTTAGATTACTGGTGGGCGCTAATTCTGGGGATTGGTTCGCTTATATTCGGTTTTACAATGTTTCTAAAGAATGAGAAAGGTCGCAGGATGTGGGACGGCTGGATATTACGGATTCCCATATTCGGTCCTCTGCTTCTAAAGACCGCCATGACCCGCTTCACTTCCATGTTCGAAGTGTTGTCACGAGCCGGTTTGCCAATCCTTCAGATTTTCCAGGTCATCTCACGCACTATGGGTAACGTCGTATTGGCTGAAGCATTGGCGAAGGCAAGTGAAGGAATCGAACGCGGTCGAGAAGTTGCCGTATCTCTTGCAGATACGGGTCTGTTTCCACCACTCGTGGTCAAGATGATCTCGGTCGGCGAAGCCTCAGGCGCCCTGGATGACATGTTGGCAAACATAGCTGAATACTACGAGGAAGAAGTCAGTAATTCGGTCGAAGGTCTCACCTCACTCATCGAACCCATTCTCACACTGGGCATGGGAGGTATGGTGCTGATGCTGATGCTGGCGATCTTCCTGCCGATGTGGGATATGATGCAGATGGCTCAGCAGTGACCTTGTAAGTTCAATGCGATCCCGCTGTCAAACATCTGTGGTGATAGTCGCTTTGCGGTGACAGCACGCAGTCACCCGCAGAGGGGTGACCGCTCAATCAAACCTGTTTGTAATTTAAAATAATCTATATAGGGAGAAGTTCCAATGTCGCGTAATTTAGCAGTGATCTTAACCATACTTGTGGTTGTCTTTAGCTTATCCCTGATCGGATGTGATGTCACCGCCGAGCGGGAATTGAAGCGTGCGGAAACGGCTATCGAGGAGGCAAGAGACCTCAACGCAGAAGAGCATGCCACTAAGGACTATCTTGATGCCGAAGAACTGCTTGTGGAGGCAGCGGAATTAGCCAGAGATGATCGGATTCAGGAAGCTCGCCACGTTGCGATCAGAGCCAAGCTTCGCGCTGAAGATGCCGCCAGCAAGGCTCAAGAACGCATGAACATCCTCGACGAAGAGATGCGCGAACTGGGACGCTGATAACTCCAACAGGAGGATGAGTCTCTGTACCCATCCGATTAAAGCGTCAGATATAGAAACCCGACCTCCTGTCCGATATGGCAGGAACTCTGTGATAGAGGAGACGAAACACGCTTGATCAAAAAATGTTTCCCTGGAGGAGAGCGATGAGCTTACGATTTTACTTTCTAATGATTTCGCTGATTGCAGGCAATTTCACCGTCGGCGCCGATTTGCTGAACGATGGAAACTTAACCGACCGGATTTCATTCACTGAAGTGAATGAATATGAGTATTCTCTTTCGTGTAAAACAACGTCGTTAGATATTCAACCTGTTGAGATCGATGGAAGATTCTTCCAGCAGATAGCGGTCTCGACGGAGATCATGGTCGGGAATACGGGCGGACCCGCGCTGCCCGCATGGTCGAAGTGGATCAAAATCCCGCACGGGATGAAACCGGAACTGCACGTCAAGACCGGAGAGATCGAAATCGTTCATGATATCGATATCGCTCCTCTACAAGTCTCACCGCCAGACAATCCCGCTGTCAACCACAGAGGGTTGACAGCATTCTCAGCGGAAGCATACCGGCAGGACGAATTATTACCTTCAGAACCGGCAACTATTTCACAAGCAATCAATATCGGCAGCAGTCGATGGGCTGTTCTGACGGTTACTCCCTTCCGTTATAATCCCGCACGCCGGGAACTGCATATCTCAGACCAATTAGACGTCGAGGTTATCTTCACACAGGATCCGGATGCAGCTCCTGAACGTTCGCGCCCTGTCGCACCGGCAATGTACGAACTCGAACGCTCTCTCAGCGGTAATCCGGCACGAAGAGACGAATTCAACAACCGAATCGACAACTTAGGGTCTTATGTCATTATAATCGGCGATGATGAAGACGCTCTGGAAGCAATCGAGCCGCTTGTCGAATGGAAAACCCGCAAGGGATTCATCGTCACAGTTGCAAACCTCGGCGATATCGGCGATGAGACAGGTGATATCAGAAGTTACCTGATTGAAGCTTACGAGGAATGGGATGTGCCACCGACGTTCGTCCTGCTCGCCGGAGATTGCAACTCCGATGACAGGGATCTCAGGATACCCACCTACATGGCGGGTGGAGCGGTGGCGACGAGCTGGCATGCATCGGACAACCAGTACGTCCGCTGGGATGGTGAAGCTGTAGGAAATGGTCCACAGGGCTGGACACCCAACGGTTTCATTGGCAGGCTGCCGGCTGACGATGTTGACGAACTCCAGGTAATGGTGGCAAAAATCCTCAACTATGAAGTATCTCCTTATATGGATGACCCATGGATCGAAGGCGCAATGCTGATAGCCAACGGCGTTCAATCCTGCATTCACGTCCAGTGGGCGGTACGCGAACTTATGACAGGATACGGTTATGCCCGGAATAATATCCACGAGGATCTAACCAACTACCACGACATCAATCAACAGCCTAATCCCTATGCCACTATAGAGGCTATCAACAACGGTGTTGGATTCATCAATTTCCGCGGTTATCAAACCTGGGGTAATGTCTTTCAAGCCGATATCATCAACCTTCGCAACAGTTGGATGATGCCGGTGGTTACGGGCATGGTCTGCGCCACAAACGATTTTACTCAGACATGGCCTACTGATGCCCGTCCGGAATGCCGCGGTGAAGCATTTGTACGAGGCTGGCGGGATAATGAAGGCACCGGCGGGATCGCCTGCTTCGGACCCACCGACCTCTACACTCACACCT
>JABMRV010000063.1 GCA_013202285.1 bacterium | reverse complement strand
TTCGCGAGGACATGGCTGGACATGCCACCCTAATAACTTCTAAACGCCAGTAACAGCCGCAGGCGGCGTGAAGACGCGGTTTCCCAACTCCTGGTCGATCATAAAGATACCGGGACCGAAGTCGCCAATCAGCTTGAGCTTCTGCAGAACAGCATCTACAGAAGCCTCCTCCTCGACCTGCTCGGAAACAAACCACTGAAGGAAGTTGTAGGTGGCGTTGTCTTTTTCAGATCTCGACAATTCAACCAAATCGTTGATGAGGCTGGTTACCTTCTGTTCATGCTTGTATGTATGTTCAAACACATCGGACGTCGTTTCCCAGTCGGTTTCGGGTTTCTCAATCGCCCGCATGATAACTCGACCACTCCGCTCGTTGATGTAGTTAAAGAACTTCTGTGCGTGAAACATCTCTTCCTGTACCTGGATCTTCATCCAGTTTGCAAACCCGGCAAGGTTGATCGATTCAAAATAGGCTGCCATCGACATGTAGAGATAGGCAGAATAAAGTTCGGCATTCAACTGACCGTTAAGAGCTTCCTCCATTTTCTTCGGCAGCATATTTATTCTCCCTTCCAGAGTCCGTGCATATTGCAGAATTCGCGCGCCGAGATCTTGTCCGCAACTATGCAGAACTCGGCAACCGGTGTTCCACCTGGTTTCAGAAACTTGCGGTATGCGACGCCGTCTGCGATCAGTTCGATCCATTCGATATAATGGTCTTCAACCATCGGATGGAGAGTGCTTCCGACCGTAACCTTGTAACCGTCCGTTGTTTTCTCGATAACGGGTACGTGTTTTTCCAGCGCAGCATCGGTTGTGTTTTCCTCCAGAAGAGTCATCTCCTTGTTGCAACAGACCAGCCGTCCCTGACCTTCATGGATGATCTCCACGATGTTACCGCATAGTTCGCATTTATAGACCTGTAATAATGCAGTCATTGTATATTCTCCAATTATCGGTTAACCGTAAGGGTACATACCCTTTTTAATCGTTGACAGTGTATCCAGTATTATATTGTGTTTCTCCTCGTCTATCATCAGGTAGTTAAGGAGATACTCGTGAATAACCATCTTTCTGCCCTTCAACAGCAGCAGGGCTTCTTTTGCGAGTTCAATCGTCTGCTTCTCGATCTCGATGTGCTTTTCGACACCGTCCCAAATCACTTCGAGTTCATCGGGGTTCAAAGTGACCGTTTTGCCTTCGAGGATATCGACCATAAAATCCTGAACGTGGTAATGGAACTGCGAATCTCGTTGAATCAAATCCATTACTAACCTAATGACGGGATTGTTGGTCTTATCGATCACATTGCCAGTGGATGCTACCGAAGCATCCTCGACTTTTTTCCAGCGGTTCAGGATATGGACCAACCTATCCTGCACTTCCTTAGTACTCATTATGACCTCTTTTGTTTTTCGGTAAGTGTTATTACCAGTTCTCACCTAAAAGTTCGAAATGTGCCTGGGGGTGAGCACAAGCGGGGCACTCGTCAGGTGCGCTTCGCCCTTTGTGCAGATATCCGCAGTTACGACAACGCCATACCACAATGTCTTCACGCTTGAAAACCCGACCGGATTCGATGTTAGCCGCCAGATCCAAATATTGTTTCTCGTGCTGTTTTTCTGCAACAGCGATACTCATGAAAACCTTGGCAATATTTTTGAATCCCTCTTGTTTGGCGATCACGGCGAACTCCGGATACATCGTTACGTGTTCGAAATTCTCACCGGCTGCCGAGGCTCTGAGGTTTTCAAGCGTACTGCCGATTATCCCTGCTGGAAATGCTGCAGAAATCTCGACTTCACCGCCTTCAAGGAATTTGAACAGACGCTTGGCGTGTTCCTTCTCTTGGTTGGCGGTCTCTTCGAAGATGCTGCTGATTTGAACATAACCCTCTTTCTTCGCTTTGCTGGCAAAATATGTATATCGGTTTCTCGCCTGTGATTCGCCAGCGAATGCGGTCAGGATGTTTTTCTCGGTTTTTGATCCTTTGAGATCCATTGTTCCTCCAATTAAGGTTATTTATTCTAAATAAAAGTTTCAAAACAAATTGTAAGAAATCTCAGTTTTCTTTCATTATATCATCATATTCAATCTCGAAACGCAGTTTATGCCTCGCCTCCTCCTGGGCAAGCATCAGGAATATGTTGCGCAGGTTATCATCAGCGACCTTTTCCGACAGGTCGAGATACAGTTTGAAGGCATTCTTTTCACGTTTCATGGCAATGACCAACGCCTGCTGATAATCGAGATCATCGCCGAGCTTTATATCAACCAAATGATCACTGATCTTCAGATCGATGACCTTTACAACTGCAGGAGCCGTTAGTTTACCTTCCTTTATGCCGATCAGTTTCTTTTTATGCTGCTCTTCTTCGTGCGCAAAATCCAGGAAGACCTCCTTCATATAAGGTCGTTCCATTTTTTCCGCTAAATAAACGTAAAGCTCTGCGGCTTCTTCTTCACGTTCGATTGCGTAATCAAGAATCTGGTCGAATGATTCGAAGTTCATCTCTCCTCCTTTGGCGATCAGCTTTCCGCCAGCCTTTTTTCGCCGGTTATCTTCTGAATATCCTTTATGTCCATGGTTACTTCCATGCAGCCTATATACTTGCCTTCAGAATCCCTGACGGCAAAATAACGAATATAGACGTATTTCCCCTGCAAATTTATCCAGAATGCGACCTCGTCTTTGGCGCCGCTCTTAAAGTCTTCGAGGATCTTGTTGACAATGTGTACACTCTTCTCAGGGTGACACTGCTGCACTTTCAAGCCGATTGCTGCAGTAGGGCGGATAAAGATTGCATCATTAACCTGGTTGAAGTAGCGAAAAGTGTCATCCTTGTCAACGAAGGTTATTTCCACCGGCAGACGATTCAACATCGCCTTTAACTCATTGATAGATAACTTACCGCTTCCGAGATCGATTAAGCCCTCATCGTCTTTATCGTCCACTCTTTCAGAGCCGCCGCCGGCAGCGGTATCCAGAGCCGATTTCGGCGAGAAACAGCAATATCCGATTTCAGCGAACTGCCGGGTGGTCTCCTGCCATTCATCATCGGTCAGAGCCTGCATCGCCATGGGGAACAGAACGTTGTTCTCTTTGTAGTAGTGACTGGACAGTAATTCTGACAGGGTGCGGGCGAGTGAACCGAGTTTGGTCGAGAATTCAGTAATTGCGGTTTCTTCGCGGTTATCCATCAGGTTGTACAGATTCTTATCTACCTCACGGATCTGATCATGTTCCGCCCACATCGCTCTGGGCGGTCCGTCAATTCCGTGTTTCTCGAGATAGGAGAACAGAACGTTCTCCTCACGGAGATAATGACTCTGTGAAGCCTTGAGGTGATCGACAATACCTGTGATGGCGCTCAAAACCTCACCAGCGGACTCGTAGCTGTCCATCTCCTTCAGCTTATCGGTCATGTCGATCAATTTTGCCGTGAAGTCGAGCAGTGTGGCATGCTCTTCCATAAGTGTATGTATGGGATGTCCTTCAGGTGCGATGTGAGTTATTACATTAGATTGTGAATTCATTAAATAAATCTCCAGATTTGCTTGGTTGTCTTTCTTGATTGAATGTCAATATTCCAGTGTCAGGAAGGTTATTCCTGAGCGATAGAACTTATCTAATTAAACTGTTTAGTACAGCGTATAACTGTTGGACCGAAGTAAACAAAGTTTCTAAGGTCCGACAAGCATAATATCCGCACCTTCCATCTCGAACCACTGTGGGTACTTGGCAATGGCGTCGTATTCGGCTTTGAGTATTCGCTCATGCCCTCTCTCAAACTCAGCGAGGTATTCAAGGACGCGCCTGCCCGTCGGATCTGTCGCCAGTTCAGCAGCCTCGGAGTAAAATTCCCGGGCTTCAATTTCCTTGTCAATTGCGAGTTCGAGAATCTCGGGAAGTGAACGCTCTAAATCTGCACTCTTGTTGAACCTGGGAGCGTTCTTCGGCAGAGGTGGTTTCTCTTCTCCGGTGTATTTCTGCAGCATGCCATAGAGGAGTTCCCGGTGTGATTTCTCCTCACGAGCCAGAGATCTGAACTTTTCCTTTACCAACGGATTGCTGACGCGCGAGGCGAAAAGTTGATAACGTTTCAAAGCCATGATTTCCTGCTGAATAGCCAGACCGAGAACTTCAACAACAGTGAGATCAGAGAGTATCATTTTAATGTCCTGTTTTACTATAACTTGGTGTAATGAATATCCTTAATCCAGCGGTAACAACGTAAGTTATTTAAAGAACAGCACACGAGTTATACTATCGCTGGATTACGGTGTAAACTGCACTTTGTAATACATTAAGGAATTTATTCTTACATCTTGAAAGATAAAGTATCAAATGATGCTAAGCAAGCGGTTTAAAAAGTACTTCAAGCCATGTATCTTTTGAAGAGCAGATATAAATAGTTACGCCAAATCTTTGAATTAGTGGGTGTGGATAATCGTCGATAAAAAAGAATTGATTGATTCAGGTAAAATATGCTTGAAACTCTTCAAATATATGCATATATTTCATAGTATAGAAAAACTCGATTTGATTGTACGTGCTACAAACAATATTAATTCCTTGATTTGAAGAATAAACAGGCAGTTGCGGGGTCGATCTGAAATATTGGCTTGGATTGAAGATAAGTAGAATCAAATCTTCAGGAAAGATACCGCGCGCCACTCTTATTGTATGTTTCAATTATTTGCGTTACCACCACCGATTTAGCTTGCAATGATTAGCGGTTTTCAGGTACGGATTTTGCGAAGTAAAATTGATTCAACTCGTTTAGACTCACACAGGATTTTCATTATGCTTCACAAAGATGAGGGAGAAATGACTGGGAGATCTCGTAGAACCACTGGTAAGGTGAGCTTACTCCTTCTGCTCAGTTTAATAACCACTATCCTGTTTTGCATTTCATTCACATCACCGGTTTATGCTGAAACAGGTTCGGTCGTTGCGCTGGCGCTTGACCAGCGTGCAACTATCATCTCTTCGGATATCCAGTCTATCCGCATCGATTTTGAATTAACCGGCCTCGAGAAAATTTCGGTTATCAAGGACGGTGAGGACTTTGAATCTTACAGCTTGTCAGGTGAGGGCGTAACACTGGACTATGGAAGACCTGTGCTTCCTTTTGTCAGCAGATTCATTGTGGTTCCACCCGATCGTCATGTCGAACTGGTTTACAGCGCCGACGAACCGCGGCGCATACCTGCCGGTGACGCCCCGGCTATATGCGACGATGACGATTACAGAATGACCTTCAACACAGATGATAACCAGATCTACCCGCCTGTTTATGCCGAGATGTCCGAGCCCACCGTCATGCGCGGTGTGAGAATGGTGAAAGTAACAACGTATCCCATCCAGTATGACGCCTCGGATAACAGCTACCTGCATCGCGAACATATCGTAACAGAACTCAGATTTACCGATGACGAAGCCGTGAATCCCGCTTATGTACCTGTGAGACGCAATCGCAGCGCAAATTTCCTGAGAGTTATCAGTGCGCTTGCGATAAACGGTGATCAGGTTGGACGCGATGACCCTGACCGCGGACAGGAACCTCCCTACGTCGGTCATTATTGCATCGCCTCTCATGAGGGGAACGTTGAGTACATGGCTCCCTTCATCGAGTGGCGGCGTAAATCCGGTTATAAGGTCGATGTCCTGTCGATACCGTCAAACACAGCGAATAATCCCAGTTCAACACATAGAATTATCAACGAAAGATATGATGACTACTTGGACGAGGGAATCGATCCTTTCGAATATGTATTTCTCATCGGCGACCGCAGTCAGTATTCCTACAGTACAGGACCGCAGAACATATTGCAGGTTCCCACTGGAGTGAGCGTCTGGCCCAATGCACCTCATTCGGACTATGAGATGGGACTGCTCGAAGGAAACGATGCACACCCTGATGTGGGTATATCGAGGTTCATAAACGGTGGTCGCAGCCTGGTTGAACTTGCAGTCGGAAGAACCCTGGGCTATGAAGCAACGCCCTACATGGAGGAAACCGAGTGGTTTACAATGGGGGGAGTATATTCCCAGCACTGGGGGAATAGTCCCACTTCAGCCTGGCATATCTCAATTCACACTAATGTGCGCTGGGGGATTGAAGTGCTCGAACATCTTGGGTTCGATGATGTAGATTTCTATGAATATTATGAACATGATCAGCAGGGTCAGAGAATCGGTCCTGTGATCAGGGACTGGTTCAACGAGGGCATGAATGTCATGATGGGAAGGGCGGAGAACTATTACTGGCGTCAGGGTTTCAGCGGCGTTAATCGAAACGTGATTTTCCCGGTCAATCTCTGTTACAGCGGTCACGGTGAATGGTGCGCCGAGAGCATGTATCGCACCGGTTCCGGCAACGATCTCAAAGGTCCCGTGGTGACGTCGTGCGGGTGGGGAGGTCCGGCTACTTCGAGCATGAGCATCATGTGGCTCGGACTGGTGAACGGTGTTATGCAGCGGGACTTTCCTATCGGCTGGGGATACACCTATGCAGCTATCGCATTTGAAAGTTTCATGCCCAATTTCCAATTCAGGAATATGAACACTTATCTCCAGACCAAGACCGATACAGATATCTATGGCGATCCCGGTCTCCAGCCTTGGATCGGAGTGCCGACGATAGTTGAAGCGGAATTTCCCGAGACTATTACACCCGATACCAGGATGATTCAAGTTCACGTGACCAATGTGGAAAACGACGAGGATATGGAGGGCGCCCAGGTGACGCTGTATTCACCGATGAACATGCCCGACTTTGATGAAGATGAGTACGCAGATTACGACGACATGGTTATGATCACCAGGAAAAGCGATGCTAACGGTATTGTGAGATTTGTTTTCGATGAACCTGTTTTCGATTACCGGTACGAGCTGTTCCTGACCATTACCGGAAGAAGTATCTGTCCTCTGTTCCATGAGATTGAGGTAGAGAGAAATCACACTGCCATCGACATTGCAGAATACTCCATCAATGACGAGGAAGGTGATGAGATAGACGAGATAAATCCGGGCGCAACCGTGCTGCTCGTGCTGTCGGCTGTCAATCTGGGTGAAGAGATTGCTGAAGATGTTACCGCGGTCGTCAGCCCTTCTCTGTGGGTCGATGTTGAGGAAAATGAGATATCATACGGTGATATCGACGCTGGTGAAGAGGTGACAAGCGATGAGACAGTAACCCTGATCGTATCGTCTGTTTGTCCCGACGGTGAAAGCAGACCTGCTACCCGTCCCGACCTGATTGTGCAATTCTTTAGTGGTGACGAATCATGGTTTTCTGCCATCAGGCTGGATGTTTCGGCTCCCTGTTTTGACATACACGATATTATCGGCGG
The DNA here is from genome assembly GCA_013202285.1 of bacterium. Lineage (GTDB taxonomy): Bacteria > Electryoneota > AABM5-125-24 > Hatepunaeales > Hatepunaeaceae > JABMRV01. The sequence continues at coordinate 1,513 of JABMRV010000063.1, read as the reverse complement.
GGAAGTAATCCCGGACACTGTTCACGAACTCAATCTCGATATTGTCAACATCGGCAGGATGGCAGCTCGCGGAGTCAGTGCGAGGCTGGTGACGATGGGTATGGGAATAAGCGTAATTAACAATAATGCGCGGTTCCCCGATATAGAGAGCGGTGATCACCGGCAGGTGAACGGCAATCCGTTTATAGTATCCGGCAACAGGCTCGTTCCTCCAGGTTTCCGCAACGAGATGATGTTGATAGTGAGCTGTAACGATGAGTTTATCGATACCACCTATTTTGAACTCCAGATGGATGAGCCCCGGGAAAACGCCCCATCTCCACCGGATAACTACGGTTATATGTGTTTCGATAACAGCGACGAGGAATGGGAGATTTCTCCTGAATATGACTGGATTGAGATCAGCACGCGCGATAATAACCGTCAGTTTGACGGTACAAGGATAGATTTCAGCGGTAACTCGCCTTATGATATAGGAGAAGCGGAAGTCATCGACCTGGGGTTCACCACACGTTTCTACGGTTATGATTATGATCAGATTACTGTCTGCACCAACGGTTTTATTAGCATGGGCGATCAGGAATTAACCACTAATTACCAGAACTGGCCCCTCGATCGTGCCATAGGCGGAGGAGTGGGTATGATTGCTCCGTTCTGGGATGATTTGCACCTGAGTGGAGATGATGCGGGTATTTATTATTATTATGATGAAGATGATGCTCGGATGATAATCGAGTGGTATAAACTAAGGCATCGTAACGGAGGCAACACTGATCTGACGTTCCAGGTCATCATCCTTGACGCTGATATATGGATCATTGAAGAGACCGGTAATCCGTTCATTCTCTTCCAGTACCAGAGTATCGCCAGTTTGCGGAATGTACGCCAGGGTGATCCTGTCTGGGAAAAAGACATCCCGTATGCATCGGTTGGAATCTCCAGTCCTGACGGTAACACAGGCATCAGCTATTTTTGGAATGACGAATACCCTGAGTGGGCGGCGGAACTCACAGAAGGTCGAGCAATGTTGTTTACCACGACGCCGCGATTCAAATCCGGTTTCCTTGAAGGTACGGTAACTGATGCTGCGACCGGACGTCCGATTGAAAATGCAGTTATTTTCACAAAACACGGCTTTACTGCCCGCACGGATGAAGAAGGTTACTGGTTTATCATCGATGCGCTCGCGGAGATAGAGTTCGATATCACCGCTTCAAAGGTTGGATACAACGATTCGACCTATAAGGATCTCCTCCTCGAAGAGGATGGTGAGATGACGATAGACTTTGCGTTGCTGCATCCTGAATTTCTACCCTCTACTCAGCACTTGCACACAGAGATTGATCCCGAGATAACGGTTAATCTGCCGTACAGCATCCTCAACAACGGTAACGGTTCACTTAAATGGTCATTGTCCCGGATGCTCCCCGGAGGCGCGGAGCGGGATCCGTGGGAGCGTCGTTTGACCTATGATGCCGGTGTAACCGTGGAGGATATTCGTCTTGAAGGTGTG
>JABMRV010000062.1 GCA_013202285.1 bacterium | reverse complement strand
CTGCTACCTTCCGGTCCTGACGGGTTTGGGCGCGTGTCCGCTGCGCGGGACCAGACCATTAACGCCCACCGAACGGATGTCTGCGAGGGAAGGGGAGACCTCATAGTGGTTTTTCGATCCCGCTATAGCGGATTGCGGGTTACAAGGCGCCGCTAACTCCCCACCTAGCACAGCCGAAAGTCCGAATTGAAGACTCGGGAAGCATTTCCCGTTCAAACAAGGTCTATTTTCCACAGTGGAGCTGAGCGGGCTCGAACCGCCGACCTGTACGTTGCGAACGTACCGCTCTCCCAACTGAGCTACAGCCCCGTTACCTTCTATGCATTTGATAATATAGAATATATAGAGTAGATGACTGACTAATCATCTGATTCATTCGAGAATATAAAGTTAAATCCTGTGTTAAGCAAAGTCAAGCTGGATTCCGTCTGGAGTGCATCCTATCTCAACAGGCTGTCTGAGAATAACTGAAACCGGCTGACGGGTCGCTGCACTCGACAACATAACAACTATGAAGGAACAGTACTATTGGGGGATGCTTGCAATCTTAAGGCAATTGGATTATCTTATAATTAAGATATTTATCCATACCATCCGTAACGAAGCGATAATTAGAACAATGTAACCGGCTTGTGGCGCAGGTTGAACTCATCCCGCCACTATGCAACCACTTGAGGACCTCGTATGTTCAGTTTCAGAACTGACCGGACATTTCGAGGCAGATGTTAAGGAGATCGATCATGATGACGACTACGGAAAAAATGCACGACTGGAATGTCAATTTTACCGTCATATTGGCGGCTGCCATTGCAGTAACTTTTTCAGTCGTGGTGTACCACGTTACAGTTGATAGAATTGAGAATCCGTATGTGATTATGCATGAGGCTGGCACGGGCGAGCAGGTATTTATCCTCGTTGAAGACATCATCTGGATACAAGACAATTATTTGACGGGAAACACCCTGATTGGACTTACTTTCGGGAAAACACTCGAAATTTTTGAATCCGAACAGGAGGTGCGGGATGCAATGGAAGAGTCTCTCAGAGAATACGAGGAATTTAAGTAGTTAGTATTGTGGTTTTTCTGAGGATAACCTTATCAATGCGGAAAATGAATAGCTGATAAATCACCGAATTAGAACCACCTTTAATCCCCTGTCATCAACCCTCAACAGATACACTCCCGTAGCATAGTCCGAAAGATCGACCGTCACCATTCCTGAATGCTGTCCCATAGTCTCAAAAGCTCCAAGCTCCCTGCCATGCAGGTCGAAGAGGCGAATAATCCGCTGTGAGACCATATCGTTAAACCTGATATTCAATCTGCCGTTGAACGGATTGGGGAAAACATCGAAACCGATGTCTGTCGGAGTGAAGAAGTCGGTCTTGACGCCTCTGGAAGCCGCCTCCTGTACCGCTATCCATGCGTCGGGTATGCCGTATCCGTCCAGTGTATCCGGTTCCTCTGCTCTGTTCGACGCCCGCTGGATAATATCGATTACTTCCACTGGAGTTAACCAGGGGTGAGCCTGCAGCACCAGAGCTGCGATACCGGCTATCATCGGGCATGAGAAGGATGTTCCGCTGTGACGGGTATATAACGTATCCATCAGGTAGGACGCCGCATAGACCCTCGCCGCTTGTGCAGCGACGTTCGGCTTAAGTCTGCCATCATAAGTCGGTCCCTGCGAGGCGGTCTGATAATGCCTGCCGTCACGAAGCACTCCACCGGCGCTGATAACCAGCCTTGCATCCGCCGGTGCACCGATCTTGTTGTCGGGATAATCCTCATTTCCGGAATTGCCAGCAGAATTCACAATCACCATCCCTGCCGATGCGGCTGAGTCCGCTGCGCGCGAGGTTATCGCCGTCCGCCCGTCCATATCCTCCCAGTCGTACCAGTCACGGTAGGAGAGCGATGACGAGAGCACATCGACGCCCATCGAATCATGAAACCAGAGACCGGCTATCCACAAATCCTCCTCGACCGGCGTCTCCTCCTCAGTGTTCTCGGTCTTGGTCAGAACGAACCTCGCCTCAGGCGCGGCGCCGATGAATCTGCCGCTGTCAAGTCCTGCGATAACCGACAACGTCTTCGTGCCATGCCTGCCGCTGCCTACATCGCCGTGGTCGGAGACGTCGTCGTCGTCGTTGAGGAAATCGTACGCTGCCACGATCTCTATTCCCGAAAAACAGCGGTGATCGAGAAAGTCGAAACCGGTGTCCTGCACGCCGATTAACACACCCCGACCGCGGTAGCCTGCGGTGTGAGCTTCGGGTATGTTCACCAGTGCCGATTGCTGCCAGGAGAATCCGTACTGCTCTTCATCGTCGGAGATTCTTTTCCCCAAAGAGGACTTACCGCTATGAGGTTCTTCCGGTTCCGACAATTCCCGGTTGAGGCTGGCGTAAGCCATGACGGGACGGATTTCGGTCACAAATTCAAGCTGCCCGGCTCTTTCAAGCGCTGTTGGAGGTCCGGTAACAGTGATCGCATTGATGTAGCGTAAATGCCTGACTACCCGGCAGCCGGTTCGCTCCACAGCCTCGATTCTGGATCGACTGACCGGCAGATCGCAGCGTCTGACGGGCGGCTCACGGTCGATCACTTTCCGTCTCCGTTCAAGCGATCTCGGTGTAAGCCCATCTGCGGTGCGGTCAATCGCCCGGTCAAGTTCATCCCGCGACATCTCCTCAGGCTGCATAAACAGCCAGTATCGACCGGTCGGCTGCGGCTTAATTCGAGCTTTTTCGGTTTCGATTGAACCTGCGTATAAGAGGTTTGCTGAGTTGAGGAAAATCGCTATAATCCAGAACCAGCATGTTTTAGTCGGATTTGTCATTTAATTAGTGAAAAATAATTATCCCGGAGGCCAGGTCATTCTTCTCCCGCCGAGGAGATGCAGATGAATATGATAAACCTCCTGTCCGCCGTCCTGTTTGCAATTGAACAGCAGCCTGTATCCTCTCTGAGAGAGTCCGAGTTCGCGGGCGATCTTTCCGGCGGCGAGTATCATGCGTCCGATCAATCCGGCGTCATCATCGGTCAGATCCAGTACGGTCTCGATATGCCGGCGCGGAATAATAAGAACATGATGAGGCGCCTGGGGATTAATGTCAGGAAAAGCAACTAACTCGTCATCTTCATAGACGAATTCGGATGGTATTTCACCCGCTGCAATTTTGCAGAACAGACAGTCAGACATGGTTAATCCTTCCGATAATAATTAAGAACATATCCGTAAATAAACTTTTACGTGGTTTGTTCCGGTGGGTCTTGTCCCGACTTATTCGGGATGTGACCCACCGGTGGAACAGCGTCAGGTCACACCGTGACTTCATCACGGCAAGACCTGACGCAACACGAAGTGTCTCTCACATGCAACGTTATGTAAACCATTTACGGATCAGTATTGCCCCGGCTTCGGAGCACTAAGCGAAGCGTCAGTCTGTTAGCACAGCCGGGCTACCTGCCTTCGAGAAATTCCATTGATACTGCTGTTAATGCTCTACCGAATTAAAAGAACTTTTTCGGTTGTTTGTTTGTTTTGACTTTTTAACTTGATCAGATAACTTCCGCTTGGTAAAATCTCTCCTTTCTGATTTATCCCCTGCCATTTGAAACAATGATAACCTCCTTTCTCCCCGGAAATCTCCCGGCTGTAAACCAATCTTCCCAGGATGTTTCTAATCTCAAACTTAGCCGGGCTTGAATAAGGCAGGTAGTAATGAATCGTGGTTGAACTGTTGAAAGGATTAGGATAGATAGTATAAATAATTGGATTATCCGGATATGAATAATTATCAAATTCGCTATTTACAGACTGTGAGGTTTTATATCTAAGGAAAATCTCTTGTTGATACGGTCCAAATCTTCCATCACGCCATAAAACTCCTGTGAAATCATCCGAGCAAGTATATACTTTTACTTCAGTCCAGTACCCCCGTGGAATTTCTTCTCTTCCGTAAACGACTACAGCCGAATCGAGCAGGTTTCCTTCATTATCGACCTGCGAGTATCCCACGTATCGATGTCCCTCTTCAGTTTGAAAACCTATTCCCACGTGAACGTTATCTTCTTTGTCAATGTAAATATCACCCATTCTATAGAAGTATTCACCGAGTTCAGTTTGAAACAACGTCTGCATATTTCGGTCGTATTTTCGCACGTACAGATTACTGCGATTATCCCAAAGAAGTATGACCAGTCTGTTTTCAATGTCAGTCTCAAAATCCGTGAAATTTACTGATCCCCAATCGTCATCAGCACGGATATTGAAATTATCGATAATGACACTGTCGTTCGGTGCAACCATGCAATAGTAAAGGCTATTGATCGTTTCATCGTTTTCACTCCATATAAAAGTAAGAGTGTCATTGGTTGCCATCTTCATACTGTGCCAGTACTCAAAGCCACTCTGGTTCTGATCAAGAAAATGCATATCACCAACGGGTTCTCCATCAAAGTTATACCTCTGGTAAAAAACTCTCATTGTCCTGACCGTATCATCGTTGATGTAAAAATTTGATCCGCCGCTGATGACCACCTGTTCCCGCGAATCTATAACCATACTGTATGGGAGGTCATTTGGGAAGTAATCAAGGTCTCCCAATCCCTCTAACAATACAGCATCGTCTATCGCGTTGCCGTCCATATCAAGTCTCGAATGATAAAATCGATAATTATTCACTCCACTGTGGCGCGTACAGGACAGGATATGGACAACACCTTCAGTGCCGATAAATAAATCCACTACTCTCATTCCGGATTCCGTTGTGTCCGGGATATTAGTGATTTCTGCTACAGAGATAGGATCTGTCAAAGCTTCACCGATACGATTAAACTTCTGATAAATGGGG
>JABMRV010000061.1 GCA_013202285.1 bacterium | reverse complement strand
GTCCGGGAATAGTTCAAAACGTCCGTTCTGGCAGGTCTTGCGCCGTTAGGCGTGTGACCTGCCAGTTTATAATCTTATGCTACTTCGATACTTACCGTCAGGTCACACTGCGACTTCGTCGCAGCAAGACCTGACGGAACAGGTGGTTTCACAATTCCCGCTCAGTCTGTTTCACCGGAATGACGATACAATGTAATATTCAACCGTTAAACTGCAGGGAGATTCTTCAGAGACAGCGGGATCAATCCCTTTTTACTCAATTCTTCAAGCACAATCGGCAGCGCAGTCAGCATGTTCTCCACGTTGATTCCCCGGTCGTGAAGGAGAATAAAATCTCCTGGCTTAACTCTCCGGACAATGTTGTTGACTATGCGCTCAGATGAAACCAACCTGTAGTCTCCTGAGGATAGAGACCAGAGGATGATCCTCATTCTTAGTTCCCCGGCTACCGATAGGGTGGACGGTCCAAATCTCCCGTAAGGCGGTCGGTACATCTGTGGGCTGTAGCCTATGATACCCGAGATAGTCCTGACAGATCGGCTGAGGTCGGTGAGAATCCGGCTTCGACCTGCAAATAGCGTTGAGCGATGATCGTAACCGTGACAGCCGATGCTGTGACCCTCATCGATTATGCGCTTAACAATATCCGAGTGCTCTACGGAATGACCTCCCATGACGAAAAAGGATGCCGGACAGGAATGTTCTGCAAGCAGATCTAACAGCCGCGGAGTGAAAATGGGATCGGGTCCATCGTCGAACGTCAGGTAAACTCCATCAGGTTCTCCACTGCTGATTATGTTTGAGAATACAGTAGAGGCAAGGCGCGGTAGAAGGTCACTGATCATTATCGCTCTCCCCCCTGCTGTGGAATGTCTGTCCCTTCCATCTGAAGGTTGAGAAATGCCCCGCTATTGCGAATATGACAGTCAGGGGTGGATAGATTATTTCGAGCATAATGAATGTGAGGAAATTGAACCTCTCGCGGAAAATGGAGCGACCCAGCATGACAGCTGTTATGTCCAGAGCAAGCCGGATCGTTGCCCACGCCAGGAAAAACATCCAGGCACCACTGAGAATGCCAACAAGTGGAGCGATGGACAGTGACAGAAGGAAGAGGAAAACTCCTGCCAGTATAATTTTACGCGACGGACGGTAATAGAGTCCCTTTGAACCCCACCGGATACGCTGATTCCACAATTCAGACAGAGATGAGACCGGTTCAGTGCCGACTATTGTCGCAGGTGACTTGGCGGCTGCGACTTTCCAGCGGCTGCTCGATGCTTTAGCGAGTAGAAGTTCATCATCTCCGGAGATCAGCTTTTCAAAGCCTTCCCAGCCGCCGATTTCTCTGAAAAGCTGTTTGCGATAGGCAAGGTTGGCGCCGCTGCAGGTGAACGGCATGCCTGCCGAAACGAGCCCAGCTGAGGCATATCCCAGGGTTTGAAAGTCAAGAGCCTGCAGCTTCTGCCACAGGGGTGGAGCATCTTGAAGGATAAAGCGTGCTTGCCCCACGAACATCCCTGTATCAGGTTTCATTCCTGCTATCATCTCGCTCACCCAGTTGGGATCGTGGGAACAATCTGCGTCGGTTGTGATAATTATTTCGCCGTTTGCGGCGTCGATACCCTTCTCGATAGCCTGCTTTTTAGGGCTGACACCGGGTTTAACGGCATCCTGGTGAATCATCCTGACGCGGCTGTAGAGTCGCGCAAAGTCGGATATTATCTTGCCAGTGCCATCGGAAGAGCGGTCATCGACGACGATGATTTCGAGCCGATCTACAGGATAATCCTGTCTCAGCAGTCCCGACAGTGTTGCGTGAAGGTTGTTTTCTTCGTCGCGCGCTGAGATTATTATACTTACCGATGGAAATTCATTACCGGATATGCGCGAAGAAATCCGCTGAAAACCTAACCGGATGAGTCCGTAAATAATCATGCCCAGCAGCAGGAGGTAAAACAAACCTCCAGCGGTGAGAATGATATTCCAGAGCGCGATCACCCCGCTGCTCCGTTCTTCCTCTTTCCAGGCTGCAGCCGCCCGATGAATAACACCCCGATCAACCCGGGGATGAGAACGTTCATGGTGAAAAGGAGCAGTGAAGCGTTAAAGGCAGCTTCCGGAGTAGCGCCGAACTGACCGAAGAACTGGACGGAGACGAGCTGATCGATGCCCAGATCACCGATAGCTATCGGCAGGGCGGACTTGGCAAACAGAACTGAGGCGGCGCCGCGCGAGGCGGTGAATAAGTTGAGGCTGGAGAAGCTGCAGATCAGGACCCAGTATTGAAGCAGGAAGACAACGTAATGCGCCAGAGTTAAAATTAGTGTGGTTCTCGCCTGCGGGTTGCCGAAACGGTCGAGACCGTATGCGAGTTGAGCTATTTTGTCCTTGCGCGGGAACATAATCTGCAGAGCATAGATCAGGCTGCGCACCGGTTTGGGATCGAGCGCCAGGTAGAGCAGGATGAAATTCGCGGTTGCCAGCACCCCTAACATGGCGATAAGGAGATAGAGATGACCCTTAAAAAGACCTATCGCCCAAGGCAGGGTCAATAGAGCCGGCAGACCGAAGGCGGTTGTGCAGCCGAGATTGTAGAATTTATCGAGGATGGTGAGCCCGACCAGGTTGAGAGGCGTGGAGTGTTTCATAAAGAGACCGCGTCCATATTCGCCGATCCTGCCCGGAGTTACGATACCGAATGCCATTCCGCCGAGTAGAGAACCGAAGCTCTCCCAGGCGGTCGCCTGAGGATGAACGAGTCTGACAAGGTAGCGCCATTTGTATTCCTGGAGGTATATGTTGAGCGGCATGAGCAGGAGAGCCACGGCAACGAGTTCATAGCGGGCGGACTGAAGCGCCTCCCAGATTATTTCGGGACGGATGGTTTTGAAAAAAAACATTAGCCCCAGCAGAACAACTGCGACGGCGATCTTTATCCAGAAGAAGATTTTGCTGTTCATCGACATACGAGTTTCCGTGGTAGATATAAACGTTTCAGACCTTCCGTGCAGTTGCGGCACATAGGGATACGGTCGCGTCCGCCGTTGTTGAGAACGTTGAGAAACTGCTTGAACGCCTTGCCTGTCCAGATTTCCTTCCAGGGCTGCTGAAAGACGTTGCCGAATGAATGGAATTCATTGGTGCTGAAGCAGCAGGGAAGGACTTCACCTTTCCAGGTGACGACAGCAGAGTAACTGAGACGCCGACATGTTGAACGGCGGCGATTCATTTCGAGATGACCGTTTACCCGTTTATAACGCCACAACTCAGGATTGTCGGGGAGTGAACTGGTAATGTAGTCTGGATTTCCCAAATCCGAAATCCTGTAGGTTTTGAACAGAACCCTGTCACATCCCCATGAGAGAGCCTTGTTATAAGTGTTTCGGAACTGTTCGGAAGTTTGGCGGGAGAGCAGGCATTCGACAACGATCTTCGGTTTTCTTGAGCCGGATTTTTTTCTCGCTGAGACCAATGCTCGAACTCCGGCTTCAACATCGGCTAACGATCCGCCGTGACGGATCCGGGAGTATGTTGTTTCGTCAGGACCATCGACTCCGATAGTTATCCGTTTCAATCCGGATCTTACGATTTCTTCGGCAAGGTTTCCCTTTGCGAGGAGAGTCCCGTTTGTATAGGTCTGGGTCCAGATATTCCTCGAAGAGGCTTCGGCGGCCATATCAGGGAAATCCGGGGCAAGCAACGGTTCTCCGCGATGCCAGAGATTCAGGATCTTCACCCACGGGAGTTGATCCAACACCTCGGTGAATCTATCGAGTTGCATCACTCCTCCACCCCTGCCGTTGGCTGTCGGACAGTCCGGGCAGTCCAGATTGCAGGCGGAGGAGGGTTCGATCCAGAGCATTAAAGGCGTGGGTAGTCGGATGTATCTGTTCCTGGTTTGTTAATTAGTGCTTGTTGACAAAGTTCCTTCTGTGTCATTCCCGCGTAGGCGGGAATCCAGATAAGTTATTGTTATTTCACGGCATCCGGCTTTCACCGCAGAGTCGCTGAGGACGCAAAGGATAAATAAATATAAATTAAAACTTTGCGCGCTCTGCGTCTTTGCGGTTAACATTTCTTCATTCCTCGCAAAGACACAATTCTCTGACAATCTACTTGCGCGTGTATTATCCCTCTTCGTCTTCTGCTTCACTCAGCGCCTCAAGCATTCTCTTAACCTTCTTTCGGTTGAACTCCGGGCTCTGTGACATGGCGATGGTCATCTTTGGATCGATACCCTGAACCTGTGCAAGCGACTTATCCGCCGGTAATACGATAAAAACAGGTAGATTGGTGATTTCAGCAACCTCCTCAAGGATGGCGTCAAGCGATTCGGATCTAAGCATCTCCCTGTAATCTTCATACCTGTCATGAGGCGTCAGAACGGCGACGTATGGCAGAGATTCATCGGATATATAGTCCATAGCGGCTCGAACGAAACTTGCAGGATCGACGACCGTGGCGATGTTCCTGTAACCCATTTTTCCGAGGTAGGCTTGTATTTTCCTCGAGTGCAACGGAACATCGTCAAAGAGCACAAAGCCTGTTCTGCGAATTGCAAGTTTGTTTAACCGCTGCTTTTCAGCTTTTAATCTTGCTTCCTGGCGTTTAAGCATCCCTTTGAGTTCACTCATCTGAGTAGAGCGTACTGCGCTTGAGATAGAGATCTGTTGCTGAGGTTTTTCATGTTCCTCAGAGGAACTTTCTGCTTCGTTCTCCTCGTCAGCAGCTTCTGCAGATATTTCAATCCCTGAGGCTTTGGCAACTCGCTTTAGTACTTCAGGATCGATCTTATCACGCAGATCTGTTAATTTCTTAAGTTTTTCCTCATCCATGGGATAATTATTTAGTAATAATAGGATTGAATTACTTCAACAGCGTCACCGTCCTGCTGATTACTCCTGAAGGATGCGTTACCTGCAGTAAGTAACAGCCCGCAGGCATGTTCCCGGCATCCCAGGTGAGAGATTGAGTACCACTCTCAAAATTCCTGTCAGTTAGAACCGTGACCGGACGACCCGACAGGTCGTACAATACAACCTTCACAACTCCTTCGAGGGACAGGTTGAATTCAATCGTCAGGCGGCTGTTGAACGGATTGGGATAGGGATCTGCAAGTTTGAAATCATCCGGCAATCCGGCTCTGCGGTTGATTGAAGGCGCTTCCAACAGCCCCTCTCCCTGTATTGCAAAGTAACGCCGGTCCGCTCCAATGCGGAAATAACGGTCAACTCCACCGCCGATCCAGTTAATAATCAGCGAATCGACTTCTACGTACTCATCGTCGTATATGCTGCCGCCCAGCCCATAATGCAGCGCAAACATATTTTGGCAGCCGCCGGTTCCCATTCCACCCTCAACCTGGCGCAGCATGTGCAGATCACCGGAATGAACGGATGCCTGCGAGCCGAAACCGAACCGATTGGATGTAACGCCCCTGAGTTCGATCTGTATCCAGTGACCGATGTCTCCACTGTTCTGGAAAAGACCTCCATGTCCGCCCCCCACTGCGATGTCGAGGTCGCCGTCGTGGTCATAGTCACACCAGGCGACGCCCCACGAGTTGTAACATTCGGTGTGGAAACCGGCGGGATAGTTGACATTAATAAAAGTTCCATCACTCTGATTCCGGTATAGATAAGGCTGTCGTCCTTCATAGACTGAGGAGACAAACAGGTCGAGCCAGCCGTCGTTGTCGTAATCCCCCCATGCTGGACTGGATGCGGTTTCGTCGAAGGCGATACCGGCGTCCTCGCGGACGTCTTCGAACGTCCATTCTGCCTCTTCGCCGAGATTGCGATATAGCATACATTTATCGCTGAAGGCGAGATAGCGGGGATGTGCGAGGTTGGCTACAAACAAGTCGAAATCGCCGTCGTTATCGTAGTCTGCCCAGGATGAGCCTATCGTGTGACCATAAGCGCCCTGCACTCTCACACCTTGAACACCACGATGGGCGGCTTCTTCAGTGAATATAAAGTCACCCCAGTTGATGAGCAGATAGTTGGGATGGAGACGGTAATTTGAGATATAGATGTCCATATCGCCGTCCATGTCGATATCGCACCAGGCGACGCCGCGACCGTAATGGCGGTTATCTTCGATGCCGGGTGGCGTTTCGTCGATGAAGATGTTATCAATCGTGTCGAACCGGTAGAAATAATCGCGGTAAAAGATCGGGTTGCCGTCGTTCCACAATTCCGAATTGGCGATATAAAGCTCGAGATTTCCGTCTCCGTCGGCGTCGCCCCAGCCGGAAGCCTGGGTCTCATCGCGTCCGTTGTTCAACCAGTATTCGTTGTTTGCAAAGCTGAACGTACCGTCGCCGTTGTTGTGGTAGAGACGGTCTTCAACGTTGAGATTGCTGGTGGTGGTGAAGATATCCAGCCAGCCGTCGTTGTCGAAATCACCCCATGTGCCGCTGTTGGAGGGATTATCCTGAGAGATGCCAGCGTCCTCGCCGACCTCAGCGAATGTTCCGTCGCCAAGGTTGCGGAACAGGAGCCTGCCCTGCACGAGCATATCCTCCCAGCCGTCGTTATCATAGTCTCCCCAGGCGATGCGCGACATACCGCGCACACCGGTTTCTTCATTCACGTTATGAAAGGCGAAATCTTCTTCGTCGATCTCGTTGTAATACTCCACAGTAACTCGCAGCAGGTAGTTTCCGGCGCCGTCTGCGGCGACATACCAGGAGTTTCCGATGCGCAGATGACTGCGGGTTTCGAAATTGTTACCTCCGTCGAGCAACAGTCTGGGATCACCGTCTTGCTTGACATAGCCGATGTGGAAATGCTGTGGAATATCGAATTTAAGACTCGCCTCTGAGATGTCGATTGTTATCCATGATGCGTCATCTTCCACATCTATCAAAACAGGCTCGATGAGATCATTTTCAGGATTGCACATGTTACCGCCGTTATCGCCCCAGACGTGCCATTCCATCTCACCAGTGCCCTGCACTCGAAAGCGGAAAGAGAGCAGGCTGCAGGGATGCGCCGGAGTGAAGTGCACCACCTCGATGTCTCCCCGGTTTGTCTGGTTGAAGTATCCACTGGGATTACCGCTGTCGTAGCTGATCTCGACAGGATCGGCAAAGAGAACCGGTGTTAAGAAAAGTAACGCTATGAAAATCGGAATAACTGTTCGTTTCATATCATACCTCTGATATTTTGTGCTTCAAATAATGAGTAGGGTAGGCGTCCCTGCCTGCCACCTTACCCATCCAACTTCCGCCCTTTCCAGTTAATCCTCCCAACCATCGAAACCGGCAACAGTATCGTGAAGATCACCGGCGAGAGAATCTCTCCGATCAACCAGGGAAAAACCCAACCCTGGTGATGAAAAAGTCTCGATCCTCGCGACAGCGCCAGTCCGTCTGCGGATATTTTAGCTCCCCATACGCCGACAGCTACAATCGGATCGATATGTCCGGCTGCTGCCATGATAGTCATAATGACGAGAGCCGGGTTGAACAGATAGAGCAGCGTTCCGGCAATGACCAAGCCCGGCTTATATCGTCGTGCGGCGGAATAATGCCGCCGCTTCATCCGCCACCATTCCGGAAATTTCTCTTTTCCTCTCGCAGGGACGAAGCTGTTCGGATCGGTCGCAAAAACGACCTTTTTCCCTCTTGATGCAATACGCTGCAACAGGAGGTCGTCATCTCCCGAGGCGGCTGCCGCATCTGAACCGAAACCTCCCGCATCGAGCCATGCCTGACGGCGGTATGCGAAGTTCCTGCCGACAGAACTGCCCGGATATCCCAGCCCCGTCGTACCGGCAGAGATAATCGCACTGATAAAGCCGTCGAAACGAGCCAGCGCGCCGATTAATCCTCTACCTGTCAGCGGCGAGTAACCGACGACCGCATCCACATCCTGCTCGAAACAGGTTGCAATGCCGGAGATCCATCCGGGCGGCGGCTGGCAGTCGGTGTCGGTGGTCAGGATAATATCGCTTGATGTGGCTTTTATACCGGCGATGAGAGCATTTTTCTTCGGAGCGATTCCTTCGGGCAACTCTCCGGCATCGATAATCCTGAGCCCCGGAATCTTGTCGCGGAAGCTGCGTGCTATATCAGCGGTTGAATCGTCGGAGTTGTCGTTTATTACAACGATTTCACGAAGGTTCTCCGGGTAATCCTGTTTCTCAATAGCGGCTAGGCAGTCGCTGATACACTCTTCCTCGTTACGAGCGGCTATCAGTATGGCTATTGTGGGTTTGGCATAACTATGGGAGTGTCTCAGTCTTGCCATACCGAATGCCAGGGCGAAGACCGCTGCAGCCCAGATCAGCCCGCAGAAACAAGTCAACCAGAATACTATTTCAATGACCGTCAATCGGGATGATGCTCCTGTGAATCAATGATAATAATCCTATATAACACCGTAATATAAGAATCTGTCGTGAATTTAGCAAGAATATGCAGTTTTATGATTGTAGTTTTTGATAAATGAATTGAAGAAATTTTGAAATACTATGGAATTTACTTGGAAATGACATGGAAATGAAATATTTTTCAATTAAAGTAAGAAGGTAATAATCAAATTGTTATCCGGCAATAAAGATTAATACGAGAGAGAAATGAGTGCATATCACCGACCCAAATCCTGGATTGAGTATGATATACTGGGAATAGCGAGTGAGCTTATCGAGGCGAAATCAATTATTAAAACTCTGAAGAATTTACCATTCTTGAGAGAATGGGCGGACAAGTTTCAGCAGATGGAACTGAAGCGGGAGATCGCAGGAACCACCAAGATAGAAGGCGCTGCTTTTACAGAACGTGAATTTGAGGAAGCGTTGTCTGAATCAACTGAGGAATTTAGGACGAGATCTCAACGCCAGGTCAGAGCAATGCTTGAAACGTATAAATGGATCTCGACCGTTCCAGACAACAAACCTGTAACGGCGGAGATGATTTTAGAGATTCATCGTAAAATCATCACTGGCGCAGATGATGATCATTGCCTCCCCGGCAAGATCCGTGATCGAGAGGATAGAGTGCTGTACGGGATACCGCGACGTCAGGGTATGGAAGGTGGGACCGAGTGCATGATTGCGCTGGTTTCACTAACCAATGCATTCGAAGGAATTTACAAGGATCACGATCCATTAATTCAAGCATTTGCTGCTCATTATCATCTGGGTGCAATTCACCCCTTCATGGATGGTAACGGAAGGACAGCACGTGCCTTGGAAGCTCTTTTTCTCCGGAGAGCGGATTTGAAGGGTACAGTTTTCGTTGCTATGTCAAATTACTACTATGAAGAAAGGAATGCTTATTTCAGAACTCTCAGTGAAGTTGGCGATACCGGACATGATCTAACCGCTTTCCTGAAGTTCTCTTTGAAAGGTATTGCACTACAATGCGAAGGGGTAATCGGGGAGATTAAACTACAGTCGCAGAAAGCCCTATTCAGAAACCTGATGTACGACCTGTTCAACAGGTTGTTATCAACCAGGAAAAGAGTTATCGCCAAGAGACAGATAGCTATTCTCAATTTACTTCTGAAGGAAGATAGAATAAAGGTACTAGAAATCTTTGAGAGAACAGAGAAATACTACGGACATTTAAGCAGTCCTGTTAAGGCATATTTCAGAGATATGGATGGCTTGTTAGAACTTGGAGCAATCAGACATGAACGCGGAGTGGATGAAAAGGACCTTTATTATCTAAATTTGGATTGGCCAATGGAGATAACAGAAACGGGTTTTATGGAAGCTGTAAAGAAACTGCCAAAAGCCAAAGGATCAATATCACTCACATAGTTCAGTTGCTTTCAACCACCTTCGATGTTATATTTGTATCTAAGTTTCACAAAGTTGTGAAGGCAGCAACAGGCTGTATATATAAGATATAAGGATCGTTAAACTCAGATTATGGCAATAAATCAGGGCGAAAACATCAAACCCCGCTCGATTGAAGACGAAATGCGGGACAGCTACCTCGATTACTCGATGTCCGTCATCGTTCAAAGAGCGCTGCCGGACGTCAGAGACGGTCTCAAACCGGTTCACCGCCGGATTCTGTTCGGGATGAACGAACTCAATCTCGGCGCCGGTAAACCCTTCAAGAAATCGGCGCGCATCGTCGGTGATGTAATGGGTAAATATCATCCGCACGGTGATTCCGCCATCTACGATGCGCTGGTCAGGATGGTGCAGATGTTTTCGCTGCGTTATCCACTGATCGAGGGTCAGGGAAACTTCGGCTCAATCGACGGCGACGGAGCCGCGGCGATGAGATACACCGAAGCGCGGATGCAGAAGATCACCGAGGAGCTGCTCGCCGACATCGACAAGGAAACTGTAAATTTCATTGCCAATTACGATGAATCGATGCAGGAACCTACGGTGCTGCCCTCCCGCATCCCTAACCTGCTGGTTAACGGTTCCAGCGGCATTGCTGTCGGTATGGCGACCAACATCCCGCCGCACAATCTCAGTGAGGTTGTCGATGCTCTGGTGGAGCTTATCGAAGACCCCGTTTATCCTCTCCTGAACCCCCGCAGTCTGACAGAACCGGTTGATTTCATCGTCAGGCTTGTCGAAGCAGACGATCAGCTCACAAAGTTACTCGCTGACAGCTTCTCTCCTGAAACGAAACGGAGATTCGAGAGTTTTGCGGAGACAGCGCGAGTAAACTACCGGCTGCGAAAAGCCGTTATCACGGACATCAACAAGCTGATAACAGAGAAGTTCATCTATGATGAGAAGCTGTTCTCCGAAGTCCAACTGTCTGAATCGCTCCGGCAGAAGATAAAGGACCGCGTAGATCAGAGTGGCGATGCTCTTCTCAACCGGTAGCTGCTGGAAGAAGCATTTCCCGGGACGTTTACCCGGGGGCACAATCCTGAACTGACGCCGGATGATCTAATGAATTTCGTTTATGCACCTGATTTCCCCACCGGCGGCATTATCTACGGCATGGCAGGCGTCAGGGATGCTCTAAGGACGGGGCGCGGCAGGGTAATCCTCAGGGCGCGTGCAATTGTGGAGACTCCGAAGAGCGGGCGAGAAAAGATTGTCGTGCTGGAGATACCTTACCAGGTGGACAAATCACGCCTGATACAGCGTATCGCTGCGATGGTGAACGAAAAGAAGATTATCGGCATAGCAGATATTCGCGACGAATCCGACCGCGACGGCATGAGACTGGTTTTTGAACTCAAACGGGATGCCATACCTGAGGTGGTTCTGAATAATCTCTATGCTCATTCCTCGCTGCAGACCACGTTCGGCGTCAATATGCTTGCCCTGGTCAACGGTGTGCCGAAACTCATGAACCTGAAGCAGGCTCTTTCACACTACCTCGATCACCGTCATGAGGTCGTTACACGCCGCACCAATTACGAGTTGACCAAAGCCAAAGAGCGGGAACATATCTTTGAAGGATTGAAGATAGCGGTTGACAATCTCGATGAAGTTATTAAGATCATCAGGTCGTCTCACGATGTGGCTATCGCACGAGAGGCTCTGATGGAGCGGTTCGAGCTATCCGAACTTCAGGCGGGTGAAATCCTCAACATGCGGCTGTCGCGGTTGACAGGGCTGGAACGGCAGAAGATCCTCGATGAATTGAAGATGTTGAAAGAACTTATCTTCGAACTGGAAGGTATCCTTGCAAGCCATACCAAACGGATGGAGATCGTCAAGGATGAGCTGTTGCAGGTCAGGGAGCTTTACGGTGATGAAAGACGCACCGAGCTGGTCGATGAGACCGGAGAATTCTCCATCGAGGATATGATCGCCGAAGAGGACATGGTTATCTCCATAACCCGCGCTGGTTATATAAAACGCTTCCCGGTATCCGGTTACCGTCGTCAGAAACGGGGCGGTACTGGGATGGCGGGGCATCTACCCAAGCCGGAGGACATCATCAAGCACCTGTTCGTCGCCTCGACACATAACTATCTGCTCTTTTTCACCGACCGGGGACGCTGTTACTGGCTTAAGGTTCACGAGATTCCACCACTCGGCAGAGTTGCGCGGGGCAAACCGATAGTTAACCTGATTGAAATCCTGCCGGATGAAAAAATCGCCGCGATGGTGAACGTAGCAAAGTTTGACGATGAAAATTTTGTATTCTTCGCAACCCGCAAGGGTATCATCAAGAAGACAGCGCTGTCGGCATTTAGTCATCCGAGGCGACGAGGGATAATAGCCATCAATATAGCGGACGATGATGCGCTGTGCGGTGCTGACTTGACCAACGGAAGTTACGATATCGTGATAGGTTCATCCGGTGGAAAGGCGGTGAGGTTCAACGAGCGGGATGTACGGCACATGGGCAGGACCGCCGCCGGTGTAATAGGCATCAAGATGGAGCCCGATCAACACCTGGTCGGTATGGTTGTCATGCGTCGCGAAGGAACGCTGCTCGTTGCCACGGAGAGCGGGAACGGCAAGAGGTCGTCGATTAATGAGTACCGTCTCACCAGGCGGGGAGCGCATGGAGTCATCGCCATGAGGACAACCGAGAAAACCGGCCCGGTGGTTGCAATCATGGAGGTGGTTGACTCGGATGATCTGCTCATCATGACCACATCGGGCAAGGTGATTCGCCAGCAGGTATCTGCCATTCGCACTATCGGCAGGGTGACGCAGGGTGTGAGACTTATACGGCTCAAGGAAGATGATTATATATCGGATATCGCCCGTGTGGTGCGCGACGAAGAAGCCGTCGATGAAGCGCTGCCGAAAGATGGCGAGCCTGATCAGGAAAATCTGTCCGACGCCGACTAATCGATGAACATGTACGGTTACGGTCAGGGCGACAAAGATAAACGTACTGATCCGTTCCGACTGTTTTACCGCTTTCTCGGCGGCTTGTTTATTGTTCTCGGGCTGATGTGGTTGTCGGTCTTTAAGATGGAAATGTACCAGTCAGCCAAGTTTGCCTTACTGACTGCCGGATTTTGCTGGAGTTTCGTCCCGCGACTGCGACGAAGCGGTATCGGTTGGTTGATTCCGTTCGGCAGGACATGGTGGGAATGGACGCTGTTCAGTATTGCATTTCTGCTTACCGTTTTCGGATTCAGCATCCCCTATATTAGTGGGATGGTATTCAATCACGGCATGGTCTGGATGATTGGCTCCTTTACACTAATTGTTGGGACAAGCCTTCTTACGTGGAACCTCCGCAAGAGCGAAGAAGAATCGGGTGATGCCGGTGAGTAACATTGAATGGGTGGGGCAGACATTCCTGTCTGCCATTAAGTGGGGCAGGCGTCCCTGCCTGCCGATCCGCCGTATGGCGGATACGATAAAAAGAATATACTGATTTATACAGGAGCTGATGAATGCCCGGGAGGAGTTCTCAACGCATTTCGGACTCGACGATCCACCGACTTTCCAAGTATTTCAGAACACTGACATTAATGCTGGAGAAGGGTGTTAAGACCATCTCATCGGAGACTCTTGCGCTGCACAACGGTGTAACTGCAGCGCAGGTCCGTAAGGATCTATCCTGTTTCGGCGCATTTGGTCGTCGTGGTTTAGGTTAAGGGGTGGTGTATCTGAGGAAAAATATCGGTCGCATCATGGGACTGGATCGAACATGGAAGGTGGCGCTCTGCGGCGTGGGAAATATCGGTCGTGCGCTGCTTGATTATGATCAGTTTCGTGTGCAGGATTTTCAGATAACGGTTGCTTTTGACAAAGATCCAGCCAAGATTGGCAAGACCATTCACGGAGTTGCCGTGCGCGACGAAGTGAACCTCGAACGGGATGTGAACGCCGAAAATGTGGATATTGCCGTGGTTGCCGTTCCTGCTTCAGTCGCGCAGTCGATTGTTGACAGGTTGATTGCCGGCGGCGTCAGAGCGATTCTCAACTTTGCACCGATTAATATCAAAGTACCTGAATGGGTTTATATACGCAACGAAAACATGGCGATGGAAATCGAGGCTCTCGCTTTCGCCCTGACGAATCCCAAGCTGGTTCAAGGTCCCTGAAATATGCCTTTAGTGTCGGTGTCAGGTCGCCAACCCACCGTGCTTGGCGGCATTATCTAACATCTGAATTAAAGCTGCCAACAACGGCATATTGGCAGCCCGTATATCTTTATCCAAAGGCAGGCATGAAAAAATTCTTTCCTAATAAAATCTCACACGCAGTCATTTTCTCCTCTGTGCTGATTTTGACAGCGCTTTGCAGTCTCCTTCCCGCCGTTGAGGTCACCTTCCTATATTGGAGTGACCGGCATTCGCTCAATCTAACCAGACACGAGGTGATAGGCGCAGACACCATAACTACCGGCGGTGCAGCCGTTTTGTCCGGCATGGTGAACAAACTCCGCGGCGATAACTCGCACACGATGGTGATGGTCGCCGGAGGCGAATTCGGAGGATCGCCCATTTCACTGCTTACCGAGGGGCTCTCACAGGTGAAGATATTGAACCGGATAGGAATAGATGCCTTCCTCCCTGGAAATCATGAATTCGATCACGGCTGGCGGTCCCTGCTGGAGGTGATGGGAGAGGCTGAATTTCAGGTTTTACTATCGAATGTCATTAGATCCGACAACCTTGAGCTTCTCTTTCCTCCGGATACAGTGTTCAATTTACAGGATGTTCTGGTCGGCGTTACCGGGTTGATCTACCCGAACTTCAGTCGTTCTGTCATTCGCGACGGAATTATCGGGATCAAGGAGGTCGATCCGATAGCAGTGGTTAATGATTTTATCGCGAAGAGGCGGGAAACATGTGATCTGCTAATTGCAATGACCTACTTCGGCTGGGAGATGGACAGTATCTTTGCTGCTGAAGTGAACGGGTTGGATATCATCATCGGTGGACGTGCTAAGGAACCGCTCGATCCACCGCGAAAGGTCAACGGAACGATAATTGTCCAGTCGGGAGCAAACGGTCGACGTCTCGGCAGGCTTATTGTAGATGTGGATACTTCCCGCGGGGGAGTTAACAGTTTCAGAAACAGCCTGCTCAGAATCGTACCGGGCGTAGCGGAACCTGACGAGAAGCTCGAAAAGCTCATGCAAAAGTTAGAAAAGAAGCATACCAGGCATCTTGAAGAGAACATCGGCGTACTGCAGACGAACTGGAACTTTGAAATTGACAAACCCACCAATCTGATCCAATTAGTGGCGGACATTATACGTTCCGTTTCACCGAGTTCTCAACTGGCAGTGCTCAGCAATAGCAGCCTGGCGAAAGGTCTCTCCAGGGGTCCGATAAGAGAGCTGGATATCTGGGAAATCTGCCCATACGATTACCCGATAGTTGCCTTCCAGATCTCCGGGAGGGAGTTGAAGGAGATAATCAGCAGACAACTCCGCTCTACAGGCGAGTTCCTGACCTGGAGCGGTCTTAAAGTTGTCGCACGCGGAGGCGAAATCATCAGCCTGAGAGTCGACGATTCCCCCGTGGAAGATATTGATGAATTCGCCGTTCTCACCACGGGCTCCTTGTGGGGAAACGTGGAAGATTACCTCGCTATCAGCAGCATTAATCGCCCACGTTTTTACCTGCCGGACACTAATCTGCGGAACGAGATCATTGAGGCGGTTAAATTCTTAAAGATCATCTCATTCGAACTCGATGACCGCTGGATAGTTGAGTGAACGATGGATTTATTGCACATTTTAATGAACTTATGCAGAAATAAACAAAAAACAAGCATCCCTCATCCCTTCACCCTCATCCCTTCACTCTCATCCCTTTTCTCTCATCCCTGATGAGAATTTCCCTCTTTATTCCCTGTCTCGTCGATCAAGCGGCTCCAAAGACTGCCTGGGCTACTGTTCGATTGCTCGAACGGCTCGGGCACGACGTGCATTATAATACAAACCAGACCTGTTGCGGACAGGCGCTGTTCAACGCCGGTTTTCGCGATGAAGCACGCCGTCTGGCGGAACGGTTCATTCGTGTTTTTCGTGACGCGGAAGTTGTGGTCAGTCCGAGCGGGTCATGCGTCTCGATGGTCACTCGTCATTACGGCGAACTTGCTCTATCGTCCGAGTATGTCAGGGATTGGGAGCATTTGAAAACCCGCGTCTCGGAGTTATGCGCATTCCTTGTTGACAAGCTGAATATTACCGATGTGGGAGCGAGGTTTCCACATAGTGTCTCCTACCATGCCTCCTGCCATCTCCTTAGAGATCTTGGTGTTAAAGACCAGCCGTTGCGTCTCCTGAAGAATGTTGAAAACCTCGAACTTATTGATGGTGACTGGGGTGATGAGTGCTGCGGGTTCGGCGGAGTATTCAGAGCGAAGTTCTCAGACCTCTCGTTCAGCATAGCTGATCGCCGGGCAGCCGAGCTTGCCAATGGCGGAGCCGAATTCATTACCGGTGCGGACGATTCATGTCTTATCAACCTGCAGGAGGCTTTCAGACGAATTGGAGCTTCTCAGCGAACGGTTCATATCGCACGTATTCTCGCGGCTGAGAATGGGGAGCTGCTATGAGTCTGATAAAGCGGGAGATCCACAAAGCTCTGAATAATACGCAACTCCGAGAGGCGGTGCTGAGCAGTTGCCGCCGTTCGGTGGAAAAACGTAACCTCACTTCCAGCGAGATCGATGATTACGAAGCTGCTCGTCAGAGAGCGAAGAGTATTCGGCAGAGATCGATCGATGAACTTGAATCCTTACATGCGGATTTCCGAAAAGTATTTGAAGCTGCCGGTGGACAGTTACATTATGCATTGACCGCCGATGCCGCCTGCAGGATTGTTGTGGATTTAATCCGCAAGGCAGGAGCGAAAAGAGGGGTTAAGGCAAAGAGCATGGTTACTGAGGAGATCGGGCTCGGTAAAGCCCTGACTCACATCGGCATCGATGCGATAGAATCCGATCTCGGCGAGTTCATTGTTCAGCTTGCCGGAGAGCCGCCGTCGCATATCACCGCACCGGCGCTGCATCGCTCAAAGGAGAGTATCGGCAGGTTGTTTGCAGAGAAACTTGGTGTTTCATACACGGATGATCCGGTTGAACTGACCGGTATTGCGCGTAGAGTCCTGAGAGAGCGGTTCGTGAAGGCGGAGTTTGGAATATCCGGAGCGAACTTCATCGCGGCGGATACGGGTCATGTTGTAGTCGTTGAGAACGAGGGCAACGGGAGACTGGGTGCGGCTCTCCCGCCATTGTTCATTGCCGTTACAGGCATTGAGAAGGTTATCCCATCGCTGCATGATCTGCCGCCGCTGCTCAGACTGCTTCCCAGCAGCGCAACCGGACAGAGGATCACTTCGTATGTGAACCTGATGCTGCCTACCGGACGGGAGGACAATGGCAGCCAGGAATTCCATGTTGTATTAGTGGATAACGGCAGGCAACGAACGATTGAAGATCCCCTGATGCGTGAGATGCTGTTGTGCATCCGTTGCGGAGCATGCCTGAATATCTGTCCGATCTATCGCTCTGTCGGAGGGCATGTTTACAGGTCGGTATATCCCGGACCGATGGGTGCGGTTTTGTCGAATCTACTCGGATCCCGATCGGAGATGCACATGGAACTACCTTTTCTTTCAACGCTCTGTGGTGCTTGCCGGGATGTATGTCCGGTGGATATAGATCTTCCCCGACTGCTGCTTGAACTCAGAGCGCGTGCGTCCAAGCCCGTGGCAGAGAGAATGGCGGCTGCAGGATGGTTGTGGACGATGTCTTCACCGGCGAGGCTTGAAATGGCGGGGAGAATAGCGAAGACGACCGGCAGGCTGTTCAGTGGAGTCCTGCCAACAGGCGGGTTTGTAGAAAGCGGAATGTCATTTCACCATCAGGCGGAGAAGCAGCGTCGGTAATCCGAGGCTGCCAACCCGCCGCGGTTGGCAGTGTAAATATCCCCGCTGGCAGACTCCCTCGTCTGCCAGTTAAGTTATTGTTTTACAGTTCCGTCAGGTCTTGTCCCGACTTATTCGGGATGTGACCTGACGGCTTTACAATTTCAACACAGTGTATAAATGAACATGTCAACAGATAAACAAGAAGAGAAATCCCTGCTGATCGATGAGTTTCGCCAACGCTGGCTGGAAGTTTCCGGAGAATATGTTCCGGTAGAGTCCGAAGGTGACGTCTCCAGGCAATTACTTAAAATTATTAAGCATAACAATATAAGAAGCGTTGTATTGGCTCAATTACCGCTTCTACTTGGAATATATGACTTATTAAAAGGTGAAGTCGAAGTGCTGGCGGATTTCAGCAGTGATAAGTACAATCGCGATAAAACCATCGATCTCTGCAGCCGCGCTGAGGCAGGCATTACCTCGGTGGATGCGCTAATCTCAGAGACCGGCACGTTGGCAATGTCCTTTTACAGGCGAGGCGACCGCCTAATTTCATCACTTCCGCCGCTGCACATTGTTGTTGTATTTGATGTGCCGGTTTACCGCAATATGGATACCTTCCTCTGTGCGGCTGCAACCGAATTATCGCTCAGTTTCATAACCGGTCCCAGCCGCACTGCCGACATTGAAAAACGACTGGTGTTGGGAGCACACGGACCCCGAAGAGTGATAGTTCTGGGACCTGAATCCTGACCTTTCTTAAGTAAGCCCGTTCACAATACTCAACCCGATAGTATATTTCAGTCCTTAAGCTTGCTTGAACGTTACACTAATGCTATATTTCAAGGTTATGTAATATATACAGGAGTGTTGTACCTGATGTCTTCCAAGGGCACAACGCCTGTTATAATCCTGTCTTACGGAATTAACTGAACGGAGTTATTCTAATTCAATTAACATTACGAAATCACGTGATTACATCCACATTAAAGGTCTTCCTAACGGCGGTTATTGTTTTCCTGATCGGCTGTGACGAACCGGATGGTCAGATCGGCAGCCAGGTCGGCATTCTGCCAGGAGGAGAGGCTGTTACTGAGGTCTTTTGCGCCGACATGGACACCAGCTTTGCCGTTCCCCCGCTTTCAACCGGGGGAAGCAAATACCTATATGTCGGAGGGGCTTATGGAATTACAGCCAGGACGCTGATCAGATTCAACCGCCCTGTTATGCCCCATGAATGGACGCTGGACTCATCTCATGTTGAGATGTTCTTCCAGGGAGGCATCGGTGAAGGCGCCAACACACCCGTCGAGGCGAAACAGATAGACCTCGTCTGGAATGAGTATAAAACTGATACTCTCGACGCAAGCACGTTCCCTGTCGGTGTAGATCTTCCTGTTGAGGATGACTTCGCTTTGGGCGACACCGGGATGGTGCGAATTCTAATGGACAGTAACTGGGTTGCTGATTGGCTCGAAACCACCGATGCCGACACCGGTTTGACGATTATGCTTCAATCGCCGGATGCGGATGACAGGTTGAGACGGTTCCATTCACGAGTGGTGCTTGAGGACTCCACAACCGGTAACCTGAAACCAAGACTGTTCCTGTTTCTCACTGCCCGTGAAACTGCCGAAGATACTCTCAGACCGGACACAATGGAGGTTTTCCCGTCGGGCGATGCCTTTCTTGCCACTTACGACACTACGGCAGGCTCAACTGACCTGTTGATTGGCAGCGGAGCTGCATACCGGTCGTTTATCCATTTTAATCTCGATATGATAGATACTACGAATTATTACGTGGTTGTCAATCGGGCGGTTTTGACCCTGCATCGAAAGCAGATCGATGAATTACTACCGGTAACCCTGTCCATTTCCCCCCGTGCACTTTATTGTGATTCACTTAATGGGGATTCACTCGACATTGATAACCTCAGGGCGAGTGAATTGAAGAGTTTCATCAATTTGACACCTGTTGATACTCTATCCGATGAGCAGGAGGTGGTTATCACTTCGGTAGTGGCAGACTGGCTGCTCGGAAAAGACGCCAATTACTGGCTGGCGCTGCTCTCGGGAGCTGTGGGATACGGCATAGACCGCATTGCGTTTCATTCCACGGCAGGAGACATTGCGCTCGATCCAAAACTGACTGTTCATTACACGAGGTTTGAACGATGAGCCGCGCAAGATGGATTACAGCGCTGACGGTTGCACTGCTCTGGGCACAGCCGGTTATCGGGGCATCTGCGCTCTCCTCCCTCGGGTACGGTCTTCCGCAGACTTCGTTCAGTATCAGAGCGGCGGGTATGGGGATGGTGTCGGTTGCTTTCACCGATACTCTGGGTCTTAACCTGCTGTTCCCGGCGGCATGGAGCGGTAGTCCGACTGCGAGGTTCGGTTTCAGCGGCGATTATTCCACAGTCAGGCTTGAAGACCTGTCCGGCAGCGATACTAACGATGAAGCCGGTTTCACCGGCGCGGGCATGGCTGTACCGGTGGGCAGGGACTGGTTCCTGGGGGTCACAATTAGCCCATATACTCGCATGGATTATAAGTGGGTGTCTGACGGTACAAAAACCTGGATGTCTTCAACGGTTGAACAGAGTGGCGAAGGCGGCATTTCGCAGATGTTGATAGCTGTCTCGTTACCAACGATTTCACAGTTGCGGATAGGACTGGCGCTGCGACCGGTCTTTGGCAAGATCGACAGGAGATGGATTGAGAACTATCCGGCGCAGAGTTCTTCAGTGACAGCGGACAGACCTGCAAGTATCGAGACCAGCGACCGCTTCAATGGCGTAGGCTGGGGTCTGTCATGTCAATGGGTGAAGAGCGGATTCTGGTCGGCAGGATTGGCGATCCTTGGTCCCGCCTCCCTCGAAGTCGAAAGAGCGGTCAAGACATTTGCTGCAGGAAGTAAACAGATTGAGGAAGAGGTGGATTTGCCGGAAAATTATGATCTGCCCCTGGATATAACGGTCGGAGCTGCGGGTTTGCTGGGTGAACACAGCGCCGGTTTCGAGATCGAATGGCAGGGTTGGGGCGGTGTCGAACATCCTGCTGAGTTGGCAGGCAGCTTGAAGGATGCCCTGCGTTTCGGTGTCGGTTGGGAGTGGGCACCGGAATATCGTCCGCTTGATCCCATGTGGAGAGCATTGGCATACCGCGGAGGTCTCTACATGCAGGATCATTATGTAACAAATATACAAGGAAATAAAGCAAGGCGAATCGCGCTGACGGGAGGGATATCCATTCCCTATCACGACGGAAAATCAAGGCTCGATGTCGCTTTTGAAATAGGCTGGATGGGTGACCGTGACGAAGACGGAGTTACTGAACGTACAATCGGTTTCTCATTGGGTTTCAATCATTCTGAAAAATGGTTTCTTAGTCGGAGGGAAAAGAATTGACAGAAAAGACATATCCGGTTCAACAGGATCAGATTGCTAATGGTGGCGCAGGTGTCTCTGCCTGCGATAAGAACATTGGAGATATAGTAATTTCACTGATTTTTCTCATTGTATTAGTCTGGTTGACAGGCTGCGCTCCACTGCCTTCTCTCGAAGAGGAGGCCGGTAAAGCTGTCGGGGAGATTTCGGCGCAGAGCATGGCGAAGGCTGAACGAGACAGTATCATAGCCGTTCGCAGGAGCTTTGCCTATGAGCGATGGAAGAATGGCGACTACGAGACTGCTCGCACGCATTTTAGCACCATCAGGCAGTATGATATCGATCACGAACAGAATATCTACAGGAGCTGGGCGGATTGTTTCGTCAGAAGCGATATGATAGATTCTGCGCTGTTTGCCTACGAAGAGGGGATCAAATATTTCCCTGCAGACGATTACCTGCGCAGCAGTCTGTCGATCATATACAAGAACAGCGGTCGTTTTAAAGAGGCTATCGAGCAGATGGTTGAGGCGGTGAAGATCAGGACGGCTTCTTCGCTGATGAAGAGTTCCGAATTTAAAGAGCAACTTGAGGTATTGAAACTGCAGATGAAACCGTTGAAGTTAGAGCTGGATTCCCTGAAGCAGTTGCTCCAGTCAGGCGCGGATAATGCTGAGACGATTGTCAAGGATATGGGTGAACTTACCAGGAAGATTGCAGAAGCTGCGGAGCCAATCGCCAGATTGACTGAAGAGATGATGACCGTTACAATAGATGATAAAATGGTCGAATATCTGTGGGCTCTCTCGGAGCTTCATGAGACGGTTGAGGATTGGGATATGGCAATCGAAACCTATGAGGATTTATCCGAGTTATTACCCGATGATCCGCTGCCCAACCAGAGAAAGATCGACATTATCAGGATGTACTGCAATCCGGAGGAGTACCTGAATTCAATGAAGGAAGCGGTTGAGCAGTTCCCTGACGATCCCACGCGTCGCTTTGACTACGGTGTCGCCCTGCTCGATCAGGGTTACAGTGAGCAGGCTGTTGCCGAGTTTGAAATCTGCTGCGAGCAGAAACCCGATGACCCGGAGGGCTGGCGGAATCTCGCTGCGGCACGAGATAATCTCAACGATTATCACGGTGCGATAAACGCTCTGAAGAAAGTTATTGATCTGGAACCGGAATCGCTGGTTGACCTCGTTGCCATTGGTGAGAACTATATCAATCTGAAAAACTGGGTGGAAGCGAGACGTTGGGCGAAAAAGACGCTGGCAAAAGACGGAGGATTAGGGTCCGCCTGGCTTCTGATGGGAGATATCTATTACAGGGCTGCCGATCTTGCTTCCGGCGATTCGCCGAAGTACGATGACAAGTTAGTGTTTATAATTGCGTACGGTTTATACAAGCGTGCTGCGGGTTCGGATGATCCTGAAGCTATCAGTGACGGCAAGCGCGGGATGAATATTTTGAAGGGAAGCATGCTGCTGCCTTCAAGGGAAGAGCGTTTCATGCACCGGGATAAGACTCGTCCGAGCGGTAAGGCTTATTCCTGGATCAAGCATGACTGGTCTGAGGTGGGCTACATTGACAATTTCTTAAAAACACTGGATTAAACAGCAGGATAAATAGATGAGATTTGCAATCGCCAGCGACCATGCTGGTTTTGAGTTGAAGGAGTTTATCAAGCAGAGGCTGTTTGAATACGGTCACGAGGTAGTCGATTTCGGAGCTGAGACATCGGACAAACCGTGCGATTACCCGGATACGGGTCGTCCGGCGGCGCAGGCTGTAGCGCGCGGCAACTGCGAACACGCGGTACTGATCTGCGGCACCGGCATCGGGATGTCGATTGTAGCTAACAAAATTCCCGGCATCCATGCCGCATTATGTTCGAGCGGCGTCCAGGCTGAATACTCACGCCGTCACAACAACGCCAACGTGCTGGTGATGGGAGGTTGGTTAACCGGAAGACTGCAGGCAGAGGAGATACTCAGCCGCTGGATCAGCGCCGAATTCGAAGGTGGGAGGCATGCGCGGAGAGTTGGGAAGGTTGAGAATGGGATGTGACCAGACATTTTTGTCTGTTACTATTAGTTAAATACCCCGATGATCGACATAAATTGCGAAAAACCATTGAATTCTGCCTTGTGTGTCATATCAGTTGGCTGTGGAATAAGGACGGTTAATTTGTGGGAGGTTTAATGAACAGAGCTTTAATAGTATCCGATCCAGCGGTGATGATGGGCAAGCCTGTGATTGCCGGAACGCGGATCACTGTTGAGATGATACTGGAGAAGTTGGGGGCTGGTGAGACTGTCGAACAGTTGCTGGAAGCCCATCCACGCTTAACGCGCGAAGCGGTTCAGGCTGCGCTGGCATTTGGGGCTGAAGCCCTTAAAGCGGATGTTGTATATCCCATAGCCGGATGAACATTGCGATTTCTAGCGGATGAGAACGTAGATAAATCAATCGTTGACTGGCTGCGTAGGGATGGGTATGAGGTGGTGTATATTGCAGAAATATCACCTTCAATACCAGACGATGAGGTCTTCGAGAAGGCAAATAAATTGCAGGCGATATTGCTGACGGCGGATAAAGACTTCGGTGAATTGGTATTTCGTCAAGGGATCATTACTGCTGGTGTGGTGTTGCTGCGACTTGCCGGACTGACCTCCGCAGGGAAGACAGAAATTGTATCGCGCGCCGTTAAATTGCATGGCGATAAGATGAAGTCAGCCTTTACAGTCATCACAGCATCTGCAGTCCGCATTCGGGAAATCGGTAGTAAATAAACAGATAAAAGCATCAAATACGCTATTGTGGAAAATATCAACATAGACCGCAAATAGTACATTTCGTTTTTCCGTATATGGAGCATCAGGTTGTTGTGACTGTTTGGGTCGGTCAAGACTAACGAGTCAGAGGAGAAACATGAAAACACTAATTCAAGGAAAACAATATAATTACAATATCATCACCAATTGTAAGGAAGATGTTTGTTGTTTCTCCATCCGCCCGACAGATCCAGCAACCGGAAGATACTCCAACATCAACAACCTTAACACGATATTGGCTGAGTTTGACATCGATCCTTGGGGCGAGAAATTCGTTGATTCCGTTTGGGTATTGGATTATTCTGAAACGGCTGAATTCGAGAAGATAGCGGTTAATCTGTTGACAGATAAGACTTTTATGGAATATCTTGAGAGAAAATTAGATGAGGACAGACAATGTGGTGAATGGGAAAACATAGAAAAAGTACATCATTAACCAATAGATGATGAGAATAATCATGACGCAAACAAAAACAAAAAGACCGGATATAATCTTCCGTGAGGGCAAACCCGCTGCGGTGATACTGGATATTGATGAATACGAAGAGCTACTGGAGCAACTTGAAGACGCCGACGATCTGGAATATCTGAAGGAGTTAC
Source organism: bacterium (assembly GCA_013202285.1). GTDB lineage: Bacteria > Electryoneota > AABM5-125-24 > Hatepunaeales > Hatepunaeaceae > JABMRV01. The sequence goes on along the minus strand of JABMRV010000061.1, from coordinate 4,728 downwards.
GCAGCAAGCCGTTGGAGTTCGTGACACTAACTGATCTGCTTAAGGAGCGTCCGGCGGATGTATGAACTGCTGTTTGAGCGATCTGCTGCGCGGCAACTCAAGCTGGTTTCAGATGCGGACTACAAGCGGATTATAGCCCGAATCAAGCTACTCGCAGATTCACCACGTCCACGCGGCTGTCGGAAGCCTCGTGGTTCACGCACTGATTATCGTCTACGCATTGGAGACTGGCGTATTGTCTATGAAGTGGATGATGAGCGGAGAGTTGTTCGAGTATTTAGAGTCACATTGCGTAAGCATGCCTACCGTTGAGTGGGAGAATGTCGTTAGTCAAAGTTAGTTACTAAAAGTATAGATATAATATGCAATCCCTAAAATCCTTCGACCCCGACATTTACAACGCCATCAGGGATGAGACTCTGAGGCAGACCGAGACCCTCGAGATGATAGCTTCGGAGAACTTCGTCAGTCTCGCTGTCTTAGAAGCCCTCGGTTCCGTCATGACCAACAAGTACGCCGAAGGCTACCCGCGGCATCGCTATTACGGTGGTTGCGAGCATGTCGATATCGCCGAGGGTAAGGCGCGCTTCCGCTCCAAGAAGCTGTTCGGCGCTAAATACTCCAACGTCCAGACGCATTCCGGCAGCCAGGCGAACATGGCTGCTTACCTGACACTCGCTAAACCGGGCGACACCATCATGGGCATGCACCTCAACCACGGTGGTCACCTGACACACGGCAGCGGCGTTAACTTCTCCGGACGGCTGTTCAACGTGGTCGCTTACACGATATCCCCTGAGACCGGCAGGATCGATTACGACGAGATGTTAAGGCTGGCGCGCGAGCATAAGCCAAAACTGATCGTAACCGGTGCTTCGGCTTACCCGCGCATCATCGAGTTCGACAAGGTAAAGGAGATTGCGGATGAAGTCGGTGCGTATCATATCGCTGACATCGCGCATATCGCCGGTCTGGTTGCGACAGGACTGCATCCCGACCCTCTGCCCTATTCCGATATAGTTACATCGACCACTCACAAGACGCTTCGAGGTCCACGCGGCGGTTTAATCCTCACCAACGTCGAGGGTGGTGAGTTCATGCTTGCCAATATGCCCAAGCCGAAGACGCTGCCGCAGGCTATCGACGCCTGGGTGTTTCCCGGCTGTCAGGGAGGCCCGTTGATGCACGTCATCGCCGCCAAGGCGGTTGCATTCAAGGAGGCATTGAGACCGGAGTTCAAGGAGTACCAGCAGCAGATTGTTAAGAATGCCGCGGTTCTTGCTGAAACGTTGCTGAGTCGTGACTTCTCGCTCGTTACCGGCGGTACGGACAATCACCTGATACTGATGGATCTCGCTCCGCGCGGACTCACCGGCAGGGATGCCGAGAAGGCGCTTGAGATGGCGGGTATTACTACTAACAAGAACATGGTGCCCAACGACCCTCAGAAACCGTTCATAACATCGGGAATCCGGATCGGAACACCGGCGCTGACCACGCGCGGCATGAAGGAGGAGGAGATGCGGCAGATCGGAAACATGATCGCTTACATCCTTGAGGATCTTGAAGACGAAGAACGCCAGAAGAAAACCCGCGATGATGTCAGGGAACTGTGCAAGCGTTTTGTCATTTACGATATACCTGAGGCGATTGAAGAGGATTGATTCACCCGTTTAATAAACTGGATCTTCGCTGCTTCGTGTGGGTTATTGTATCCATATAAAATCCCGAAGGGATTAATCCGTGAATAGCCACCGGCGTCAGCCGGTGGTAGAGAATGCAAACCATTAATTTCACCGGGTAAACAGGTTGAAATGCCCTTACTGCGGACATCTTGAAGACAAGGTTGTTGATTCACGCTCCAAGCGTGAAGGCGCAGCAACCAGACGGCGGCGCGAGTGTATGAACTGCAAACGGCGATATACCACCTATGAGTATGTTGAAACGCCGTTGACGGTTATAAAGCGCGACGGCAGCAGGGATACATTTGATCGCGGCAGGTTGAAGAAAGGCATTGAACTCGCTCTGACTAAACGCTCTATACCTGCTCAGAAGGTGGAGAAACTAATTTCCGAAGTCGAGGAGGAATGCCAGAAACTCGAACAGCTCGAAGTCGATTCTTCATACATCGGTGAATTAGTAATGCAGAAGCTGCGCGATATCGACGAGGTTGCCTATATACGTTTTGCTTCTGTTTACCGGCGGTTCGAGGATGCCGGTGAGTTCCGCAAAGAACTCGATAAGATGTAACCGGTCTGATTGTTCTCAGCGATCCGATGGAAACTGAATCATACGAAAACGACCCGGATGTCATTCCATTTATCAAGTTCCTCGAGCGAGGTTCTTTTCCTGATAACGACTCCGGCAGGGGCAGCGAAAGCCAACTTCCGGAAGAACTGCAGGGTCTGAACTGGGGCGCCCTGATGATGAACTTCCTCTGGGGGCTGGCGATGAAAGTGCCCTGGACATGGTTATGCCTTATTCCCCTTTTCGGATCTATATTCCCCATTTATATGTGGATCAAGGGAAATGAGTGGGCGTGGCAGTACCGGAGATGGGATTCAGTCGAGCAATTCCGCCGGATTCAGATGGCGTGGACAATTTGGGGTCTGATACTCAGCTTCGCGGTGATGATATTGGGTTTGATTTTAATCGTCTGGCTGGTGATGTTATTAGCCCCGATAATGCCGTATTTACATCGATATTTTGCCAAATAGTTAGGTGGGGCTGGGTGCCCCGGTTTGACTCGCAAAACGGGTTTCAGTATGCCGGGTGGGGCATGCGTCCCCGCATGCGAATTGGAGGGGCAATCACTCCCCTCAGCTATTGCAGAGCCTGTCCTCGCGAAAGCGGGGAGGGGAAAAGAAGGGGCGTTAGGGGGATTCAAAGGTATAACCGCTAAAAATAATATCATAACAATATAGCAATTCATAATTATCGTGCTGCGGGGTGTCCCCACCCCGCAGCATTAAAATCAACAATCAATTAATAACTCTATGGAACTAATTCTGTTTATAATCACAGCGCTGGTCGCTCTGGGATCGGCGTTCATGGTCATCACACGGCGCAGCCCAATTGCTTCGGTGCTGTTTCTCATTTTGACCTTCTTCTGCCTCGCTGTGTTTTACGTCATGTTAGGCGCACAGTTCATCGCTGCCATGCAGATCATCGTATATGCCGGTGCCATCATGGTGCTGTTCCTGTTTGTGCTTATGCTGCTGAATCTCAGGGGCACTCAATCCTGGGAAGTCGGTAATCCACTCAGGAAATGGCTCGGTTTTGCCGCAGCCGGAGGAATCCTGCTGGTGGCTGCAACGGCTATCAAGAGTGTAGGGATGATCGGGACGGAACTCGATCCTGCCCTGGGAACGGTTGAGTCGGTCGGCAGGAACCTGTTCACCCGCTTTCTGTTGCCATTCGAGATAGCGTCAGTGCTGCTGCTTGGTGCGATAATCGGAACCGTGGCGATGGTGAAGCAAAAGCAGTCCGAATCTGCGGAGGAGAAGGGAGGCGAGGAACAATGACGGTTGGTCTGAGCTGGTATCTTTGGCTGGCAGCGGTTCTATTCTGCATCGGAGTTGCCGGCGTCCTGACACGTCGCAATGCCCTGATAATATTCATGTCGATAGAACTGATGCTGAACGCGGTCAACCTGACATTCGTCGCCTTCAGCCGATATCTGACGAACATCGACGGGCAGATATTCGTGTTTTTCGTGATGGCTGTGGCTGCTGCGGAAGTTGCGGTGGGACTGGCGATAATTGTAACCATCTTTCGACACAAAGAGAGTGTCGATATCGATAAGGTTAACCTGATGAAGTGGTAAGTTGAACCTTACTGTCATCACAGAAGCAATAAAGACATTAGAAACCATAATCAACAAGGAGGACAAAATGTCCGGCAAATTTTTCAAGCTGATACTCCTGGTGATTTTCATCTTTGTTTATCCCGCATGCTCAATCGCCGGAGACGACGACGAGTTCATACCTCTTGCCATAGGTAATTACTGGGTCTATAGTATTGAAATGTACATGGGTGATACACTGGCTCCGATTCCACCCATGACGGATACCGTTGAAGTCAAACAGAAAATAGATTGGGGCGGGCACACATGGTATTCCTTCAGTGATCCCTCTGAGGAGGGGGAGATACATTACTATCGCAACGCAGAGGATGGACATTACCAGCTCACAATAAGCCCTGAGTTCAAAGAAGGCAAAACCGCGCTAAAGACAAAATTCCCTCTGCAGTTAAACGACACCTGGCTTGATGAATCCGATTCGTTGACGATAACGGTTGATGCAATAAACGAAACAGTCACCGTACCGGCAGGCAAATTTGAAGGCTGTTATTGCCTCAAGATAAAGATGTCCGAAGAAGCGGAGCACAAGATGTGGGTAAAACCGGGCGTCGGTCAGGTCAAAATGGAGTTTAAGGCGAAACAGGGCGAGATGGACATGCGGAGCGTCAGGGAACTGATAGAATATCATCTTAAATAGTTCCTGTTGAAAAACTCAGGAGCTCGCTGAAAAACTCAGGATTGCCCGCTGGCAGACACCCTCGTCTGCCAGTTAAGTCTTTGTTTTTCCGTCACACGAGGGCGTTCCGTCGGGTCTTGTCCCGCACCGCGGGATGTGACCCGACGGTAAGTATTGAATCAACACTAACAACACGAGTGGGTGGATCTGTCAGGTCACACGCCTGGCGGCGCAAGACCTGACAGAACGC